>JADCJL010000020.1 GCA_020247055.1 Acidobacteriaceae bacterium | reverse complement strand
GGACTTGTACCTGACCGGCGTGGGGCAGAACCGGCTGCTGCGCAACACGGGCCGGGGCAGCTTCGTCGACGTCACGGCGGCGGCGGGCTTGGGCAACCGGACGGGCTTTTCCACCTCGGCCGTCTGGTTTGACTACGACCGCGACGGGCACCTGGACTTATTCGTATGCAACTACGTGCGCTGGTCGCCGGAGGCCGATGTCTTCTGCAGCCTGGACGGCAAGACGAAGTCCTACTGCACCCCGGAGGCCTACCGGGGGACAACGTGCTGGCTGTTCCGCAACCGCGGCAACGGCACCTTCGAGGACGTGACCGCCAAGAGCGGGCTGTTCGACGCCTCGTCGAAGTCGCTCGGGGTGGCGATGCTCGACTTCGATCAGGACGGCTGGCCGGACCTGTTCGTCGCCAACGATACGCAGCCGAACAAGCTCTACCGCAACAACCGGGACGGGACGTTTCGCGAGATGGCCGTGCGCGCGGGCGTGGCCTTCGCCGAAGACGGCCGGGCGCGGGCCGGCATGGGCGTGGACGCGGGAGACTTCCGCCGGACGGGCCGGGAGGGCCTGGCCGTGACGAACTTCGATAACGAGATGATCGGCCTATACGAGTGGACCGGCGGCGGCTTCCTCGACCGGGCCGAGGAGACGGGCGTCGGGGCGGCCTCGCGCAAGACCCTCGGCTTCGGGTGCCTGTTCTTTGACGCCGATCTCGATGGCCATCTGGACCTGCTGGCGGTGAACGGACACATCGACGATTCGGTGCGCAACCTGGCGCGGGGGCCGGCCTACGCGCAGCCGCCGCATCTGTTTTTGAACAACGGGCAAGGCCGCTTCCGGGACATCAGCGCCGAGGTGGGCAGCGGCTTCCGCGCGCCGAAGGTGGGCCGGGGCTTGGCGCTCGGGGACTTCGACCGGGACGGCGATCTGGACGTGCTGCTGACGACCAACGGCGGGCCGGCGTATCTGTACCGCAACGATGTGGGGAACGGGCACCGGTCGATCCGGTTTCAGTTGGAGGGACGGGTGTCGAACCGGGACGCGATTGGCGCGGTGGTGGAGGTGGAGGACGCCGCGGGATGGCAGATGCGGCGGATCCGGAGCGGGTCGAGCTATCTGTCTTCGTCGATGCGGGCGGCGACGTTCGGGGTGGGGTTGCAGAAGATGGTGAAGCGGGTGGTGGTGCGTTGGCCGAACGGCAGGGTAGATGAGTTTCCGGGCCTGGCGACGGGGGCGACCTACCATTGCATCGAAGGACAGGCCCCACGGGCGCTGCCCTACCGGTAGTTCAATCCGATTACTGCGCGGCGCGGGGGCCGGCGGGTACCTTCTGAAGATGCGTTTGGTTCTCTTATTGGCTGCGGGTCTGGCGGCGTTAGCGCAGGAGCCGGTGGCCACGGTGGAAGGCAGTGTCAGAGATGGGTCGGGCGGCGCGGTGCCGGCGGGGAAGGCGACGGTGACCAATCTGGACAACGGGTTGGTAAAGACCGCACCGGTGGAGGCGGGACGCTATCACTTTGCGATGCTGCCGGTGGGCCGGTATGCCGTAGCGGTGGAGGCGCCGGGGTTTGCACGGTTTGCGAGCCAACCGCTGACGCTCGAGGTGAGCCAGGTGCGAAGGCTGGACGTCCGGCTGGAGGTGGCCGGGGTGAAGGAGTCGGTCAGCGTTTCCGCCGAAGCGGCGCTGGTGGACACGGCAAGCAACGCGCTCGGCAAGACGGTGACGACGCGGGAGATTCTCGATCTGCCGCTGAACGGCCGGAACTTCACGCAGTTGGGGCTGCTGCAGGCGGGCGTGGCCGACCTGACCAACGGCATCGCCACGGCGGGCGGCTCGCTGCGCGCCGGGCAGGCGTACTCGGTGAACGGGCAGCGGCCGGAGTCGAACAACTTCCTGCTCGACGGGGCCAAAAACGTCAACCGGATGGACGGCGGCTTCGCGCTGCGGCCGCCCGTCGATTCGATCAGCGAGTTTCGCATTCTGACCCACACGGCGCCGCCGGAGTATGGCGGCACGGCCGGTTCGAACACCTCGGTGGTGACCCGGTCGGGAACGAATCAGCTGCACGGAGGCCTCTACCATTTCTTCCGAAATGACGTGTTTGACGCGCGGAACTTTTTTTCGCGCGAGGTGGAGCCGCTCAAGCAGAACCAGTTCGGCGGCACGTTGGGCGGGCCGGTGCGGGCGAACAAGCTGTTCTATTTCGCCTACGCCGAGGGCTTCCGCAACCGGCAGGGGATTACGCGCTCGGCCAACGTGCCGACGCCGGCGCAGCGCGCGGGGCTGTTTGCCGCCGGGCAGATTCCGCCGTCGCAGATGAGCGCCGTGGGGCGGCGCGTGGCCGAGCTCTACCCGCTCGGGAACACGACTCCCTCCGTGTACACCGGGACCGTGGTGACCGAGAACGAATCGAACCAGGCGGGTGGTCGCGTGGACTATCTGATGAGCGAGCGGGCGCAGTTCAATGTGCGCTACGCGCTGGCGGACGGATACAACCGGAACCCGATTTCCATTCGCGGGTCGGACCTGCCGGGGTTTCCCGTGCGGGACGACCTGCGGACGAACTCGCTGGCCGTGAGCGGGACGCAGGTGTTGTCGCCGCACGCGGTGAACGTGGCGCGGGCGGCCTTCTTCCGCCATGTGTTCCTGTTCGATCAGCGGCTGAACCGGATTTCGCCGCGGGAGTTGGGCTTTAACTACGACTCGGCTTCGCAGCTCGGGCAGAGCGCGCCATTTTTCAACGTGAGCGGCTATTCGCCCGTGGGGGGCTCGATTACGGGTCCGCGCACATCGGCGCAGACGAGCTGGGAGGCGGCCGATTCGTTGAGCCTCGCGCGGGGGCGCCATGCCTGGAAGGCGGGCGCGGAGGTGCGGCGGTTGTATCTGAACATGTTCCAGGCCATCGCGCCCAACGCGTTTTTTGTGTTCGCGCCAACGCCGCCTTTTGGCGATGGGTTTGCCAATCTGCTGCTGGGGCGGCCGGCGGTGTTCTATCAGGGCTTGGGCGACTTGTCGCGCGGGATGCGGGGTTGGGAGACGTCGGTGTACGGGCAGGACGAGTGGCGCGTGGGGCGGACGGTGACGCTGAACTACGGGCTGCGGTGGGAGGTGAACACGCCGCTGACCGAGGTGCGGAACCGGCTGAACGCCTTTGTGCCGGGCCAGCAATCGACGGTGCGGCCGGAGGCGCCGCGCGGGCTGCTGTTCCCGGGCGATGCGGGGGTGGCGGCCGGGGTGGCGCCGGTGTTCCGGAAGGGGCTGATGCCGCGGTTCGGGGTGGCGTGGAATCCGGACGGGCGCGGAGTAATGAGCGTGCGGGCGGGCTATGGCATCTTCTTCGATCCGTTCGCCAACGGGTCGGGGGTGGCTTCGCAGGTGCCGGTGAGTTCGCTGCCGTGGACGCAGCTGATCCAGTTCAGCGGGCCGGCCGTGAACTTCACGAACCCATACGGCACCGTGAGCCGTCCGGCGCCGGGCACGTTTCCGCTGCCGCTCACGCTGGTGGTGATGGACCGCAACGCCCGGCCGCCCTACGCGCAGAACTGGAACCTGACGCTGCAGCGCGCGCTGGGGGGCGGCTACGTGGCCGAGGCCCGCTATCTGGGCACGAAAGGGACCCGCCTGCCGCGCAACATCGAAGCCAACCCGGCGGTTTTCGGCCCCGGGGCCACGGCCCAGAACGCCGACAGCCGGCGGCTCTACGCGCCGAACTTCACCCACGTGGCGATGCTGAGCTACATCACCAACTCCTCCTATCACGCCGGGCAGTTCAGCCTGAGCCGGCGGTTCGATAAAGGGCTCGGGTTCAACGCCTCCTACTGGTTTTCGAAGACGCTCGACTACCTGTCGGCGATGAACCTGGGCGGGGCGGCGGCGCGGCCGCTGGCCGGGGAGAACGACATTGCGCAGGATCCTTTCAATCTGCGGGCCGAGCGGGGACCGTCGCTGTTCGACGCCCGCCATCGGGTGGTTCTGAGCGGCAGTTGGGAGATCAAAAAGGGCTGGCAGTTGAATGGGATTTACTCGGCGCACTCCGGCACGCCGTTCACCGTGTTCGACTCAACGAACGTGGCCGCGCAGGCGTCGCATCCGCCGATTTCGGGCTACAGCGGCGGCCGGCCGGATCTGATTGCCGATCCGAACCAGGGGCCGCGGACGGTGGAGCAGTGGCTGCCACGGAGCGCCTTCCGGCGGCTGAACCCGGTGACCGAGGCGGGCCGCTTCGGCAACGCCGGGCGGAACATCGCGCGGGGTCCGGGGCTCGGCAATCTCGATCTTTCGCTGCTGAAGACGTTCGCGTTGAGCGAGCGGCTGCGGCTGCAGTTCCGCGCCGAGGTGTTCAACGTGGCCAACCACGCCAACTTCGCCGTGCCGGTGAGCGATTTGAATTCGGCGAACTTCGGGCGGATTCTCGAGGCCGGGCCGTCGCGGCTGGGGCAGTTGGCGCTGAAGCTGAGTTTCTGAGTTCCGGAAACGAAGCAGCCCGGCGCGGGGCCGGGCTTGCTCGTTGGGTTCGTTTCGCAAAATGAGGGTGTGACGCTAGAACTGCAACCGGAGGCCGACCTGACCGGTGCGGCCCGCGCCGAAGTCGACGCCGCGGACGCCGGTAATGCGGCCGAAGTTGTTGTTGGCGATGTTGAGTTCGGGGTCGCCCAGGTTGGTCGCGTTGGGCACGTTGGTAAACGAGCCCTCGAGACGCATCGTGAGACGTTCGACGAGGTTGAACGTCTTGGCCAGGCCCATGTTCCAGCCGAAGGTGCCGGGGCCGGTAAGGATGCCGACGCCCGAGTTGCCGAAGCGGCCGATGGGGTTGGGGTCGCGGCCCGGGACGACGCCGACGGCGCAGTTGAACTGCAGGGCGCCGGGGGTGCGGCCGGGGCAGAGGAAGGCGCTGCGGTCGAGCCAGACGTTGCGGTCCGGGCTGGCGGCGGCGCCGTTGCCGAGGCGGTCCGGACGCTGGGTGCCGCGGGAGGGGGCGTCGGTGCCGGAGGGGTCGCCGCCGTTGAAGGTGGGGGTGAGGAAGGGGCCCGACTGGAGGCTCAGGATCGAGGAGATCTGCCAGCCGCCCAGGATGGCGTCGACGGCGCCGTTCGCGTTGGCCATCCAGCGGCGGCCCTTGCCGAAGGGCAGTTCGTAGACGAGGGTGTTGATGCTGCGGTGCCGGCGGGTGGCGTAAACGTCACCGCGGTCGGCGCGACGGTCGAGCGAGTTGGTGACGCGGCCGCCGCCGGTTTCCCCGGCGAAGCTGCCCGGGTTGGGGCCGGCGTTGTCACCGAGATGCTTGGCGAGGGTGTAGGCGGCGGTGAAGGTGAGGCCCGCGGAGAAGCGGCGGTTCAGCTCCACCTGGGCGGCCTGATAGATGGAGTTGGCGCCGGCGTCGCGGCTGTAGATGAGGCCCCAGTTGGGGAAGGGGCGGTCGGTGAGCGGACGCTGGGTAAAGAAGCTCGTCGAGGGTTGGGCCTGGTTGAGGTCGGGGGCCCAGGGCAGGTTGGTGGACTTATTGGCGATGTAGGAGACGCGGAGGCCCATGGAGTTGGTGACCTGCCGGTCGACCGAGAGGCCCCACTGCATCATGTAGGGCGGCCGGAAGTCGATCTGGTTGGCGGTGCGGAACTGGAAGGTGCCGAGGTTGCCGCCGCGGACACCGCTGGCCGAGCCGCCGGGGCGGGTCTGCGGGAGGAAGAACAGCGGCTGGCCGTTCGAACCGACGTTACTGAACTGGCGGACGTCGCTCTGCACGGTGCCGGTGAGCGAGAAGAAGATGGAGCCGAGCAGGGCCATGTTGTAGATGCCGTAGCTGCCGCGGACGGTGGTCTTGTCGCCGATGCGATAGGCAAAGCCGAGGCGGGGCAGGAACTGGGTGTTGTAGTTCTTGCGGAGGGCTTCGGGCAGGCCGGCCTGTTTGGCGGTGACGAACGGGGTGCAGGGGACCCCGCCGATGGCCGCGCCGGGGCAGGCGTTGACACTGAGCAGGGTGGCCGGGGCGACGAGTTGGATAGCCTTCGGGTCGGTCATGGTGATGACGCGGCCGGTGACCGGGACAGTCCGGTCGAAGTTGGCGATGTTGAAGCCGGCGTCGGAGTAGCCGGGCTGGAACTCGTAGCGGAGGCCGAAGTCAAGCGTCAGGCGGCTGGTGGCGCGGAAGGTATCCTGCACGTAGGCTTGGTAGTGGGTGCCGCGGCCGTCGTTATCGGTCTGGACGACAGAGACGCTGGTCTGGAAGGGCGCGGCGAGGAGGAAGTCGCCAAAAGAGTTGCCGGTGAAGTTGCCGGAGAAGGCGAAGTTGCCGTAGTTGTCGCCGGTGGTGAAGCCGAGGTTGCTTTCGGCACGGAGCTGGCGGATGGCGAAGCCGAACTTGAGGGTGTGCTTGCCTTTGATCCAGGTGAGGTTGTCGATGTACTGGGTGTTCCAGCTGACGCCGCGGCCCGGGCGGCCCTTCGAGAAGCCGGTGAACTGCTGAATGTCGAAGTTGGGCAGGGCGTTGAAGAAGATGTCTTTCTGGATGTCCTGCAGATTGAGCCCGTTGGTAAACGCACGGCCGTCGAAGTTGAACACGGCGCCGGACTTGGCAAAGGAGATGCCGCCGCGGAACTCGTTGAGTAGCGTGGGCGTGATGCTCCAGGTGTAGCTGACGACGGCCTGGCGATGGTCGTTATAGGTCGAGTCGTTCGGCAGCAGAAGACGGTTGACGGCCTGCGAGGGGTTCTCTTTCTGCGTAAGGCGGCCGAAAACGAGGTGCTTTTCTGAGAACTGATGGTCGATGCGCACGTCGAACTGGTTGCTGCGGGTGGTGGCGTCGAGGTTGTTGATGTAGTTGGCGTTCGAGACGCGGTTGGGGTTGCCCTGGTTCGGGTCCGGGTAGAGGGCGAGGATGGCGCGCGCGATGGAGCTGATGCGGGCCGCCGGGATGGTGTTGCCAGGGAAGGGCTGGTTGGTGAGCGGGTCGCGGACCGTGACGGTTTCGCCGGTGAAGTTGCCGGTCTTCATGGCCGCGGTGGGGACGGTGTTCTGAATGGTCGCCTGGCGAGGCAGGCGGAGGCTTTCGAGGGTGAAGAAGAAGAAGGTCCGGTTCTTGCCGTTGTAGAGCTTCGGCAGGACGACGGGACCGCCGAGGGTGAAGCCGAAGACGTTCGAGATCTTAGCCGGCAGGGCGGCCTGGCCGAAGGAACGGGCGTCGAGGGCTTTGTTCTGGTGGTACCAGAAGGCGGCGCCGTGGAGGTTGTTCGTACCGCCCTTCGAGATGGCGGTGACGTCGCCGGGCTGGCCGAATTCGGCGTTGTTGCCGACGCCTTGGACGCGGATTTCGGCGATGGATTCGACGCTGGGGAACAGGTTCCGCTGAGGAGAGTTGCCGGTGGCGGCCGTGATGGAGATACCGTCGACGGAGGATTCGCTCTGCGCCGGCAAGCCGCCCTGGATAGAGTAGCCGCCGCCGTTATCGGCCTGGACGCCGGGCAGGGTGGCGATGAGGGCGTAGGGGCTCGTCGAGACGCCACGGACGTTGCCGGGTAGATTGAGCACCTTCTCCGTGGTGAGGGCCGAGGCGATGACGGGCGAATCGGTGGCGATGACGCCGGCCGAGGAGGTGACCTCCACCTGCTGGGTAAGCTCGCCTACCTGCATGGCGGCATCGACACGAACGGTTTGGCGGGCGGCGAGGCGGATATCGGAGGCGGCAAAGGCGCGGAAGCCGGGGGCGGAGATCTTGACGGCGTAGACGCCGGGCTTGACGTTCTGGAATTCGAAGTTGCCTTCGGCGGTGGTCTGTCCGTCGCGGGTGGTGTTCTCACCGGTGTTGGTCAACTGCACAGCGGCGTTGGCCAGGACGGCGCCGCTGGGGTCTTTGACGGTTCCCACGACGACGCCCAGTGTGGACTGGGCAGAAGCGATGCCGCTAAGGGTACTAAGCGCCAGCGCAAGGCCGGCCAGAATTCGGAAGCGATACATAGACTCTTAGTTTCGCCGATCTTGGTTACAGTCGTATGTCGCTGGGATGGAAATGCCGTCAGGGGCGGGTTACCGGGAAGAATACGCGGCGAAAGTGGGCGGCGTCGGCAGCAGTGGCGATGCGGGCGTTGGGCCGGGCGGCGGGAACGCGGAGGAGGCGCCCGTTTTCGGGGCCTTGTCTACGGACGCCGAGGGCGGCGTGCTCCCAGCGGGCGAGGGCGGCGTCGATGAGGACGGCGGCGGCGAGCGGGTCCCAGGCGAAGTAGCGGCCGGCGGCGAGGGAGTCGGCCTCGGCGCGAAGGATTTCGGCGGCGAGACCGGTGAGGTTGGCGAGGTCGGCCGGGGTGAGGGGGACCTGATTGGTCGCGTCGAGGCCGACGATGCGGAGGGGCCAGCCGGCGCCGAGCACGGCGTCGGCGGCAAGCGGGTCGAGCCAGGCGTTCCATTCGGCCGTGGGAGCCGTGGGGACGTTGCCGGGCGCGTCGAGCGCGCCGCCCATCCAGACGAAGTTGCGGAGGGGAGCACCCAGGCGGGGCTCTTGCCGGAGCGCGAGGCCGAAGTTGGTGAGGGGGCCGAGGGCGAGGACGTCGACAGGCGCCCCGCGGAGCAGGCGGCGTTTGAGGTAAGAGGCGGCGGATTCGGCCTGCGGGCGGAAGTCGACAGGGGGATGCGACCGGAGCAGTTGCCCGGCGGCGGCGCGCCACGCGGCCGGGAAGGCGGCATCACCGGACAGGGGCCGAGCGGCGCCGACGTAGATCGGGATCCCAGGGCGCCCGCGGTAGGCCAGCAAGCGGGCCACCGATTCAGCGCCGGCGGCGGGTTCGGCGAGGCCGTGCACAATGGTGATGGCTTCGATTCGTACCTCGGGGCGCTCGAGGAGGAACAGCAGCGCCAGCAGGTCGTCGGCGCCGGCGTCGGTGTCGACAATCACGGAACGGACGGTCTGCGCGCGGAGGCTCAGGGCTAAAGTCGCCAGCAGGATCAGCCGATGGAGCGAACGAGGAAGCATGAAGACGCTCTCGCCTATTCTCCGCCACTTTTTGAGTTTGGTGCTGGCCTGCTTCCCGTTGGCGGCCGAAACGGCCACCTGGCAGGCGGAGCTGGCCTTTGCGCGGCTACTGGGCAAGTACGACATCCCTGGCGGAGCGCTGGCGGTGGCGCGGAACGGTCAGATCCTGACCTCACGGGGCTTTGGGAATGTCGAGCCGGAATCCGAACTGCCGTTGGCGAGTTGCACGAAAGTGATCACGCGAGCCGCGGTGATGATCCTCGTCAAGGACGGGAAGCTGCGTCTCGATCAGCCCGCCTGGGGTACGGTGGCGGAACTGTTGCCGCCACACCGGGATCCGCGCCTGGACCGGATCACCATCGGCCAGCTGCTCGATCATTCCGGTGGCTGGGACCGGACGCTAACGAAAGTGGACGTGGTCGCCGCGAATCTAAAGACTGCGGAGCCTTTGCGGGCTGTCGCGGCGGCGCCGCTCGACTTCGACCCGGGCGGCCGGCGGCGCTACTCAAACGCGGGGGCGCTGCTGCTGGGGGCGATTGTCGAGCGGACCAGCGGGCAGCCGTTTGAGCGGTTCGTCAAGACGCGGATTCTGGATCCGTTGGGAATGAAGCAGACGCGGTGGAGCCGGACGCCCGGGATACGGGAGTGGGGCTCAGCGGCGGGATGGATGGCGAGCATGGCCGATCTGGCGCGGCTCGCCGACGGGATTGACGGATTGGTGGATGAGCCGCGCGGGGCGTGGGCGCAGAGCGGCGCGTTGCACGATTGGGGCCTGGCGTGGGTATATCGCAGTGCCGAGGGAGTTACGGTGGCATGGGCGGTAAACCGCTCGCCGGAGCGGGGAGATTTTCGCGCCGAGGCGCAGGAGGCGGTGCTGGGCGCGCTGGGCATCACCGAGCGCCCCCCGCAGGAGGAGGCTGGCGAGGGAGAGGGAGCCGGGTTGCGCCGGAAGTCGCCGAAAACGCCACCGAACCAGATGCGGCCGCCCGTTTACAACCCGAAGAAGCACCGGCCGCTGGTCTACCGGAAGCCCAAGATTCGACGCTAGCGTCAATCTATACTTATTTGATAGAGTTAAGGGTGTTTCGATGAGTGCACCTTTCCCTGAGCCCGGCACACCGCCGTCGGATCTGCTGCGCTGGGCCATGGCGCGGTTTGGAAGCCGGTTTGTGATTACGACTTCGTTCCAGCGCGAGGGCATGGTGCTGCTTGACATGGCGGCACGGATCGATCCGCGGGTGCGGGTGGTAACGCTCGATACGGGCCGGCTGCCGGAGGAGACCTACACCATGATTGAGATGGTGCGGGAACGGTATGGGGTGGAAGTGGAGATGGTCGCGCCGGAGGCGGGCGAGGTGGAGAACATGGTGCGGCAGCACGGTCCGAACCTGTTCTACGGGAGCGTTCCGGAGCGGAAGCTGTGCTGCCAGATTCGCAAGGTGCGGCCGCTCGAGCGGAAACTGCAAGGCGTCGAGGCTTACGCGGTGGGTCTGCGGCGGGAGCAGTCCGAGTCTCGGGAGTCGGTTGCGGCTTTTGCGCAGGACCGAGGCCGGGTGAAGCTGAGTCCGCTGGCCGAATGGAGCAACGAACAGGTTCGCGCATACACGGCGGAGTTCAACGTGCCGGAGCATCCGCTCTACGACAAGGGATTTCCGTCGATCGGCTGCCATCCGTGCACGCGGGCGACCTTGCCGGGCGAGGGGGAACGGGCGGGACGCTGGTGGTGGGAAGAGTCCGCCGATAAGGAATGCGGGCTGCATTTCACGCCGTCCGGCAAGGTATTGCGGACAGTGGATGTACTGCTCGAACAGGTATTGAAACCGAATGCATAAGGGATTCGCACTGTGGTTTACGGGCATGAGCGGCGCCGGCAAGTCGACGCTCTCCCAACGGATTTACGACCGTCTGAAGGCGCAGGGCGCCCGGGTCGAACTGCTCGACGGGGACGAAGTCCGGGAGCACCTGTCGAAGGGCCTGGGGTTTTCGCGGGAGGACCGCGATACCAACGTCCGGCGGATCGGCTTTGTGGCGGAGTTGCTGGCGCGCAACGGGGTGATTGCGATTACGGCGGCGATTTCGCCCTACCGGGAGACGCGGGATGCGGTGCGGGGCCGGATCGAACATTTTGTTGAGGTGTTCATGGATGCGCCGGTGACCGTGTTAGCCGAGCGGGACGTGAAGGGTTTGTACAAGAAGGCGCTGGCCGGCGAGATCCCTCACTTTACGGGCGTCTCGGACCCTTACGAGCCCCCGCTTCACCCGGAGGTTCGCTGCGACTCGGCGACCGAGCCGATCGAGGTCAGCGAAGCGAAGGTATGGGCCAAGCTGCAGGAATCAGGATTGATCGGTTAGGCTAGCATCTTGATAGATCTTCACAGTCACACGGATGCTTCCGACGGCACGGATTCCCCGCGGGAGTTGGTCGATCGGGCCCGCGCGGCCGGCCTGTCGGCGCTCTCCATTACGGACCACGACACGTTTGCCGGCTACGAGCAGGCCCGGGAGTATGCCGCCGGACTGGGCTTCGTTTTGCTGTGCGGCATTGAGCTGTCGACAAAATTCCACGGCAAGACCGTCCATGTGCTGGCTTACTTTCCGCAGGGAGAGTCCTCCGCGGCGTTTCGCGCTTGGGTGCGGGAGCAGCAAGAGTACCGGCGCGACCGGAATATCCGGCTGATTGCGCGCTTGAACGAAGTGGGCGTGGCCATTACGCTGGCCGAAGTGGAGGCGCTGGGCCGGACGATGACCGGCCGTCCCCACTTTGCCCGGGTGTTGATGGATAAGGGTTACGTGCGGACGACGCAGGAGGCCTTCGACGCCTATCTGGCCGAGGAGGGCCGGGCGTTTGTACAGCGCGAGGAGGTGGCGTTGGCCGAGGCGCTCGACCGGGTGCGGGCGAGCGCCGGCATCGCCGTGATGGCGCACCCCATCCGGCTAGGGAAACGCAAGGCGGCCGAGGAGGAGGCGTTGGTGGCGGAGGCGGTGGAGTTGGGGTTGGCGGGTCTGGAGGTGATTCACTCTGACCACACGGCGGCGGACGTCGAGCGCTACCGCGGCTACGCGGCTCGGTACGGGCTGATTGAGACCGGGGGGTCGGACTACCACGGCGGCAACAAGCCGGATATCGATTTGGGCACCGGGCGGCGGGGCAACGTTGCCGTACCGGATGAGTTCTTCGTTCGCTTGCAGGGTTACCGGCCGGAGGTCCAGCGGTAGCCGGGCGCTGGCATTGCGAGGGGGGGTGGTGAGCGGGGAGCGACGCGGCCGGATGAGCTCCTAGCCCGCTGGCGGAGTTACGGCCCGGCCGTCCACCGTTAACGGCCCGCTGAGCAGTTCCACCCGCAGGATGCCAATTGCGGCGGTTTCTTCACCAAGCGGCGTGGCGGAGGTCACCTCGCCGGCCTCTTTCTCGCCCGCCAGGATCTTCGTATGCGGCCCCACGGGGCCAGTGCCGGCAATCCGCAGCGGCAGCAGGCGGCGATGCACCTGGCCGCGGGAGCGGACCCGTTCAACGATCTCCTGCCCCAGATAGCAACCCTTCTGAAAGTGCACGGCGTGCATCAACTGGGTCTCCTGGACGAGATGGGCCTCCGAGAAATCGACGCCGTAGCGGGGCTTGCCGTGGACGATGCGGAGGGCATCGGCCTGCGCGAAGGTCAACTCCGCCGCGCCGGCGGCGAGCAGCGTCTCGCGGACGATGGGTGCATCGAGCGGCGAGACGAGAATCCAGTAGCCGGGCTGACCGGTGAAACTCGTCTTCACAACGAGGCGTCCCGCCCAGGGCACCGCGGCGAAATCGGCCTCGGGCACCGGGATCTCCGCCGCGGCGAGCGCGGACGCGGCGCCGGGGCCCTCGACGGCTAGCGTCGTCCACTCGGCCGTCTCGTCAGCGAGGGTCACATCGTCGGCGATGATGAACTTGTCCAGGTGGCCGAGGACGAACTCGCGGCTCTCCGGCTCGACATCAAGCAGGAGCGAATCTTCGGCGGCCAGGACCAGTACATCGGACAGGATGCGGCCGTTGGCGTTCAGAAAGAAGGCATAGCAGCCCTGGCCGGACGCCAACTGCTCCACATGGTTCGTCGTCATCGCATGGAGGAGCCGTTTGCGGTCCTCCCCGGTGACGCGGATGCGGCCCCGGCCGGCGAGTTCAAACAACGCCGTCATCTAGTTCCCCAGCGAGCGCAGCGCCGTACCCAGCAACAGCACGCCCACGCCCGAAAAAGCGAGGCCGGTGAGCAGCCGGGCGCGTTTTTCGGGGGTCGTCTGCGGCTTCACCAGGATGATGGAAACCGCCGCGATATGGAGAAACAGCAGGAACTTGATGCCGAAGATCATATGGTAGAACTTGGGCACGCCGCCGCCCATGCGGGTCATCAACTGGTGCAGGCCGGTGGCCAGCAGCAGCAGGACCGAGATCAGCATCGAGGGCTGGAAGCCATCGGCGGGGTTGCCGGAGAGCTTGCCGGACTTGCTGAGGTTCCAGGCGTAGAAGATGCCGCCGAGCAGAACGACGGCGGAGCCGATGTGCAGGAAGCGGACGAGGTAGACAAAGGGATCGATCATGGCTTTCTTCTACTCTCTCTTAGATTCAGGGCCGGAGGCAAAGGTCCTAGAATTGAAAGCATGATCCACGAGATACTGCCGGTGGGGCAGCTGCAGTGCAACTGCTCGATTTTGGGGGATGAGATCACGCGAGAAGCGATCGTCGTCGACCCCGGCGACGACATCAGCGACATCGAAGCGATCCTGGCCAAGCACCAGCTGACCGTGAAGATGATCGTGATTACCCACGCCCACATCGACCACATCGGCGGCGCGGCCAAGCTCAAAAAGATCACCGGCGCCCCCGTGATCATGAACCCGAAAGACCAGGAGCTTTACGACGCCCTCGCCATCCAAGCCGGCTGGCTCGGCATGGAGACGCCCGAGCAGACCACCATCGACACCCCGGCCAAAGAGGGCGACACGCTCCGCTTCGGCGACTACGCGATGCATGTCCTGCACACCCCGGGTCATACGCAGGGCAGCACCTGCCTGTACCTGCCGGCCGAGCGGACGCTGATCGCCGGCGATACGCTGTTCCGCGACAGCATCGGCCGCACCGATCTGCCGGGCGGCGACGGGCGCAAGATCCTGGCGAGCATCAAGACGAAGCTGCTCGTGCTGCCCGAGGACACCGAGGTGATCTGCGGCCACGGGCCGAACACGACCATCGGCCGCGAGGCGAAACGGAATCCGTTTCTGCGGGGGCTCTGATGAGCGAACTCCTCCGCGCGGCCTGGCTGACGATTGAGCCGGGCGACTACGAACAGCACATGGCGGGCATCGGGCAGGCGCAGGCCAACGCCGGACTGATGGCAGCTTGGCTGGCGGCGGTAGGTCCGTCGGAGATAGTGCTCGTGGCCGGGGCGGGCACCGGGCAGATGTTTGACTACCTGGCGGCCGACGCCGCCCGCCCGGGCCGCATGGTCTTCACGGATCTGAACCCGGTGTTTCTGGCCAGGCTGCGGGAGCGGCTCGGCGAGGCCGCGACGGTCGTCGATGATATCGAGGCCACGCAGTTGGCGGGGCCTTACCCGCATGCCGCCGTCACCCTCGTGCTCGAACACGTCAACTGGCGACGCGCCCTCGGCAGCTTCCGGCAATGGGAGAGCCGCCGCGTGCTGACGGTGATCCAGGAGAACCCGGCCGATGTGGCCAGCGCCGTCACGCCCGGGCGCACCGTGCCGGGCACGATGAACGTCTTCCGCGAAAGCGCCCGCCCCCAACTGGTCCCGCTGGCCGAGCTAACGGCCGCGATGGCCGACCTCGGCTATCAACTCGAACAGGTCGATCCCGCGCCGGTCAGTGACGGCAAGCGGATGCTCGGCTGCTGGTTTGTCAGGACTTCTTGATTTCGGACATGGCGCCCTGGATGAGCTCCTTGGCGCCTTCGAGCCCGGCGAGGATCAGCTGCAGGTCCATGGCGGGCTTGGCCGGATTGCGGGTGCTGGCGCAGTAGACGCCGTGCTGGCCAACCAGCACGAGCGCGTCGGTAAGCACATCGAGGGCGAGGGCCAGCTTGCCGCGCGCCGGGCCCATCTGGAACTCCAGCCGTTCCAACTCCTCTACTCTTTCGCGCAAAATGTCCATTCCTTTACTCTAGAGGGATGACTGAGCTTCCGTCCTGGCCCGTGTCGACCTCCCGCGAACGGGAGTTGCTCGATCAGGTGCTGGCCAGCCCGCAGTGGGGCGGCTTCCACCCGATCGTGGCCGACTTTGAAAACGCCTTCGCGGCCTATCAGGGCTGCCGCTACGGTGTTGGCGCCGTCAACGGCACGGTGACGCTCGAGATGATGCTGGCCGCGGCCGGCATCGGCCCGGGCGACGAGGTGATCGTGCCGGCCATCTCGTTTATCTCCACCGCCTCGGCCGTGTCCCGCGTGGGCGCGACGCCCGTGTTCGTCGACATCGAGCCGTACTCGTTCAACATGGACCCCGCACAGGTCCGGCAAGCGATCGCGCCGGCGACCAAGGCGATCCTCGCGGTGCACTTCGGCGGTCCGCTGGCCGATATGGACGCGCTCAGCGCCCTGGCCGCCGCGCACGGACTGCTCCTGCTCGAAGACGCCGCGCACGCCCACGGCGCGGAGTGGCGCGGGAAGCGGGCCGGGTCGTTCGGCCTGGCGAGCAGCTTCTCGTTCCAGAACGGCAAGGTGATGACGGCGGGCGAAGGCGGCATCGTCCTCACGAGCGACGAGGCCTTCGCCGAGCGCCTGCGCAGCTACCGGAACCAGGGCCGGCGTCCCGGCTACTCCTTCTTCCACCACTTCGAACTCGGCAACAACTACCGCCTCTCGGCCCTGCACGCCGCCGTGCTCACGGCCCAACTCGAACGCCTCGACGAACAGATTGAGAACCGGATGCGGAACTGGCCGGTCTTTGCCGCTGAACTCGCCGGCCTCACCGGCATCACGTGGCAACACGTGCCGGAGGCGGTGAACCGCAACCCGTGGTACCTGCTGCTGGGCCGCGTCGATGAGCGGGTCGGCATCTCGCGGGATACCTTCTGCCAGCGGCTGCAGGCGGCCGGCGTTCCGGCCACGCCCTTCTATCCCCACACGCTGCAGCAGAACCCGATGTACACGGGCGGCCTGGCGCACCGGGCGCTTCCCTGCCCCCGGGCCGAAGCCTGCATCGGCGACGCGTTCTGGCTTCCCTTCCGGCTGCTGATGGGCGACGAAGGCCAGACGCGGGAGATCGCCCGGACGGTGGCGCGGGCCGTGGCTGGCTAGGCGCCCGCTCCGCCACACTCCGTTTGCATCCTACAATTGGAGCAATGATGAAGGCATTTTCCCTGCTTGCCCTGCTCGTCTCGGCCGCCGCCGCCGCGGACCCGGAGGTGATGTTCAGCTTCTACTCGCGCACCGAATTCCCGCTCACCGCCGACCCCACCCAGCCCCAGTGGCGCTACCAGGCCCCCGCCATCGCCGTCAACGACCACTTCGGCAGGCCCGTGCCCAACCATCGCACCGAGGTCCGCTCCCGCTGGACCAAAGACCATCTCTACTTCCTGTTCACCTGCCCCTACGAAGAGCTCCACGTCAACGCCGCCCCGGTCACCAACGCCGAAACCATGAAGCTGTGGGACCACGACGTGGCCGAGATCTTCATCGGCGCCGACTTCGAGCAGATCTGGCAGTACCGCGAATACCAGATCTCCCCGCTCGGCGAGTACATCGACCTCGACATCGACCGCAAAAAGCCGCTCGCCAACGGTGGCGCGGACTGGAACTCCGGCTTCACCGTCAAAGCCCGGCTCGACCGGGAAAAGAAGGTCTGGTACGGCGAGTTCAAGATCCCCATCAAGTCCATCGACAGCCGCCCCGCGCAGATCGGCAACGAGATGCGCATCAACCTGTTCCGCATTCAGGGCCCGGGGCCGAAGCGGAAGTACATCGTCTGGCGGCAGACCGGCGTGCTGAACAACCACGTGCCGGAGGCCTTTGGGAAAATCAAACTGGTAACGCAGTGAACAAAGCCCTCCGCATCTCTCACGTCGGCCTGCGCGGCATCGTGGGACAGGGGCTGACGGCGACTCATGTACTCGAGTTCGCCGCCGCCTTCGGCACCTTTCTCGAACCCGGCCGGCCGGTGGTTCTCGGCCGCGACCCCCGTCTGAGCGGTCACATGATCCGCGAAGGCGTTCTCGCCAGCCTGCTCGCCTGCGGACACGATGTCATCGACCTCGGCGTCGTCTCCACCCCCGTCGTCCAGCACGCCATCCAGCGCCTCGACGCCGCCGGCGGCATCGCCATCAGCGCCTCCCACAACACCATCGACTGGAACGCCCTGCGCTTCTTCGGGCCCAGTGGCATCTACCTGAACACCGCCGAAGCCGGCGAACTGCTCGACATCTACCACCTGCGCCGCTTCCGCTTCGCCCCCTGGGACCAACTCGGCAAACTCACCGTCACCACCGACGCCATCGACGCCTACCTCGACGGCCTCGCCCGCGTCTTCGACCTCCCGCGCCTCCGCCCCCTCCGCGTCGTCGTCGACTGCTGCAACGGCGCAAGCGCCCTCATCCTCCGCCGCATGAACGAGCGCTTCGGCTGCGGCTTCATCCTCATCAACGAACGCGTCGACGGCCGCACCGTCGCCCACACCCCGAACACCAGCGCCAGTATCGTCGAACTGCAACTCGCCCCGCTCATGCAGCCGCTGCAGGCCGACGCCGGCTTCCTGTTCGATATGGACGCCGACCGCGTCGCCCTCGCCGACGAACTCGGCCGCGGCATCAGCGAAGAGATGGTGCTGCCCCTGCTCGCCGATTCGCTGCTGCCGGTGAGCCCGGGCAAGCTGATCATCGCCAACCTGTCGAGCACCGCGCTGCTCGAAGACGTCGCGGCGCGCCACGGCGGCCGCGTGCTGCGGGTGCCCGTCGGCCGGCAGGCCGCCATCGACGCGCTCTCCACCTACCGCCCCGAACAGATCGCGCTGGCCGGCGAGGGCACCGGCGCCGTCATGATGCCGCAGTTCCGCTTCGTCTACGACGGCATCGCGAGCATGCTGGCGATTCTGCATACGATCTGCGACCGCGGCCAGCCGCTCAGCCGGATCCTGGCCGGCTATCCGCGCCATCACATCCTGAAGGCCGAAGTGCCGCTCACGAGCCCCCGCATCCCCGCCCTGCTCGAAGAGCTGCAGGAGCTGTTTCCCGACGGTGCGCTGGACCGCAGCGACGGGCTGCGCATCGCCTGGCCGGACCGGTGGTTTCACGTGCGCGTGAGCCAGACCGAGCCGATCATCCGCGTGATCGCCGAGCAGCGCGACCGCGAGCCGCGCGAGTTGTTTGAGACTCTGCTTGACCGGGTCCGGAGGTGGAACTGATGGCGCGTGAGCATCTGTTGAAGGTGGGCGTTTCGGGCGTGCGCGGGGTGATTGGCGGCTTCCTTACCCCGGGCCTCGCCGCCAGCTTCGCCCAGGCCTTCGGCACCTATGTCGGCCAGGGGCCGGTGGTGCTGGGTCGCGATACCCGGACCTCCGGGCCGATGCTGACCCACGCCGTCAACTGCGGCCTGCTGGCGGCCGGCTGCGAAGTGATCGACCTCGGGGTGATGCCGACGCCGACCATTCAGATCTACATCGCCCACCGCAAGGCCCGCGGC
Source organism: Acidobacteriaceae bacterium (assembly GCA_020247055.1). Classification (GTDB taxonomy): domain Bacteria; phylum Acidobacteriota; class Terriglobia; order Bryobacterales; family Bryobacteraceae. Next base: position 75,920 of record JADCJL010000020.1, on the reverse strand, counting down.
GGCATCGCGCTGACGGCCTCGCACAATCCGCCGGAGTACAACGCCCTCAAGCTGTTCAACCACGAAGGGCTGTTCTTTAACCAGTACGAGCGCAGCGAACTGCTCGACCTGTTCCACCAGAGCCAGTTCACGCAGGCCGGCAACGACGAGATCCGCTCGGTCAAACAGGACTTCACCACCGCCCCGGCGCTGCATTTCGAGCGCGTGCTGCGCCACGTCGATGCGGACCGCATCCGGAGCCGCCGCTTCCGCGTGGCGCTCGACGGGGTGAACGGCGCGGGGTCGGCCATGTCGGTCGAGTTTCTCGGTACGGTGCTTGCGACCCGTCTCGAAGCCATCGCGGTGGATCCAACGCAGGTCTTCCCCCGCATCGCCGAGCCGCGGCCCGATACGTTAACGGACCTCGCCGCGCTCGTCCGCCGCACCGGCGCCGACATCGGCTTCGGCCAGGACCCGGACGGCGACCGCCTCGCCGTTTGCGATGAGAACGGCACGGTGCTCGACAACGACGATGTCCTGGCCCTGGCCGTGCAGCGGGCGCTGGCGCATACGCCGGGCGACGTGGTCGTCAACCTGACCACCTCGGCCACCATCGACGACATCGCGGCGCGGCACGGCCGCCGGGTGCACCGCACGCCCGTCGGCGAAGCCAACGTCGTCGAGCGGATGCAGGCCGTCAAAGCGGCCATTGGCGGCGAAGGCTCCTCGGGGGGCATCATCTTCCCGGCGGTGCATCTGTGCCGGGACAGCTACACGGCCATGGCGCTGCTGCTCGACCTGATGGCCGAGACGGGCCAGACGGTCTCGGCGCTGGTGGCGGGGCTGCCCCGCTATACGCGCCTCGCCGGCAAGGTGCCGTTTGAACACGGCCGCCTGGGCACGCTGATGCAGAACCTCGAAGCGAGCTTTCCGGACGCGCAGACGATCCGCACCGATGGCCTCAAGCTGTTGTGGGAGGGACGCTGGCTGCACGTCCGCAGTTCAAACACCGAGCCGCTGCTACGGCTGGCCGTCGAGGCGCGCACGCCCGGCGAGGCGCAAACCCTGTTCGACGAAGCGTGGCGGCGGCTGACGGATTAGTTCCGATGCGGCTCGGAGGCCGGAGGCTCCGGGTCGGGGACCTGGTAGAGCTTCTCCCCCTCCCGCAGCTTCTGCAGTTTCTTGCGGATTTCGAACTCCCGGGCCTCGGCGCTTTCCCGAAGAATCCGAACCTTCTCCCGGCGGTCACTGACATCCGAGACGAGGCGGGCGTTGGTCGCCTCGATCTCCCGCAACTCCTTCCATTTGGCTAAGAGCGCTGGGATGCCCTGCGGTCCGGTAAGATTGACTACGGCGTAGATGCAGAAACCAGCAACCGCCACCACCAAGCCCAACCGCTTGTACACTTGAAATGCCTGCGCACGACGAACCGCCATACCTATCTCTACTACTATATAAACCGCTTCCGGCGGAAAAAGCTAGTACCCGCCAGACCCGGACCCGCAAAACATAGGCCCAATGACTGATAAGATTGTGCTCTTCACTACCGTTTCTTCTCCGGAGGAGGCTGATCGCCTGGCGCGGGCCCTGGTGGACCGCCGTCTGGCCGCCTGCGTGAACATTCTGCCGCAGGCCCGGTCGGTTTATCGCTGGCAGGGAGCGGTGGAGGAGTCCAACGAACTGCTGTTGCTCATCAAGTCTCGCCGGTCGCTGTTTGAAGCGCTGCGCGAGGCGGTCCGCGCCCTGCACCCTTACGATGTTCCTGAACTGATCGCTCTTCCGGTTGTGGACGGCTATGCGCCCTACCTTGACTGGATCGACCACGAAACCGAGGCTCTCTGATGCAATCGACTTCCACCACCCCGCGGCCCGCCGCGATTCCCGCCAGCAACGCGCGGCGCAAAGTGATCTGGTTTGCCGTCACCCTGGCGATTCTCGCCTACATCGACCGCGTGGCCATTTCGATGGCCGCCCCCGAGATCTCGAAAGACCTGAACCTGGACAAGGGACAGATGGGCTACGTCTTCGGTGCGTTCGCCATCGCCTACGCCCTGTTTGAGATTCCCGGCGGCTGGCTGGGCGATTGGATGGGGCCGCGCAAGGTGCTCATGCGGATCGTCATCTGGTGGAGCTTCTTCACCGCCGCTACCGGCTGGATGTTCAGCTACTCCAGTATGCTCGTGACGCGTTTTCTGTTCGGAGCGGGCGAAGCCGGCTGTTTCCCCAACATCACGAAGGCTTTCTCCACCTGGCTACCGCTCGAAGAACGGGTGCGCGCGCAGGGCATTCTCTGGATGGCCGCCCGGTGGGGCGGCGCGGCCACCCCGCCGCTCGTCATCTGGATCTTCAAGGTGATGGATTGGCGCACCGCCTTTATGACCTTCGGCGTGGTCGGCACGGTCTGGGCCTACTTCTTCTACCGGTGGTTCCGGGATAATCCGCAGGAGCACCCGGAGGTGAACGAAGCAGAACGCGCCCTGATCGCCAAAACCGCCCACCCCGCCAGCGGCCACGGCGACGTGCCCTGGGGCAAGCTCATCCGTTCGCGGGCGGTCTGGCTGCTCTGGCTGCAATACTTCCTTCTGAGCTTCCCCTGGTACTTCTACCCCACCTGGCTGCCGACCTACCTGCAGGAGTATCACGGCGTCGATCGCGAGACCAGCGGCTACTACGCCATTCTGCCGCTGTTTCTGGGCGGGCTGGGATCGCTGGTTTGCGGGTTCCTGTCAACGCGCCTGTCGCGTCATTGGGGCGATGTCGGCCGCTCGCGGCGCGTCATCTCCTCGGTGGGCTTTGGCAGCGCGGCGTTGATGATGTTCATCGCCATTCAGGTGAAGGATCCGTTGTGGGCGATGATCGGCCTGGGCCTGTCGAGCTTCTGCAACGACCTCGTGATGCCCAACGCCTGGGGCGCCTGCATGGACGTGGGCGGCAAGTACGCCGGCACCCTGTCCGGCTCGATGAACATGATGGGCAACATCGCCGGCTTCGTCGCCCCGGTCACCGGCGGCCTCATCCTCCGCTCAACCGGCAACGACTGGAATCTGTTCATCACCATCATGGCCGGCGTCTACCTGCTCGGCATGATCACCTGGCCGTTCATCGACCCGGTGACGCCGCTTGAAAACGAGGCCTGACGGCTATTTGATCTGCACCAGATCCGTCCGGACGGGCGCCGCGGGCTTGCCCCAACGCGTCCGGCCGGTCTGCCACGGCGCCCAGGAGTTGACGAAGGCGCCCACGGCCATCGACCCGCGCACCAGATGCTTCACCCGAAGCGGCCCCGCCACCTTGGCGCCCCCGATCCAATGCAGCGCCGCCGACATCGAGCAGCCGCACTGGCTGCAGTCCGGATCGCCGCCGAACACGCACGGCTCCACCTGGGTCCGGAAGTCCGCCGTGAAGTTGGCCGACATTCGGGAAAAGATGCACTCTTCCGGGCTCTCCGGCGGCGCGGCAAACGCTTTGGCCATGCCGTCCGGCACCAGCAGCTTGGGGTACTTTTTCGTGAGCGGCGGAATCTGCGCCGCCAGACTCTGCCGGTTGGCGGGGGGAAGAATCTCCGGGCTCACCTCGCCGCGCTGCGGGGTGTAGACACTCATCCATATCTTGTGCACCTCGGGCCGGTCGTTCCAGAACGAGACGTACCGCTCGAGATAACCAGGCTCTTCCATGTGCTGGTTCACCACGGTCCAGTGCACATTGATCCGGCAGTCTTTGATGTTTTTGAGGATGCGCTCGTAAGTGGCCGGCTTGCGCCGGACGTCATGGTCCTTCGCGAGACCATCGACGGAGACGGCAATCGTGACAAACGGCATCCGCGTCCACTCGGGGGGGATGGGGATGACGGCGCTCGTGACGATCATCGTGTAGATCCCGCGTGCGCTGAGCACCGGCAGGACGCGCGCCAACTCCCGATGGCGCATCATCGGCTCCCCGCCCACGAGCGACACCTGCACCGGTTGATGCTCATCCACCAGACGCAGAATGTTCGCCACGAGTTCGTCGCCCTTCGAATCGGTCAGATCGACGAGTTTGGCGCCGTCGGCCAGATGGGAATCGCCGTAGGCGTAGCAACCGGGACAGCTCAGCGGGCATTCCCGCGTAATCTCGATCGAAAGCAGCGGGATTCGCCCCCGCAGGATCTTGCCCCACGCGGTCAGGAAGTTAGTTGGTCGCATCGGCCTCTACGGGTTGGATGCGCGCCGAGCAGGGAAAGTTGCCTTTGCAACTCGTTCTTGTCCAGTTCGTAACGGAAGCGGCGCCCGTTGGGCAGCAGCGTCACCGGGACCTCTTCGTGGTACAGCGCCCGGGCGGCGGGGTCGCTGTCAATGTCGACGATGGTTGTTACAACCTCCCACTCGGCGGCCACCTGGGCCAGCACCTCCGCGGCCCGCTCACAAAGGTGGCAGCCGCGGCGGGTGTAGAAGTGGACCGTTACCATCGCAGATCCTGCCGCCCGCGGTACTTCGCTTGCGGGCGGAGCAGATAGATCAGCGCAATCCCGGCCAGAAAGCCGCCCACGTGCGCAAACCACGCCACGCCGCCCTGGTTGAGATGGGACTGGCCGATGGTGCCAACCCCGCTGAAAAACTGGAGGACAAACCAGTAGAGCAAAATCAGCCAGGCCGGAATCTCCATCGTCGTGATGAAGATGATCACCGGGACCAGGGTCAGAATCCGCGAGTGCGGAAACTTGACGAGGTACGCCCCCATGATGCCCGCAATCGCGCCGCTCGCGCCGATGGTGGGAACGCGGGAGTCGAGATTGAACAGCACGTGCACCAGGCCGGCGGCCACCCCGCACAGCACATAGAACAGCAGAAACTTACCCCGCCCCAGGATATCTTCGATGTTATCGCCATATATCCACAGAAACCACATGTTACCGATCAGATGCCACCAGCCGCCGTGGAGGAAGATGTTGGTGACAAAGTCGGTCAGCTGCAGCCGGCGCGGCACGAGCCCGTACTCGGCGACAAAATGGTTCAGCGAAAACTCATCCAGCGAAATCTGGTAGAAGAACGCAAGGACGTTGACGGCGATCAACCCGACGGTAACAACCGGGAAATGGTGGCTCGGCTGGGTATCTCGTAAGGGGATCATGAGTGGATCAGCCTCGCAGGATCAAGACGACGCGCGCTGCACGAAATCGCGCTTGCTGCGGCGCTGGCCGGTGGCGATCAGTTCGCGGGCGGCGGCGGCATCACGAATGCCGCCGCGGGCGCCGATCTCCATGCAGTTCAAGGCCGCCATGGCGTTTGAGAAGTCAAGGGAATCGCGCAGACTGAGACCGGAGAGGACGGAGTAGCAGAAGGCGCCGTGGAAGACGTCGCCGGCGCCGGTCGTATCGACACAGTCGACGACAAAAGCGGGCGAGTAGACAAACTGACCGTCCATGCGGGCGATGGCCCCGAAGGCGCCCAACGTCATGGCCGCCACCTTCATGCCGAACTCCTCCTGGATCATGACCAGCGCGCGGAAGGGGTCGCGTTCGTTGGTCCACTGCGGCGGAAACTCGGAACTGGTGATCAGGTAGTCGATGTTGGGTAGGACACGGTCGAAGCCATGGTAGACCGTATCGACGTCCACCGTGACCGGGATGCCGTGCGCGCGGGCGATCTCGGCGGCGCGGGCCACGGCGGGCGTATCGTGGCCGTCGATATGCAGCAGACGGGCCGCGGTAATCATCTCCGGCTGGATCTCCTCCGGCGTCAGTCGCAAACAGTCCGGACGCCGCCACAGGACGGTGCGTTCGCCCGTCGACTGATCGATGACGATGTAGGCGGACTGGTTGGCGCAGCCCGGGCGGATCTGGACATCATCGAGGTTGATGCCCGTGCCGAGCAGGCTGTCGCGCTGGATCCGGCCCCGCTCATCATCGCCCATCGTACCGATGTATTTGACGCGCAGGCCCAGTTTGGCGCAGGCCACCATGGCGCTGGCCACCTGGCCGCCGGGCGAAAACATCTCCTCGACAAAAGGCTCCTTGCCGGCGTAGGCCGGAAACTTGGGCACGAGAAGCAGGGTGTCGGTGGCGTTCAGGCCAACTCCGACGACATCGAATCGGGACATCCTCTCAGGCTACCGCGAAGCCGCTAATTTTTGCGGGGACCAATCTCGTAGAGGTAGATCTTGTGGCGACGGCTATGCACAAAGACCTCCTGCACGTCGACCGGATTCCAGCCCCGGACGCCGTAGTCGTGCGAAACCACGCGCGCCCCCGGGCGGAGGGAGTTTTCGAGCTTCGGCCGCAACTTTTCGTTCGATCCCGTGGTTAAGTACAGCGTGACCACATCGGCCTGCGTCAGATCAGCGCCGAAAATGTCCCCGCGCACAACCCGAGCATGGCTTTGCAAACCCAGCCGCGCGATCATCTCGGAGGCCTCTTTCGCCAGTTTGGGATTCAACTCCACGCCCACGGCTTTGGCTCCGAACTTCTGCACGGCCGTGACGAGAATCCGCCCGTCTCCGCAGCCCAGATCGACCACAATCTCACCGGGCTTCACGTTGGCCGCTTCGAGCATCCGTTCAATAATCTGGGCCGGCGAGGGGACAAACGGCGCCAGACGCTGCGGTTCCATCGGCTGGGCAGCCAGAGTCATAGCCGAAAGCGCGACCAGCGAGCAAATGGAGCTTGTCATATTTCCCTGTGCAATTCCTCTATCGAAATGGACGTAAGCTAGCCTGACGGGTTTCGTCCGCCCGCAAAGAATGGGCAGTCTACTGAGAAGGAGCGTTTTGGGCGAGGCGACCGCTGCGATTCTTCAGAATCCGGCTGACCACATCCGAGGTGGCAAACCACAGATCGCGAGGCTTGCTAATAGTGTACTCCTGCCCCTTGAAGAACTTCACGGCGTGCGAGATCGAGTCCCGCCAGGGGATCTGTGCCGGGTAGAGGTTGTAGTTCAGATAGAACAGCGGGAAATCCACGGGGCCCACCTCTTTGAGCGTTTCCGCCTCGACGTTCTGCTCCAGCATCACCTTCGGGCCGGCAAAGATGATCGCCTCGGACTTGTTCGCCCCCCCGAGCTCGGTCCGGATCAGGTCGCCGAGAAACTGCGTTTCACTGTTTTTGACCGCCAGTTTACTGAGATCGACCGTGCCGAATTTGACCTTGCTCAGCGCCTCGCCAAGCGCCGGCAGGTCGAGATGGTCGACGTTTTCCTGCCGGTAGAGAACCTGCTGGCTGGCCATCGAAAAGGCGACCAACGAAAATCTGCCGATCTTCGGCTCCCGCAGGATCGACCGGAGAATCGAAACCAGCGCGGTCGTATCCACCGGCCGCATCACCGTGTTGCGCGGGTTCTGAGGAGCGTAGTTGAGCAGGATTTTGACGGCAATGCTCTCCCCGGCGGCGGCCCGTTCGACCGGCGGCTCGTCCTTGAAGCTCTCCTGATCAGCGGCGCGCACCGCATGCGGCGGAATCACCATCGCCATCTGGCTTTCCTTACCGCTGAGCGTCGCCTCCACCTCCCAGAAATTCGAGCAGACCCGCTCCGCGCGGTCGCGCATCAGCCAATCGACCCGGTATTTGCCCTCGCCGAGATCGAAGGCGCCGTAGAGGGAAGCATCTCCCTTGGCCTCTTCTTCGATCTCCGGCACGCGGATCTTCTGCAGGAAGTACACCGGATGATCAGGATCCGTGAGCGGGGCGACGCGGAAGAGAATCGTGAGCAGGTTTTCGCGGCCGGCCAGTTCGCGCAGCGGAACGGAAACTTCAAAGCCGGCGTGGAACTTGAGGTCGAAACCAACCAGCGCACTCTTGGTGGGGACCACCTGACAAGGCAGATCCTGGCGCGGCTCCCGCATCTCAAAAACGGCGAGGTCGGTACCGAACAGCCGCACGGGGCCGCCGTTTGCGCTCATCATCGTTTGACCGGCGCCGGGCAAGGCGGCCAAAAGCGCCCCGGCAGCGGCCAGCAGCCGGGCCGGGCAACGTGGGAACCAGGACAAGCGAAGCAATTTCCCTCACAATTCCACCGCACGATTTTCTTCAGCCGAACGGAGACAACCGGGTCGCCACCTAGCACACCGCCAGCCAGTGGATAAGCAGTATTATGTCTCAGATTCGTCGCCGCGCAACAGGGTGCATCGCTTAATTGGCGACCAGAATATCCGGGTACGCCGCTTGCGGCTCCACCCGCCGCGCTGTGCTAGAGTGCAAGGATTATGGCTTCGCGCAGTGTAAACAAGGTGATTCTGGTTGGCAATCTCGGCCGGGATGCCGAGACCAAGTTCACGCCCTCCGGCGTATCGATGACTCGATTTTCGGTGGCGACCGCCCGGCGCTACAAAGATCAGGCCACCGGCGAATGGAAAGAGGACACCGACTGGTCGAACGTCGTGCTGTGGCGGGCCGAGAACCTGGCGCCGTACCTGACCAAGGGCAAACAGGTGTACGTCGAAGGCCGACTCCAGACCCGCAGCTACGAGGACAAAGACGGCCAGAAACGGTACTCAACCGAAGTGGTCGCCGATGACGTCATTCTGCTCGGTGGCCGCGGCGGCGACAGCGGCGGCGACAGCGGCGGCTTCAGCCAGGAGCCGCGTATGATGTCTTCGCCCCGTTCGAGCGCCCCCCGCTCCGCGCCCGCCCCGAGCGGCGGCTCTCCGTTCGATGCAGGCATCAGCGACGACGACGTTCCGTTCTAAATTGGAACACCGCGGTGTTCCAATTTGGCGCGAGCGGGTGGTCGGCATCGTGGAATCAAATACTTAGCAATGGCAATCGGGTTGCTTCCTCTGAGTGTGGAGGCAATGACCATGGCCGAGTTCGTCTCACTGTTTGATTCCCTGCCCGATCCGGTTCCCGAGCCGCCCGCTCCGCACCCGCCCGGTGGCAACCCGGGCGACCCCATGAACCTATCGCGCTTCAACCGCGTGTTTTCCGCCGAAACGGTCCCGCCGCCGAGTTTTGGCGAGGTCCCCAACGGGCGCTACCGGGTCCTGATTACCGACCTGGAGTTGACCTTGGCTTCCACCGGCAATCCCGTCCTGAAGTACGGCATGCGCATCGGGGCCGGTCCGTGTGCGGGCCGGATGCTCTGGAAGCGGCGCGCCATCACGGCCAATACGCTGCGCTACACCAAGAGTGAACTGCTCACCTGCGGTCTCCGCCTCGACCGGCTATCCCATCTCAACCGCCGTCTCGCGGAGTTGCAGGGCATCAGCCTCGAGGTCAGCAAGGTGACCAAAGGCGAAAAATCGGACGTTTTCTTCAACCGGAGGCTGGTGACCGTATGAACGGAGTACTGGTAGATTCCCGCGTAGACCTGCGCCCCTACGACGAGGCCTACGCTAACGAGGTCGTCAGCGAGCAGGAGCCCTGGAACAGCATTCCGGACGGCCGGTACGAAGTGCGGGTGGACCGCGTCGAACTGACGCAGTCGAAAAGCAGCGGCAACCCGATGCTGAAGTGGACTCTGCGGATTCTCGGGGCAACGTTCGAGAACCGTCTCCTGTGGAAGTATCGCGCCATCACCGAAAACACGCTCAAGTACGTCAAGCAGGATCTGTGCGTGTGCGGGCTGGAGCTGCCCCAGTTTTCCGCCCTGCCCTCGCATCTGTCGGCGCTCGCCGGCCTTGAGCTCGAAATCACGAAAATCAGCCGCGGCGAGGACTCCAATATCATCTTCAACCGGCGCTTGGGTTCCGTCGACCAGGGGGATGGCGGTGTCTGCGACGACGACATTCCCTTTTGAGCGAGTTGCCGCAGGCAGCCCCGGGGAATTATTGTAGGGAGTTACGCTCCGTTTCTAAATTATGGCCACGAACACTCCCATCACAGTCGCCCATGGCGACGGCATCGGTCCCGAGATTATGGAGGCCACCCTCCATATTTTGAAGGAGGCTGGCGCTCGTCTCGACATCGAGACCATTGAAATCGGCGAGAAGGTGTACCTGCGCGGCAACTCCGCAGGTATCGAACCGAGCGCAATTGAATCGCTGCGCCGCACCAAAATTTTCCTGAAGGCGCCCATCACCACCCCGCAGGGAGGCGGCTTCAAGAGCCTCAACGTCACCACCCGCAAGATGCTCGGCCTCTATGCCAACATCCGGCCGTGTGTGGCCTACCATCCTTACGTCGATACGCTACATCCGAAGATGGACGTGGTCATCGTCCGGGAGAACGAAGAAGATACCTACGCCGGCATCGAGCACCGTCAGAGCCGGGACGTCTACCAGTGTCTGAAGCTGATGACGCGTCCGGGTTGCGAACGCATTGTGCGCTATGCCTTTGAATACGCGGTTCGCAACAATCGTAAGAAGGTGACCTGCTTCAGCAAGGACAACATCATGAAGCTCACCGACGGCCTGTTCCACAAGGTCTTCGATGAGATCGCGCCCGAGTATCCGCAGATTGAGAACGAACATTGGATTGTCGACATCGGCGCAGCCAAACTGGCCGATACGCCGGAGATTTTTGACGTCATCGTCATGCCGAACCTGTACGGCGATATCCTCTCCGACGTTGCCGCCCAGATTGCCGGCTCGGTAGGCCTGGCCGGTTCGGCCAACATCGGCGTTAAGTATGCCATGTTCGAGGCCATTCACGGGTCGGCCCCCCGCCGGGCGGGCCAGAACCTGGCCAACCCGTCGGGCCTGCTGCTCGGCGCCGTCATGATGCTGGTCCACATCGACCAACCGGACATCGCCGAACGGGTGCATAACGCTTGGCTCCGGACCGTTGAGGACGGCATCCACACCTACGATATCTACGCCGAGGGCGTCTCCACGCAGAAGGTTGGAACCAAAGAGTTTGCCCAGGCCGTCGTCGACCGCCTGGGGCAGGAGCCCACCAAACTGAAGGCCGCCCGCTACAGCAACGCGCCGCAACAGGATCTCTCCGACCGCAAGTCGCACTACGTGCCGGAGGTTAAACAGCAGATCGGCGTCGATATTTTCATCAACTGGACCGCGGGCACGGCCGAGGATCTGGGTAGCGCGCTTTCGCAGGTGGCCATCGACGGACTGAAGCTCGTCATGATCTCCAACCGCGGCGTCAAGGTTTGGCCGAACGGCTTTCCCGATACGCTGTGCTGCGATGCCTGGCGCTGCCGATTCATGTCCTCGGCCGCCGAGAACGGTCCGGTCACGCACGCGCAGGTGATCGCGCAACTGCAGGCGCTGCTCGTCGCCAACTACGACTTCATTAAGTACGAAAGTCTGTGTACTTTTGATGGCCGCCCCGACTTCTCGCTCGGCCAGGGCCAGTAACTCTCAATGAACGAGCCAATTCTCGTCGGCGTCATCATGGGCAGCAAGTCCGACTGGGACACCATGATGCACGCCGGCGAGATGCTCACAAGATTCAACGTTTCCCATGAGTGCCGGGTTGTCTCCGCCCATCGCACCCCCGACCTGCTCACCGAGTACGCGCTAGCGGCCGAAAGCCGGGGCCTCCAGGTGATCATCGCCGGGGCCGGCGGCGCGGCGCACCTTCCCGGCATGGTGGCCGCCCAGACCACCGTTCCCGTCCTCGGCGTTCCCATCGAAAGCCACGCCCTCAAAGGCATGGACTCCCTGCTGTCCATCGTCCAAATGCCCGGCGGCATCCCCGTTGGCACCCTCGCCATCGGCAAGCCCGGCGCCATTAATGCCGCCCTGCTCGCCATTCAGATCCTCGCCACCACCCGCCCCGACCTCCGCGCCCAGCTTCAGGCCTACCGCCGCAGCCTCTCTGACATGGTGCGCGAACAAACTCTTCCATGACCCACCGCGTCATTCCACCCGGCAACGCCGTCGGCGTCCTCGGCAGCGGCCAACTCGGCCGCATGTTCGCCATCGCAGCGCGGCGCATGGGCTACCGCGTCCATACCTTCTCGCCCGATACCGATACCCCCACCGGACAGGTCGCCGATCTCGAAATCGTCGCCCCCTACGAAGACCTCGACGCCGTGCGCCGCTTCGCGAGCCAGGTCCGCGCCGTCACCTTCGAATTCGAGAACGTCCCGGCGGCCACCGCCGCCGCCTGCGCCGAATCCACCCTCGTCCGCCCCCACGGCGACGTCCTCCACACCACCCAGAACCGCCTCCGCGAAAAACAGTTCCTCGTCAAACACGGCCTCCCCCTCGCCCCCTTCCGCGAGGTCAACTCGCTCAGCGACCTCGAAGCCGCCCTCGCCGCCCTCGGCGCCCCCGCGATCCTCAAAACCGCCGGCTTCGGCTACGACGGCAAGGGGCAATCGAAGATCTACTCCGCCTCCGCGGCCGCCGAAGCCTGGCGTCGCGCCCAGGGCCAACCCTGTGTCCTCGAAAAGCTGATCGACTTCGATCGCGAGGTCTCCGTGGTCGCCGCCCGCGGCGCCGACGGCGACTTTGTCCACTACGGTGTCGTCGAAAACGACCACAAAAATCACATCCTCGACCTGACCCGCGCCCCCGGACGGGTCAGCGACACCGTGCGAAACGAAGCCATTGCCATCGCCCGCGCCGTCATGGAACAACTCGACGCCGTCGGCGTCCTCTGCGTCGAATTCTTCCTCACCAAAGACGACCGCCTCCTGATCAACGAACTCGCCCCCCGGCCCCACAACTCCGGCCACTTCACCTTCGACGCCTGCGTCACCAGCCAGTTCGAACAGCAGCTCCGCGCCACCTGCGGCCTCCCCCTCGGCTCGCCGGAACTCCTCCGCCCCGCCGCCATGGCCAACCTCCTCGGCGACATCTGGACCGAAAACGAACCCAACTGGGCCGCGGCCGCCGCCTTCCCCGCCGTCAAACTCCATCTGTACGGCAAGCTCTCCGCCCGCCCCGGCCGGAAGATGGGCCACCTCACGGCGCTCGCCGAAACCACCGACCAGGCCGTGGCCCAGGTCCTCGCCGCCCGCGCCGCGCTGTAGACTCGGCTCCTCCCCCCACCAGCAAAGTCGTACCATCAAAGAGGACTCTATGACGACGTGCTACTTCGACGCCTTCTCCGGAATCTCCGGCGACATGACCGTCGGCGCCCTCATCGACGCCGGCGCACCCGGCGATCACGTCATCGACTGCCTCCTCTCGCTCCAACTCGGCGCCACCTACCGCTACGAAAAAACCCGGCGCCGCGGCCTCGCCGCCACCAAGTTCCACGTCGAAGGCGGCAAACAGAAAGACCACCGCCACCTCCCGCACATCGCCAAAATCATCGACCGCGCCACCGCGGTCTCCCCCACCGCCAAACAGAACGCCCTCAACATCTTTCTGAAGCTCGGCGAGGCCGAAGCCCACGTCCACGGCGTCCCGCTCGACCTCGTCCACTTCCACGAAGTCGGCGCCGTCGACTCCATCTCCGACATCGTCGGTGCCTGCGTCGCCCTCGACCTGCTCGGTGTCACCGACGTCGCCTGCTCGCCCGTCAACGTCGGCAGCGGCACCGTCGAAACCGAACACGGCACCCTCCCCGTCCCCGCCCCCGCCACCGCCGAACTCCTCAAACAGAAGCCCATCTACGCCAAAGGCCCCACGATGGAGCTGACCACCCCCACCGGCGCCGCCATCGTCGCCACCCTCGCCACGCACTTCGGCCCCCTGCCCCCGCTCTCCATCCAGTCCACCGGCTTCGGCGCCGGCTCGGCCGATTTCGCCGTCCAGGCCAACGTCCTCCGCGCCACCATCGGCCAGCGCACCGGCGCCAGCGAGGCCACCACGATCCAGGTCCTCGAAGCCAACCTCGATGACGCGAGCCCCCAACTCCTCGGCTACGCCATGGACCGCCTCCTCGCCGCCGGCGCCCTTGACGTCACCCTCCAGCCGCTGCAGATGAAGAAAAACCGGCCGGGCACCCTACTCACCGTCCTCGCCAAGCCGGAAGATACCGACCGCCTCGCCGCCATCGTGCTCAGCGAAACCACCACGATCGGCCTCCGCATCACCACCGCCGAACGCCGCGTCGCCGCCCGTCGCTTCCTCAACGTCGAAACCCCCTGGGGCGAAGTCCGCATGAAGATCACCACGCACGGCGCCACGCCCGAGTACGACGACTGTCGCGCCCTCGCCGAGGCCCGCGGCGTCCCGCTCAAAGACGTCCTCGCCCAGGCCCAATACGCCTATCTCAAAGAGTTCTAAATGGATAAGTACTATCTCACTACCCCCATCTACTACGTCAACGCCGCCCCCCACATCGGGCACACCTACACCACCATCGCGGCCGACGTCATCAAACGCTACAAGCAGATGCAGGGCTTCGACGTCGTGCTCACCACCGGCACCGACGAACACGGCATCAAGATCCAGCGCTCGGCCGAAAAAGCGGGCCAGACGCCGGAGGCCTTCACCACCGCCGTCGCCAACGAATTCAGCGCCACCTGGCGCAAGTTCGGCTTCGCCCTCGACCACGAACAGCGCACCACCGACCCCAAGCACGCCGCCAACGTCCAGCGCCTGTTCAAAGACTGCCTCGCCAACGGTTACATCTACAAAGGCTCCTACACCGGCTACTACTCGGTCGTCAACGAAGCCTTCGTCCCGGACGCCAAAGAGGGCGACGTCGACCCGGAAACCGGCCAGCCGCTTGAAAAAATCACCGAAGAAAACTACTTCTTCAAACTCTCGGCGTTCCGCGAAAAACTCATCGCCCTCCACGAAAACAACCCGGATTTCCTCCAGCCCGAAACCCGCCGCAACGAAGTCCTGGCGTTTCTCAAACAGGACCTCGCCGACCTCTCCATTACCCGCACCACCATCCGCTGGGGTATCCCGGTGCCGGACGAACCCGGCCACGTCTTCTACGTCTGGTTTGACGCCCTGATGGCCTACCACACGGCCGTGGCCGCAGAGGGCCGCTGGCCGGCCGACCTCCACCTCATCGGCAAAGAGATCGTCCGCTTCCACGCCGTCTACTGGCCGGCGTTTCTGATGGCCGCCGGCTGGGAGCTGCCCAAAAAGATCTTCGCCCACGGCTGGCTGCTCTTTGACAACAACAAAATGTCGAAGTCCCGCGGCAACATCGTCCGCCCGGAACCCATCCGCCAGGCGATCGGCGCCGACGCCCTGCGCTACTACCTCCTGCGCGAGATCGTCTTCGGCGCCGACGGCAACTTCGCCTACGACGCCATGGTCACCCGCTACAACGCCGACCTCGCCAACGGCCTCGGCAACCTGGCCAGCCGCACCCTCAGCATGATCCAGCAGTACCGCGGCAGCATTATCCCGGCCCCACCGGCCGCCGCGGCGCTCCCCCTTGCCAACAACATCGCCGCCGCCACCGCGGCCGCCATCGACGGCTACGAGAAGTTCGAATTCTCAAAAGGTCTCGAAGCCATCTGGCAACTCATCGGCGCCGCCGACAAGTACATCGTCGAACAGGCCCCCTGGAAACTCTTTAAGGCGAAAGAGGACGAAAAACTCGACGAAGTGCTCTATAGCATTGCCGACGCCCTCCGCGCCGCCACCCTCCTGGCCGCCCCGGTGCTGCCCGAAAGCGCAGCCAAAATCTGGCGCCTGCTCGGCTATGCCTCGCCGCTCACCGCCGAACGCTTCGGCCTGCTCGAAGCGGGCCAGCTCCCCCCCGGCCAAACCATCCCGCCGGTCGAACCGGTCTTCCCGCGCCTCGAAATGCAGCCCACCATCGACAAAATGAACGAACTCGAAGAGATCGAAAAAGCCCGGCAGGATCTTCTGCTCGGCAAAACGCCCGAACCCGCCGCCCCGGCCGACCCCGGCGGCATCCCCCTCGCCAGCCAGATCACCATCGACGACTTCGTCAAAGTCGACCTCCGCGTCGGCCAGGTGAAGTTCGCCGAAAAAGTGAAGGGCTCCGACAAGCTGCTCCACATGAAAATCGACATCGGCGAGGCCGAACCCCGCACCATCGTGGCCGGCATCTCGCAGGTCTACGATCCCGAAGCGATGCTCGGCCGCAAGGTGGTCATCGTCGCCAACCTCGCCCCGCGCAAGCTCAAGGGCATCGAATCCCACGGCATGATCGTCGCCGCCTCCACCGCCGACGGCAAACCCACCGTGGCCGGCTTCCTCGAAGACGTCCCCGTCGGCGCCCGCCTCAAGTAATGCTCATCGACTCCCACTGCCATCTCGATGGCGTCCGCTTCGCCACCGACCGCGAAGCCGTCATCGAGCGGGCCCGGGCCGCCGGCGTCAAGCTGCTGCTCGCCATCGGCACCGGCGACGGCCCCCCCGATCTCGACGTAGCCCTCCGCCTCGCCGAGGCCTACCCCTTCGTCTACGCCACCGCCGGCGTCCACCCCCACGACGCCGCCAAATGGACCCCCGAATGTATTCCGCAACTCCGGTCTCTGCTCGGGCATCGTAAAGTTGTGGGCCTAGGCGAAATCGGACTCGATTATCACTACGACTTCTCGCCGCGCGAGACGCAGCAAAGCGTGTTTACCGCCCAGCTCCGCATCGCGGCCGACACCGGCAAACCCATCATCATTCACACCCGCGAGGCCTGGTCCGACACGTTCGCCCTTCTTGAAGAGCACTGGACCCCCACTGGCCGGCCCGGAATCATGCACTGCTTCACCGGTGGCCCCGCCGAAGCCGCACGCAGCCTCGCCATGGGTTTCGCCATCAGCTTTTCCGGCATCGTCACCTACGCCAAGGCTCCCGAGGTGCAGGAGGCGGCGCGCATCACCCCGCTCGACCGGATTCTCCTCGAAACCGACTCCCCCTACCTCGCTCCCCTGCCCTACCGCGGCAAACGGAACGAACCGGCCTTTGTCGTCGAAACAGCGAAAAAGATCGCCGAATTGAAGAACTTGACTCTTGCCGACGTGGCCGCCGCCACCACGGCCAATTTTCTGCGGTTGTTCCCCGAAGCGGCGGAAGGATACACTGGTTGATTCCATGGGAATGAGCAAGCTTGGTCAGGCGTTAACGGCCCGCGAGATCTTCAAGCTTGTCGAAGCGGATTTGCGGCGCGTAGAAGAGAAGATGGGCCTCGAGTCCATCTCCTCGGTCGACGCTGTCACCGCCATCAACCGCCATCTGCAGCAGAGCGGCGGTAAGCGCTTGCGGCCCACCCTTGTGCTGCTCGCCTGTCAGCTGTTCGGCGAACCGAGCGAGGCGGCGGTGGCCATGGCGGCGGTGGTCGAAATGGTCCATACCGCCACGCTGGTGCACGACGATGTCATCGACGAAGCGAAAACGCGCCGTAGCCAGCCCTCGGCCAACGTCCTGTTCGGCAATCAGACCTCGGTGCTCGCCGGAGACTGGCTGTACATGCAGGCGTTTCAGATCGCGCTGCGCTCCCGCAACTTCCGGGTGCTCGATCTGTTGATCGGCCTGACCCAGTTGATGGTCGAGGGCGAACTGCTTCAGTTGGAGCGCCTCGGCCGCTTCGAGATCTCCGAGGCCGACTACATGGAACTGCTCGACCGTAAAACGGCCAGCCTGTTCAGCGTCTGCGCTCGCCTCGGCGCCATGGCCGGGGGCGCCGGCGAGGCCGACGAAGCCAAACTCGGCGAGTTTGCCTGGAATCTGGGCATCGCCTTCCAACTCGTCGACGATGTTCTCGACTTCACCTCCCGGGAAAAAGTGCTGGGCAAGCCGGTCGGTAACGATCTACGCGAGGGCAAAGTTACCCTGCCGCTGATCTACGCTCTCGCCGACGCCACCCCCGCCGAGCGGCAGCAGGTGGAAACCGTCCTCCGCGACCGCAGTTACGAATCGGTCTCTTTTGCAACCATCCTCGGCATCGTCATGCGCTACCGCGGCGTCGAACGCGCCATGGAGCGCGCCACGATCTTTACCGACCGCGCCCGTCTGCTGCTCCACCAGTTCCCCGACTCGCCCTACCAGCGGGCGCTGCTGAGCGTGACCGACCTGGTCACCTCCCGCGATCATTAGGCCCTCCGGCATGACCGAACTCGAACTGACCCCGCAACAGATAGAAGCCAAGCGCGCAGCGGGGGAATCGATGTGTCTGATCGACTGCCGCGAGCCCGAAGAGTGGGCTCTGTGCCGGATCGAGGGCGCCAACCTGCTGCCGATGCACTCGACGCCCGCCCATCTGCAGCAGCTCGATGCCCAAGCAGAGGAGACGCTACTGGTGGTCTACTGCCACCACGGCGTCCGCAGTCTGAACGTAGTGAGTTGGCTCCGGGCGCAGGGCGTCGACAACTGCGTTTCAATGACCGGCGGAATAGACCGCTGGAGCCGCGAGATCGACCCCGCAGTCCCCCGCTATTAGCGGAGGTGGGCGAGGCCGGCGGGAGCCCAGCGCCCGATCGCCATCAGCCAACTACCAGCCCTCGAGAGCGCGTTTCGAAACAAACACAATGCGACAACCCATCCGGGCTCGTCCGCCGTAGCGGGCGCAACGGGCAGAATCCCCAGCCCACGCGGCCAACCGCTGACCGCCAGCCAGCGCCGGCGACTGTCCAAATGTAGGCAATTCGACAACCCATCCGGGCTCGTCCACCGTAGCGGGCGCAACGGGCAAAATCCCCAGCCCACGCGGCCAACCGCTGACCGCCAGCCAGCGCCCGCGACTGTCCAAATGTGGACAATCCGACAACCCATCCGGCCTCGTCCGCCGTAGCGGGCGCAACGGGCAGAGTCCCCAGCCCACGCGGCCAACCGCTGACCGCCAGCCAGCGCCAGCGTCTGTCCAAATTTGGACAATGCGACAACCCATCCGGCCTCGTCCGCCGGAGCGGGCGCAACGGGCAAAATCCCCAGCCCACGCGGCCAACCGCTGACCGCCAGCCAGCGCCCGCAACTGTCCAAATTTAGACAATTCGACAACCCATCACGCCTCGTCCACCGTAGCGGGCGCAACGGGCAGAGTCCCCAGCCCACGCGGCCAACTGCTGACCGCCAGCCAGCGCCAGCGTCTGTCCCAAGCTAGACGCGCCCCCGATCCATGCGCCCTTGGTTCGCGATAACCGGTGGAGAAAGCCGATGCCGTCACCCTCCACTCGGCAACACCCTCCGACCCAAGGCATTAGACTGGTATGTCATGAATCGCCGCTCCTTCCTCTCCACCCTCGGCGCCGCCGCGGCGCAGGCGCAAACCGCCGCCCCGCCCAACATCCTCTTCATCCTGGCGGACGATCTCGGCTACGGCGATCTCGGCTGTTACGGCCAGCGGCACATCCCCACCCCGCACATCGATAAGCTCGCCGCCGGTGGACTCCGCTTCACCGACGCCTACGCCGGCTGCACCGTCTGCGCCCCCTCCCGCAGCGTGCTGATGACCGGGAAACACACCGGCCACACCTCCGTCCGGGCCAACAGCGGCGGCGTCCCCCTGCTGCCCGAAGACATCACCGTCGCCGAGGTGCTGCAATCCGCGGGCTACAAGACCGGCTGCTTCGGCAAGTGGGGCCTGGGCGACAAAGATACCACCGGCGTCCCCACCCGCCAGGGCTTCGACGCCTTCTACGGCGTCCTGCACCAGATCCACGCGCACTTCCACTACCCCGGCTACTTCTTCGACGGCGAAAACATCGAAGAAGCTCCCCGCGGCCCCGCCTATACCTACACCACCTACACCAGCGATATCGCGGCTACCTCCGCCGAAGGCTTCATCCGGCAATACGCCCGGCAGAAGACCCCCTTCTTCTGCTATCTCCCGCTCACCCTGCCCCACCTCGAGTTGATCGCCCCCCGCGAGAAGATGGAGCAGTTCGACGGCAAAATCCCCGAAGACGGACCCTACCTCGATCCCCGCAGCCACTACGCCAACCAAGCCAAACCCCGCACGGCTTACGTCGCCATGATCTCCCGGCTCGACGATTACGTCGGCCGGCTCATGGAACTGCTCGAAAAGGAGAAGGTGGCCGCCAATACGATTGTCTTCTTTTGCAGCGACAACGGTTCGGCGACACCCATCTGGAACGACGGCGGCTTCTTCAACTCCTCCGGCCCGCTGCGCGGACACAAAACCACGTTCTACGAAGGCGGCATCCGGACGCCGATGATCGTCCACTGGAAGGGCCGCATCAAGCCCGGGGTGAGCTCGTTTCCCTGGATGTTTCAGGATGTGCTGCCCACGCTCGCCGAACTGGCCCGCGCCACCCCGCCCAAGGATATCGACGGCATCTCCATCGTCCCCACCCTGCTCGGCGCCGGCAAACAGGCGCGGCACGAGTATCTGTACTGGGAGCTCCCCCGGCACTATCCCGTCAGCGGAAACTTCGCCGAAGAGACCCCGCGGCAGGCCGTCCGCCAGGGCAAATGGAAGGCCGTCCGCCCGGAAGCCAACGGGCCGCTCGAGCTCTATGATTTGAGCAACGACCCCGGCGAGCGCAGCAACGTCGCCGCCCGGAACCCCGCGGTCGTCGCCCAAATGGAGGCCATCTGCAAAGCCGCCCGGACCCCGCCGCGCAAGCAGCCCCAACCCGTAAACCTGCAGTGGAAGTAATCCCCGCTTGCGACAAATAGTATAATCCCTAGTGGGAATTAGGGATTGCGGTTTCGTCTCCCCGCGACCCGCTGGAACAGGTACAAATGACGATCTCGGTGAAAGGCGAATACGCATTGCACGCCCTGTTTGACTTGGCCGCCCAGGGCGGCGCCACGCCCATCAAGATCGCCGACATCGCCCGCCGCCAGAAGATTCCGCAGAAGTTTCTCGAACTGATTCTCGCCGGCCTCAAGCAGGGCGGCTTTGTCGAATCGCGGCGAGGCGCCGATGGCGGCTATCTGCTGGCCCGGCCGCCGGAGGCCATCACCGTGGGTGAGGTGATCCGGCATGTCGACGGGGGCAAGGGCGCCCCGCCGGGCGCCGTCCATCGTCGCGGAGAGACTCCGTTTTCCGAAATGTGGCACCGGGTGGACCGGGCGATCTCCGAAGTGATTGATCAAACCAGCCTCGCCGATCTCACGCTGCGCTGGAAAGAACGCCAAGGCAAGTACATTCCCAACTGGGATATCTAAACTCGAAGGAATTGCAACGATGCTCTATCAGGACAACTCGCTATCGATCGGCAACACGCCGCTCGTAAAACTGAACCGTGTGGTCGCTCCCGGCGGAGCAACCGTTTATGCCAAGGTGGAAGGGCGCAACCCGGCCTACTCCGTCAAATGCCGCATCGGCGCCTCCATGGTGTGGGACGCCGAAAAGCGGGGCATCCTCACCCCCGGCAAGGAGCTGATCGAACCAACGAGCGGCAACACAGGCATCGCGCTGGCGTTTGTCGCCGCCTCGCGCGGGTACGGCATCACCCTGACCATGCCCGAAACCATGTCGATTGAACGCCGCAAGGTGCTGAAGGCCTTTGGCGCCAACCTCGTGCTGACCGACGGTCCCCTGGGGATGAAGGGAGCGATCGCGAAGGCCGAAGAGCTGGTGGCGCGCGACCCGGACCGGTACGTTCTCCTGCAGCAGTTCAAGAACCCGGCTAATCCGGCCATTCACGAACAGACAACCGGCCCGGAGATCTGGGACGACCTCGACGGCAACATGGACGCTCTGGTGGCCGGTGTGGGCACCGGCGGAACGATCACCGGCATCTCCCGCTACTTTAAACACACGCGCGGCAAGCAGATCCTGTCGGTGGCGGTAGAACCCGCCAACAGCCCCGTGATCACGCAGACGCGCAACGGCGAGACGGTCAAGCCGGGGCCGCACAAAATTCAAGGCATTGGCGCGGGCTTCATCCCCGGCACGCTCGATCTGTCCATCGTCGACCGGGTTGAGCAGGTTACCAATGAAGAGGCCGTCGAAGTCGCCCGGCGCCTGGCCCGCGAAGAGGGCATCCTGTGCGGCATCTCCTGTGGCGCCGCTGCCGCGGCGGCCTTAAAGCTGGCGCAGGAGCCGGCGATGAAAGGCAAAACCATCGTGGTCGTGTTGCCGGATTCCGGGGAACGTTACCTGAGCAGCGTGCTATACGAGGGCATGTTCGAATAGCGGTGCGAAAGAGACGGGCGCGTAACTTTATGGTTTGGGGTGCGCGCCCGTCCTTCGTAACGGGGATTTAAATGTATAGCGCTTTCGCGATGCGGTAGGTTACGCGAAGGCGTTTTTTATTTGGGCGGGCAAAAGGCGAACAAGGGGCGAATAATTTCCTTGACCGGCGGCGGGATCTGCTTTATTCTGGTGGCGAATAAAAAGCAAAACAGAACCGAGGCCGCCCATGACTCAGTATTCTCTGGACCCCGTATCGTTACTGCCTGCCAGCACGCCAGTGTTGGTTGGCCCCTCCGGCTGGAACTTTCCGCATTGGGAAGGGGTGATTTATCCGGCGGGGAGGCGGAAGGGTTTTCACGCGCTGGAGTTCATTGCCGAGCGGTTCGACACGGTGGAGATTCCGGCGAGTTTTGAGTCCTACCCGCGGCCGGAGGTGGTGAAGTACTGGCTGGACAAGAGCGCTTGCAACCCGCGGTTTCAGTTTGTAGCCCGGCTGCACCGGCAGTTTACGCACGAACGGCGACTGGATGTGCCCTCGGTGGAGGCGTTTTGCGCGGCGCTGCGGCCGCTACGCCGGGCGGGAAAGCTCGGGGCGGTGCTGATGACCTTTCCCTGGTCGTTTCGGTTTACGCAGGAGAACCGGGACTACTTGATCGAGGTGCGCCGGACGTTTGCCGAGTTTCCGCTGGTGGCGGAGCTGCGGCACGAGAGTTGGGCGTGTCCGGAGGCGATCGGGACGTTGATCGACCACCGGGTGGGGTTTGCCAACATTGATCAGCCGGAGCATGTGCGGGCGATGGGCCCGACGGCGCATCTGACGTCGGCCATCGGCTACACGCGACTGCACGGCAAGCAGCGGCCGGACTGGTATGTGGACTTTGACGAGCGGTTGCCATCGCGGGGCCCGGGATACCGGTACTCGGTGGCGGAGTTGGATCAGTGGCAGGTCCGGGTGCAGGATGTGGCGGCATTCGCCGACCGGTCGTTCGTGTTTTTCACGAACGATGCCGGGGGGCAATCCTTCTGGAACGCGCTGGCGATGAAGCAGCGGTTTGCCCTGCCGAAGCGGCAGCCGGTACGGACCGAGGGGCCGCTACTGCGGCATCTGGCGATGGCGTAAGATGTTCGTGGAGGATTACCCCGAACATATGGCCATGACTTACGAAACCGCCCAGCTGCGCACCGCCTGCGAAGCAGATCAGAGCATTTTGAACAAGCTGACCGAGGTGCGTACCCGCGCTCCCGGCTACGGTACGCCCGGTCCTTCAGCCCTGGACGCCCACGCCAAGCATGCGCACCTGACAAACGATACTGGAATCGCCTGGGTCTACCGGGGTAAGAACGGCGCCGATCAGCACATTCTGGCGCTCGGCCGGAAAGACGATAAAGCCAAGCCCAACAATAGCAAGTATCGCTGGGACAAATTCGGCGATATCTGAGAACTTTGGTAGCGCTAAGGAGAATTGAACTCCTGCCTGGGCCTTGAGAGGGCCCCGTCCTAACCACTAGACGATAGCGCCACGCGTTACTTTTTAGGGTATCACAAGGCGGGGCGCTATCCTAGAGGGGTGAAGCCGGAAATCATGAGCCCCGCGGGGTATTGGCCGCAGCTGCGGGCCGCGGTCGAAGCGGGGGCGGACTCGGTCTACTTTGGCCTGAAACACTTCACCGCCCGCGCTAAAGTCGGTTTCGCCCTCGACGAGCTGCCGGAAGTGATGCGGACGCTGCACCAGCGGGGCGTCCGGGGCTACGTCACCTTCAATACCCTCGTCTTCGAGCACGAACTCGCCGAGGCCAAACGGGTGCTGGCCGCCATCGCCAGCGCCGGGGTGGACGCCGTCATCATTCAAGACGTTGGCGTGCTGCGCCTCGTGCGGGAACTGGCGCCGGAGCTCGAAATCCACGCCAGCACCCAGATGAGTATCACCAACGCCGAAGGCGTGAAGCTCGCGCAGAGCCTGGGCGTGCAGCGCGTGACCCTGGCGCGGGAGCTGTCACTGGGCGAGATCCGGGCGATTTACGAGGCCACAGGCTGCGAGCTCGAGATCTTCGTTCACGGCGCGCTGTGCGTGGCCTACTCCGGGCAGTGCTTCTCCTCAGAGGCGTGGGGCGGGCGCAGCGCCAACCGGGGGCAGTGCGCGCAGGCCTGCCGTCTGCCGTATGAACTGGTAGTGGACGGGAGCGTTGCGCCGCTCGGCGAGGCGCGGTATCTGCTTTCGCCGGGCGACCTGTACACGCTCGAACAGGTGCCGGAGATGATCGCCGCCGGGGTAAGCGCGCTGAAGATCGAAGGCCGGTACAAAGACGCGGCCTACGTGGCACTGACGACGCGGGCGTACCGGATGGCGGTGGACGGGGCAGACGTCTCCGGGCAGAAACCGCTGCTCGAACAGGCCTATTCGCGGGGGCTCGGCCCGTTCTTCCTCACCGGGACGAACCATCAGGCGGTGGTGGAGGGGCGGTCGCCGCGGCATCGCGGGGTGCGGCTGGGGACGGTTCAGCAGGTGCTGGCCGAGGCGGTGATCGTCGAGCTGGACGTGCCGTGCAAGCCGGGCGACGGGGTGGTGTTCGACGCCGCCGACTGGCGCAGCCCGCAGGAGCGGGAGGAGGGCGGCAGCGTCTACAGCGTCAGCGAGCGGGGCGAGTTGCGGTTTGCCAACGGGGCGATCGACTTCCGGCGCATACGGCCCGGCGACCTCGTCTGGCGGACGCATGACGCCGAGGTGGACCGGGCGGCGAGGCCGTATACGCAGGGGACGCTCGTGCGGAAGCAGCCGGTGGATGTGACGGTGGAGGCGCGGGTGGGCGCGCCGCTGCGGACGGTGTGGCGCGTGGGCGGGGTGACGGTGACCGTGGATTCCGGCGAGCCGCTCGGGGCGGCGCAGAGCCGGGGGGTGACGCGCGAACCGTTGCGGGAGCAGTTCAGCCGGTTGGGCAATACGCCGTACGAGTTGCGGACGGTGGAGTTGACGGCCGAGGGAGAGCCGTTTGTGCCGGTCTCGCTGCTGAACCGGGTGCGGCGCGAGGCGGCCGAGCGGCTGCAGGAGCAGCAGGGGGAGCGGGCGCCGGCGGTGATCCGCGAGGTCACGGCGGAGGTGAAGCCGCGGCCGGCGGCCGGGGTGCCGCTCGAGCTGCACCTGCTCGTCCGGACGCCGGAGCAGCTCGAGGCGGCGATGGCCCTGGCGCCGGCGAGCATCACGCTCGACTACCTGGACCTGTACGGGCTGCGGCCGTCGCTCGACCGGGTGCTGGCGACGGGGTTGACGGTGCGGGTGGCGACGCCGCGGATTCTGAAGCCGGGCGAGGAGAAGATGGCCGAGTTTATGGCCCGGCTGGGGGTGCCGCTGCTGGTGCGGCCGGCGAGTCTGATTCCGGTGCTGCGGGGCCGGGCGGCGATGGTGGGCGACTTCAGTTTGAACGCGGCCAACTCGCTGGCGGCCGATGCGTTTCTCGCGATGGGGCTCGAGCGGATCACCCCGGCGCACGACCTGAACGCCGAGCAGGTGGCGGAGCTGGCGCGGCGGGTGGGGCCGGAGCAGATTGAGGCGATTGCCTATCAGCACTTGCCGGTGTTTCATACCGAGCACTGCGTCTTCTGCCGGTTTCTGTCAACGGGGACTTCGTACAAAGACTGTGGGCGGCCGTGCGAGGCGCACCGGGTGGCGGTGCGGGACCAGCAGGGGCGGGCGCATCCGGTGCTGGCGGACGCGGGGTGCCGGAACACGGTGTTTGGGGCCGAGGCGCAGGAGGCGGGGGCGCATCTCGGACGCTGGAAGGCGGCCGGGATTCGGCACTACCGGCTCGAGTTCGCGCACGAGAGCGGGGCGCAGGTGATGGCCGTGACGGAGCAGTTTGAGCAGGCGCTGCGGCACGGGCGGCGGCTGCAGCTGCCGGTGGCGACGACCGAAGGCAGCCTGTTTGTACCGCATGATTACCGGACCTTTCCGATTCTCCAATGATTCACAAGATCGGTCTGCTGGTGGTGCGGGATAACCGGGTGCTGCTGTGCCGGAAGCAGCGCGGGACGGCGCTGCTGATTCTACCGGGCGGCAAGCCGGAGGCGGGCGAGAGCGAGCAGCAGGCGCTCGCGCGGGAGATCCGCGAGGAGCTGAACGCCGGGATAAATGCTATAGAGCACTTTGGGGATTACGAGGACGAGGCGGCGGGCGAGGCGCGGCGGGTGCGGATTTCGCTCTATACGGGGGCGCTCGACGGCGAGCCGGTGGCGAGCGGCGAGATTGCCGAGCTGATCTGGTTTGGGGCCGGGGACGACCGGGAGCTGATTTCGCCGAGCCTGCGGCGGCAGATTCTGCCCGACCTGCTACGGCGGGGCATTCTCCGATAGAATCGGGGCGATGCATCGCTACGCTTTAATTCTGCTGGCCGCCGGCTCTTTGTGGGCTGGCCGCAATGAAGACATTCCGTTCCGGAGACACCAACTGCACTTCGGCGCCAACGAAACCGCGGCGCTGGCGGATTTGAACGGGGACGGACGCATCGACGTCGTCAACGGCGAGTACTGGCACGAACAGCTGCCGGGCAAGAAGTGGAAGAGCCACAAGTTCCGGACGATGGGGTTTTTGAATAACTACCTCGATAACTTCACGGACCTGACGATGGACGTCAACGGCGACGGACGCATGGACGTGATCAGCTGCAGCTACTTTTCAAAGCGCATCGCCTGGTTTGAGAACCCCGGCAAGACGGGCGCCTGGAAGGAGCATTTGATTGATGAGGGCTACAGCGTCGAGTTCATGTTCTTTGTGGATTTGAACAACGACGGCAAGGCCAACGAGATTCTGCCGCAGTTCGGCGGCAAGGGTCCGACGGTGTACTACGAGTTTGTGAAAGGGAAGTTCGAGCGCCGGGCCGTGAACGAGAAGAACTTCGGCCACGGGATTGGCGCCGGAGATGTGAACAAAGACGGCAAGACGGACATTATCACCCCGAAGGGGTGGCTCGAGGCGCCGAACTGGACCGAGCATGCGGCCTGGGACATCAAGAAAGCGACCGGGTTTATGTACACGCTCGATGTGAACGGCGACGGACGGAACGACATCGTTTGGCCGCACGCGCACGACTTTGGCATCTACTGGCTAACCCAGGACGCCGACGGGAAGTTCAGCAACGAACAGAAAGTAGACGATGTTTGGAGCCAGGCGCACGCCACGGCGCTGGTGGACCTGAACGGGGACGGCAAGAAGGACCTGCTGGCGGGCAAGCGGCTGTTCGCGCATGACCATGAGCCGGGGGTGAACGATGCGCTGGGCATCTACTGGTACGAGTATCAGCGGACCACGGACGGCAAGCGCATCGAGTGGGTGCGGCACATCATCGACTACGGCGGGATGGCCGGAGCCGGGATGCAGATCGCCGTGGGCGATATGGACGGGGACGGGGACCTTGATCTCGCCGTGGGCGGCAAGAGCGGATGCTACTGGTTTGAGAATTTGACGAAGTAGTTTTGCTCCTGACCACGGTCCGGGAGCCGGTAGGTTCCCGGACCGTCGCAGTTTGAGAGGTCAAATTGCGAAACGAAGCCAAGCGCCGCAGCGCTAGAAATCTCCTTCGCCCGGGGCCAGGAACAGGTTCTTCTCGAGCCCCTGCTGCTTTTTGTACAACTCGCGGTAGCGGCCTTGGGTCGCAAGCAGTTCGCTGTGCGTTCCGCGCTCCACAATCTCGCCGGCTTCCACCACCAGAATCTGATCGGCCCGGCGAATGGTGGACAGCCGGTGGGCGATGACGAAGGTCGTGCGGCCCTTCATCAGGAAGTTCAAACCCTCCTGAATCAGCGCTTCGCTCTCACTGTCGAGCGAACTGGTGGCCTCATCGAGAATCAAAATCCGCGGGTCGGCGAGAATCGCCCGGGCGATGGAGACCCGCTGACGCTGGCCGCCCGAAAGCTTGACGCCACGCTCGCCCACAATGGTGTCGTACTTATCCGGGAACCGCTCGCAGAACTCGTCGACGCGGGCGATCTTAATGGCGCGCATGAGATCCTCTTCCGAGGCGCCGGGCTTCGAAAACGCGATGTTTTCGCGGATCGTGCCGGCAAACAGGAACGTATCCTGCAGGACGACGCCGATTTGGGTGCGGTAGCTGGCGATTTCGACGGTCGCCAGGTCGATGCCGTCGACCGAGACCGTGCCCTCGTTGGGAACATAGAAAGCCGCGATGAGGCCGATGATGGTGGACTTGCCCGAACCGGAGGAGCCGACCAGCGCCGTCATGGTGCCCGGTGACGAAACGAAGCCAATGTTCTGGAGCACCGGCTTGTTTTCCTCGTATTGGAACGAGACGTTGTCAAAGCGGATTTCGCCGCGGATGGGCCCGAGGGTAACCTGGCGGCGGGGGTCGTCCTGCTCGCGCGGTTCGTTGAGAATTTCGCGGGTGCGTTCGAGGCCGGCGATGGCTTCGGTCAATTGGGTGCCGATGTTGACGATCTGAAAGACCGGCGCGATCAGGAAGGCGAGAAAGGCCGTAAAGGTGACGAAGCCGCCCAGGGTGAGGGTTCCGTCGATGATCTGGCCGGCGCCCATCCACATGACGAGGGCGCCGACGATGCCCATGAGCAGGGTGGCCGAAAGCGACATGAGCGAGACGCCGCTGAGGGACTGCAGGATGTTGTCGAGCAGCCGGTTGGCGCCCTGGCGGAAGACCTCCTCTTCGCGCGCTTCGGCGTGGTAGCCCTTGATGACGCGGGCGCCGCCGAGGGATTCAGTGAGCCGGCCGGTGACTTCGCTTTGGATGAGGCCGCGCTGCCGGAACACCGGGCGCAGTTTGCGGAAGAAGTTTTGCAGAAGGCCGGTGAAGACAAGCACGACGGCCATGGCGACCACGGTCATCGAAGTGCTGATGGACAGCAGGATGAAGAGCGAGAGCAGGGCCGTGAGCAGGCCGCCGATCAGTTCGACGAGGCCGGTGCCGACCAGATTGCGAACGCCTTCGACGTCGGTCATGATGCGGCTGACGAGTTCCCCGGATTTGTGCGCATCAAAGTAGGCGATGGGCAGACGGCCGATGTGAGACTGGACTTTGGCGCGCATCTCGGCGATCAGGCGCTGGGCGGCCTTTGAGAGCAGCTGGGTCAGGCTGTAGGAGGCGGCCGCCTGCACGGCCGTGGCGGCAAAGACGGCGAGGATGAGCGGATTGAGCATCCCGAACTGCTGCCTGCCGAGGACATCATCAATGAGATAGCGGGTGGAGGCCGGCAGCACCAGACCGGCGACGCGGCTGATGACGATGAGGAGGAGTCCGAGACCCAGGGCACCCCGGCGCGGCTTGACCAGCGCCCAGATATCGGGCCACAGGGCGCGCAAACGCGCCGGGCCGGGCCGTTTAGAAGCTGTTTTCATGTGCGAGTTGATCCTCTAGGGGAGAGCATAGCGGACGGGTGCAAGTAATCCAGCCGGATTCGAGCTATTCTGGAAGGAGGTACCTCGATGAAACCTTTTACGTTTGTTGGACTTAGCGGTATTGCACTTTTTTCTGCACTGGTTGTGAACGGCCAGGCGCCGACACCCAAAAAGGCGGCCGCCGCGCCGGCCAAGCCCGCGGCGGCCGCCAAGCCCGCAGCGGCAGTGAAGCCCACAGCAGCGGCGCCAGCAAAGCCTGCGGCGCCAGCAAAGCCGGCGGCGCCGGGCATTCTGGCGCAGGCCAACGACCCGGTGGTGATTCAGATCGGGGATACCAAGATTACCAAGAGCGAGTACGAGCGCTTCCTGGACGGCCTGCCCGAGCAGATCCGGACGCAGGCGACGGGGCCGAATAAGCGGCGCGTGGCGGAGCAGTTCGCCGAACTGAAGATGATGGCCCTTGAGGCGCGGAAGCGGAAGGTGGACCAGGACCCGAAGCTGAAGGCGCAGATGGAGTTTCAGGCCGAGCAGATTCTGGCTTCGACGCTGTTCAAGAACATTGCCGAGAAGATCACGATTGACGAAGCGTCGGTGCAGAAGGCCTACGAGGAGATGAAGGCCGAGGCGGCCGAGGTGAAGGCCAAGCATATTCTGATTCGCTTCCAGGGATCGCGGGTGCCGCTCAAGGAAGGCCAGAAGGACCTGACCAAAGAGGAATCGCTCGCCAAGGCGAAGGCGTTGAAGGCGAAGGTTGACGCGGGTGGGGACTTTGCGGCGATTGCCAAGGCCGAGAGCGACGACGCCGGTTCGGGCGCGGCGGGCGGCGACCTGGGTTTCTTCACCAAGGGGCAGATGGTGCCGCAGTTTGAGCAGGCGGCGTTTACGCAGCCGATTGGCAAGGTGGGCGAGCCGGTGGAGAGTCCGTTTGGCTACCATCTGATTCTGGTGGAAGAGAAGCGGTCGAAGAGCCTCGAAGATCTGCGGAAGGAGATTGAAGGCAAGCTGCGACCGGAGTTGGCCAAGAAGGCGGTGGACGCCATTAAGGCGTCCACGCCGATTGTGGTGGACGACGCTTACTTCGGCAAGTAGTCGGTGTACCCCTGGGCTCCCGGCGTGTAGAACGTGGACGGGTCGGGAGCCGCGAGGGGTGCGCCGGAGGCGAAGCGGGCGGGGAGATCGGGGTTGGCGATGAAGGCGCTGCCGAAGACGGCGGCGTCGGCTTTTCCGCTGGCGAGCAGGGCGGCGGCGGACTCCTGCGTCAGGCCGGCGCCCGCGAGGTAGAGGCCGGGGAAGAGGGGCCGGAGCAGGGCGTGGAAGTCTGGCGCGGGGACGGTTTGCGCGACGTGCAGGTAGGCGAGACCGAGCGGAGCGAGGGCCTGGACGAGGGCGGAGTAGGTTTCGACGGGGTTCGCGTCGGTGATGTCGTTGAAGGGCATGGCGGGGCTGATTTTGATGCCCACGCGGGCGGGGCCGTCGACGGAGGTCATGGCGGCGAGCAGTTCGAGGACGAAGCGGAGGCGATTTTCGACTGAGCCGCCGTACTGGTCGGTCCGGAGATTGGTGCCCGACGAGAGGAACTGCATAGGGAGGTAGCCGGAGGCGGCGTGGAGTTCGACGCCATCGAAGCCGGCGGCGTAGGCGTTGGCCGTGGCCTGGCGGTACTCTTCGACGATGCCGGGGATTTCGTGGGTTTCGAGGGCGCGGGGCGCTTCGAGGGGCAGCAGGCCGAGATCGTCGGTCCAGGTTTGGACGTTAGGGGTGACGGCGGAGGGGGCGACGGCCTGGGCGCGGCCGGGGAGGAGGTGGGGGTGAGCGATGCGCCCGCAGTGCATGATCTGGGCGAAGATGCGGCCGCCTGCGTCATGGACGGCGCGGGTGACGGTTTGCCAGCCGGCGATCTGTTCCGCGGTGTAGAGGCCCGGGATGCGGACGTAGCCTTTCCCCATGGCGGAGGGGACCACTCCTTCGGAGATGAGGAGGCCGGCCGAGGCGCGCTGGGCGTAATAGGTGGCGGTGAGTTCACCGACGATGCCAGCGGCCGAGGCGCGGCTGCGGGTCATGGGGGCCATGACGATGCGATTGGGGAGCGTGAGAGCGCCGAGCGGAAGGGGGTCGAATAAGTTGGACATGAAAGATCGGGTAACCGTTAGGATGCGGGGCGGCAGCCGGAAGTTGCAGGGGCGGGGGGGCGGCGGGGGGCGGAAGTTGTCTTTAACGGCTGGAAAAAGTTTCGTAGGTACAGCACTAGAACTGCCAGACCACGGCCGGAGGGGCGGGGGGTGCGATGGTACAGGGCGGATCGGTCTGTTTTCGAGAGATTCCGGGGAGTTTGGCCCGGGGGGAGCGGGAGAGAGAGGGACCGGGCCGGAGAAAGGCAAAAGGGCTCCAGTACCTCGGTTCAATGGACACACTCAGGTTGGCTTCGTACTCTGGCCTTGTTGATGGTGGCACACGGCCCACGGGAAGGAGATTGCCGGGAATGGCGAGCTCTTCGATCGGCGGACACCGCTATGGCACTGGAAACGGTTCCGTTGATCCGGAATGGCAAGTTTTTTTTGTTTTCAATCTCTCCGCTTACGCCCGGCAGGCTGCTCCCATAAGACGCGGCTTTCCGGGCATTTTTTTGCCGGCTAGGGGGAGTCAGCGGGTTTTGAGCTGGGGCGTGGATTCGGTGAGGACGAACTCGAAGAGTTGATTGCCGCAGATGACCTTGAGGATGCCCGGGGGGAGGGGTTTGGCCATGGTGTGGAAGAAGAGGGCGCCGTCGGTGGTTTCTCCGGGGGCCAGTTTGATTTGCACGAACGCGATGGCGGAGGCGGCGGCGGCGGCTTTGAGTTTGGCGGATTCGACTTCGGCGAGAGCGGCGCGGCGGCGGGATTCGTAGCCGGTGGAGGAGCGGAGCGACTGGAGGCCGTAGAGGCCGTTTTCGTAGGCGCCGACGAGGCCGACGACGTCGTCGCGGCGGGCTTTCGAGAGCATTTCGCGGACGACGATGCGAGCGGCGACGGGGGTGATGGCGGGGCCGGAGGTGGGGTGCCAGGAGAAGTCTTCCGGGCGGATGATAACGGGCTGGCGGGTGCCGTTCGAGACGGCGACTTGGATGGTGACGTATTCGCGGACGGTGGCGGCGAGCTGGGCGTACATGATGGTCACGCCGTTTTTGGTGAGGGTCTGATACTTCAGTCCGCCGGACTCAAACTCGATGACCTGGGCGGGGGCGGGCGGTGCGAGGAGCAGGAGGGGGATGAGAGCAACGAACCGCATTACTCCCATTATGCGCCTTCAAACGGCGAGGGGGGGTAGATCGAAGTAGAGTTCGGGCTGGGTGAGGACCTCGCCCTGCTCGATGTCGGCGGCCAGGAGGCGGAGGACGACGGCGGAGCCGGAGGCGAACTGATGGGGTTCGCCGGGGAGGGCGGCGGCGAACTCGAGGGGGTCGCCGGGGAGCCAGATGTTGCCGTCGGCGTCGACGAAGGGGCGTTTGCAGCGGAGGGGGCCGCGGCCG
The DNA here is from genome assembly GCA_020247055.1 of Acidobacteriaceae bacterium. Lineage (GTDB taxonomy): Bacteria > Acidobacteriota > Terriglobia > Bryobacterales > Bryobacteraceae. The sequence goes on along the minus strand of JADCJL010000020.1, from coordinate 43,282 downwards.
GCGAAATCAGAGAGGGCGGGCATCGAAGGGAAGGTCAAAGAAGCGTTCGGGGTAGAGAAGAACGGCGGCGTGCTGTTCGTTCTGTTCGTCGAGTTGGAGGACTTCCCCGGCGTGGCCGAGGAAGGAGTGCAGCAACTGGGTTTGGTCGCGCTCGTGGACGGCCCAATTGAGCTGGTCGCCGGGGAGGAAGGCGCGGCCGTGGCGATCGGTGAAGGGGTGGGTGACGGCGAGGGCGGGGCCGTTGGTGTACCAGGCGAGCCGGGGCAGGGGGAGTTGGAAGTAGTTTTCCGGGTGGTCGAGGATCTGGGCGTCGGCTGGGACCTCGGCGGAGAGGCGGAGGACGGACTCGCCGTTGCGGGAGAAGGTGAAGCCGGCCTCGAGGGGGACGCGGCTATAGAAGTCGAATTCGAGGAGTTGGCCGGGCCGGAGGGACTGGCCGTCGAAGTCGGTGAATTCCCGGATTACCCGGAGGGGGCCGCAACCTTCATAGTCGGTCAGGCGGCTCAACGTAAGCGCTCCAGTTCGTGTTTCAAAAGAGGGTTCTCCGGATAGTCTCGCACGAGTCCATGGAGCCAGTCGCGGGCTTCGGGTTTCTTCTTTTCGCGGAGGGCGGCGACGGCGAGGAGGATGCGGGCGAAGGGGCCGAGAAAGCGGCCGTTTTTGGCGGCGAATTTGAGATTTTCGATGGCGACTTGCTTGGAGCCTTTGGTGTCGTCGAACTTGACGAACCATTTGACAAAGAAGGGGAGGCTGCCGAGGATGTACTCGCTGAGGCCGGTGGTGAGGTAGGCGTCGCCGAAGGATTTGTCGACGGTGATGAGTCGTTTGGCGTAGGAGTGGGAGGTTTTGGCGTAGGAGAGGGAGGTGAGCTGTCGTTTTTCGACGAAGGCGGCGTAGTCGGTGGTGAGGCCCCAGGCGAGGGAGTTGGCAAAGAGGGCGGAGGTATCGTTGGGGTTTTTGAGGAGGATGGAGTCGGCGCGTTCCTGGGCCTGGCGGGTGGCCCAGTAGAAGGCGTCGCGGGTTTTGGGATCGGGGCGGAGTTTCTTTTTTTCGGCGATGCGGTCGTCGTCGAGGAAGAAGTCGGCCTGGAGGATGCGGAGGCGGTCGAGTTCCTGGAAGACGAGGGCGGCGGCGCGGGTGGAGTAGCCGAGGGGGTCCTGGGGCTTATCGTTGACGTGCTGGTCGATGAGGGCGTGGGCGCCGGGGAAGTCGAAGTTGTACATGCGCTGGTAGGCGCGGTCGAGCAGGCGGGGGTCGGCGGCGGGGGCCGCGCAGGCGGTGAGGATTAAGAGGGGAAGGGCACGGCGGCAGGCAATCATGGTGCGGCGAAGAGACGGTCGAAGACTTGACGGGTTTGTCGACGGATCAGTTCCACTTTAGCGGGCAATGGCTGATCGTGCAAATGGGGAGGGGTCCAGCGGCGGATGACATCGGTGAGCATTTCGAGGTGGAGGGGGGATTTGGGGAGGTCGGGTTCGGCGTGACCGAAGATGACGCGGAGGCCATGGTCGAGGGCGCGATAGAAGGTGGCGGCGTCGCGGAGGAAGAGGGCGCTGCCGGGATCGAGGTGGCCCATTTTTTCGACGACGTCGATGCGCTGGGGGGTGGAGAGCTGCTTGAAGAAGAACCCGGCGCTTTTGAGGCGGAGATACATGAGAATGAAGTCGATGTCGTAGTATCCGCCGGCGCCGGCTTTGAGGGGCTGGGCGGCGCCGTGCTGGCGTTCGAGGCGCAGGCGCATGCGGCGGAGTTCGTGGCGGGAGCGGCCGGACTGTCCGTAGCGGCGCCAGTCGATGTGCTGGAGTTCGTTGAGGAAGGCGGTGGTGGATTCGCGGTCGCCGGCGACGGCGCGGGCCTTCATGAAGGCCATGCCTTCCCAGGTTTCGGCGTGGCGTTCGAAGTAGTCGCGGAAGGCGGCGGCGGACTGGACGAGGGAGCCGGCGCGGCCGTTGGGGCGGAGGCGGGAGTCGACGGCGAACATCATGCCTTCGCCGGTATAGGCGCTGAGGATTTCGATGAGTCGTTCGGCGATGCGGGCGCCGCGGGCGAGTTCGCCGGCGGCGGAATCGGGGAGGGCGAAGATGAGATCGGCGTCGGAGCCGAGGTCGAACTCGCCCATGCCGAGGCGGCCGAGGGCGATGACCATGAGGCCGGGCGAGGGGTCGGGTGCGGCGGCGATGCGGTAGGCGGCGTCGATGATCCATTCGCCGAGTTGGGAGGCGCGTTCGAGGGTGGTAAAGACGGGGCGGTTGAGGCAGATGGATTCGGCCTGAAGGCGGAACATTTCGCGGCGGAAGTAGCGGCGGAGGGCGGGGGGATCGGCGTTGGGCGGGGGAGGGGAGGGGGAGGTGTGGAAGAGGGCGAATTCGGCGAGCAGGTCGGGGGTGCGGACGAGTTGTTCGGAGAGATAGGGGCTGGTTTCGAAGATGTCGAGGACGTAGCTGGCGAGTTTGGGATTGCAGTCGAGGAGGCCGAGCCAGCCGGGTAGGTCGAGCATTTTTTCGAGGAAATGTTCGAAAGCCAGGGCGGAGCGGGCGGGGGGGCGGAGGGCGACGAGGGTGGCGAGGCCAGGGGCTTTCTGGTCGAGGAAGCGGACAAGATTGGAGGGTTGGGAGGCGGGTTCGGGGGCGTGGTAGACGGGCTGTTGGGCGTGGATGACGCGTTCGTAGATTTCGTGGACTTCGGCGAGGTGGAGGTGGAGGGTCTCAAGGAGACGTTCGGCGGAGACGACGCCGCCGGCTTCGGCGGGGGGCATGCGGCGGGCGATGGCTTCGGGTTGGGGGGGGAGGGTGTGGGTTTGGCGGTCGTCTTCGAACTGGAGGCGATGTTCGAGGTGGCGGAGGAACTGGTAGGCGCTGGTGAGGCGGCTGTATTCGATGGGGGAGAGGAGCTCTTTATCGTGGAGGCGGGAGAGGGCGAGCATGGTGCCGCCGTGGCGGACCCAGGGTTCGCGGCCGCCGTGGAGGCGTTGGAGGCACTGGACGAGGAACTCGATATCGCGGATGCCGCCGGGGGAGAGTTTGACGTCGAGGGAGCCGGATTGGAGTTTGCGGCTGGCGAGCTGTTCGTGGATGCGGAGGCGGGTTTGGGAGACGGCTTCGAGGGCGGAGAAGTCGAGGGAGGTGGAGTAGATGAGGGGTTGGACGAAGGCGAGGAGTTCGCGGCCGGGGGCGGGGTCGCCGGCGGCGACGCGGGCTTTGATGAGCATTTGGAGCTCCCAGTCGCGGCCGCGGGACTGGTAGTAGTTTTTGGCGGCGTCGAGGGAGATGACGACCTCGCCGAGGCGTCCTTCGGGGCGGAGGCGGAGGTCGACGCGGTAGCAGATGCCTTCGGGGGTGTAGCGGGAGAGGAGGTCGGTCAAGAGCTGGGCGACCTTGATGGCGAACTCTTTGTTGGTGATGACGTTGGGGCCGGCGGTTTCACCGTTGGCGGCGTAGAGGAAGATGAGATCGATGTCGGAGCTGTAGTTGAGCTCTTCGCCGCCGAGCTTGCCGACGGCGAGCACGGAGAGGGAGGCGGAGGGGAGGCCGTGGCGGCGGGCGTAGTGGGCGATGACGCGGGCGAGGGTGACGTCGAGGATGGCGTCGGCGAGGTGGGAGAGTTCGCCGGTGGTTTCGGGGAGCTGAGCGAGGCCGCGGACGTCGCGCAGGAGGATGCGCAGGAGTTCGCGGCGGCGGAAACGGGCGAGGTGGACGGCGTCGGGGAGGCCGGGGGGGAGGGCGGCTTCGAGGCGGGCGGCGAACTGGGAGGAGTGGCAGGACTGGTGGAGCGAGGGGCCGGCGCAGAGCTCTTCGAGCCAGTCGGGATGCTGGAGGATCTCTTCGGCGAGGAAGGGGGAGTGGGAGAAGACGGCGAGGGCGGACTGGTAGGAAGAGGGTTGGCGCTTGATGCGTTCGCAGGCTTCGGGGTGGAGTTGTTCGAGACGGGAGAGGTAGCCGGTGGCGATCAACATGGATCCGGGAGAAGGGTGATGGGGTCGCCGGGGTAGAGCCGGCCGGTTTTGAGGACTTTGGCGTAGAAGCCGGCGAGGCCCCAGCGGGGGGAGGAGGGCCGGCCGGCGCGGACGTCGGCGTCGTAGACGGCTTTGCGAATGGATTCGCCGAAGGGGGCGAGGGCGCGGCAGGGTTCGCGCATTTTGGTGAGTTCGATTTCGATTTCGCCGAGGCGGTAGCGCTGGCCGAGGCGGAGGAGGCGGCGGTCGAGGCCGCGGGTGGTGATGTTTTCGCCTAAGGCGCCGGGGTAGACGGGGTAGCCGGCGGCCTGCAGCTCTTCGAGGCCTTCGGCGGTGAGGAGGAGGAGGGCCTGGAGGGGTCCGCCGTGGTACTTGCGGTTCTTCTGGACGTCGCCGGCGAGGCCGAGGGGGGTGACCTCGGCTTCGAGAATGGGCAGCTTGGGCAAGCCGCCGCGGGAGATGGCGAGTTGGAGGACGGTGGACAACGGGTTGGGCCGTTTAGATGTCGTAGTAGAGTTCGAACTCGTAGGGGTGGGGCCGGAGGCGGACAGCTTCGGCCTCGTGGCGCCGCTTATACGCAATATACGTATCAATCAGCTCTTCGGTAAACACGTCGCCCTTAAGCAGGAAATTATGGTCGTCTTCGAGGCAGTTGAGGGCCTCTTCGAGGGAGGCGGGCATGGAGGCGACCGACTTCATCTCTTCGGGGGAGAGGTCGTAGATGTCCTTGTCGAGGGGTTCGCCGGGTTCGATTTTACGGAGGATCCCGTCGATGCCGGCCATGAGCATGGCGGCGAAGCCGAGGTAGGGGTTCGAGGCGGGGTCGGGGGGGCGGAACTCGACGCGCTTTGATTGGGGGCTGGACGAGTACATGGGGATGCGGCAGCAGGCGGAGCGGTTGCGGCGGCTGTAGGCGAGGTTGACGGGGGCTTCGTAGCCGGGGACGAGGCGTTTGTAGGAGTTGGTGGTGGGGGCGATGATGGCGGACAGGGCGCGGGCGTGGCGGAGGAGGCCGCCGATGTACCAGAGGGCCATCTGGCTGAGGCCGGCGTAGCCGTCGCCGGCAAACAGGGGCTTGCCGTTTTTCCAGAGCGACTGGTGGCAGTGCATGCCGGAGCCGGCGTCGCCGAAGATGGGTTTGGGCATGAAGGTGACGGTTTTGCCGTACTGGTGGGCGACGTTCCGGACGACGTATTTGTAGGTCATCATGTTGTCGGCCGATTTGACGAGGGTGTCGTAGCGCTGGTCGATTTCGCACTGGCCGGCGGAGGCGACTTCGTGGTGGTGGCACTCGATGACGAGGCCGCAGGACTCCATGACCTGGACCATTTCGGCGCGGAGATCCTGGTAGTGATCGGTAGGGGGGACGGGGAAGTAGCCTTCTTTGTAGCGGGGGCGATAGCCGTGGTTGTTGGCTTCGCGGCCGGTGTTCCAGCGGCCCTCCTCGGCGTCGATGTAGTAGTAGCCGGAGTTGGGGGTGCTGTCGAAGCGGATGTTATCGAAGACGAAGAATTCGCCTTCGGCGCCGACGAAGCAGGTGTCGGCGAGGCCGGTGGAGCGGAGGTAGGCCTCTGCTTTCTGGGCGATGTGGCGGGGGTCGCGTTCGTAGGACTGGCGGGTGATGGGATCTTTGACCATGCCGGTCATGACGAGGGTGGGGACCTCGTAGAAGGGGTCCATCATGGCGGTATTCGGATCGGGGATGAGAATCATGTCCGATTCGTTGATGGCGGCCCAGCCGCGGATGGAGGCGCCGTCGATGCCGAAGCCCTCTTCGAAGGCGTCTTCGGTGAGCATGGCGATGGGGTAGGAGATGTGGTGTTGGAGGCCGGGGATATCGGTGAAGCGCATATCCAATTGCTTAGCGCCGTTTTCCTGGGCGAACGCGAGAACGTCTTGAGGACTCATGGGGGCTCCGGGTGAGAGAATCGGGGGATGGACTTAGCGCCGCGGCGACAGTACACGGTCAGCGAGCTGACGGGAGAGATAGCGGGGATCCTATCCACAGAGTTTACAAACATTTGGGTGAGCGGGGAAGTTTCGGGGCTAAAGGTGGCGACGAGCGGGCACGCTTACTTCACGCTGAAGGACGACGGGGCGCAGATCCGGTGCGCTTGCTGGAAGGGGAGCTACCGGCTACTGCGGTTCAAGCCGCACGACGGGCTGGCGCTGCTGGCGCGGGGGCGGGTGGAGGTGTACGAGCCGCGGGGCGAGTATCAGCTGATCGTCGAGACGATTGAGCCGCTCGGGCAGGGGGCGCTGCAGCTGGCGTTTGAGCAGTTGAAGAAGCGGCTGGAGGCGGAAGGGTTGTTTGCGGCGGGGCGGAAGCGGGCGCTGCCGAAGCTGCCGCGGCGAATTGGGATTGTCACGTCGCCGACGGGGGCGGTGATCCGCGATTTTCTGCACGTGATCGAGCGGCGGTTTCCGGGGCTGCACGTGCGGTTGTGGCCGGCGCTGGTGCAGGGGGCGGGGTCGGCGGAGCAGGTGGTGGAGGGGATTCGGCATTTTTCGGCGGGGGGATGGGCCGAGGTGGTCGTGGTGGCGCGGGGGGGAGGGTCGCTCGAGGATTTGTGGACGTTTAACGAAGAGAGCGTGGCCCGGGCGATTTTTGAGTGCGCGGTGCCGGTGATTTCGGCGATTGGGCACGAGACCGATTTTACGATTGCGGATTTTGTGGCGGACCTGCGGGCGCCGACGCCGTCGGCGGCGGCGGAGGTGATTACGGGGACGCGGGAGGCGATGCTCGACCAGATCGACAGCGCGCAGTGGCGGATGACGCAGGCGCTGCGGTTTGTGATTGTGGATGCGCAGCGGCGGTGGAGTGCGGTGGGGGTGGAGGGGGTGCAGGCGTCGATTGCACGGAAGATCAACCGGCTGCAGCAGCGGGTGGATGACGCGGATTTTGCTTTGCGGGGTGTGGGGCGGGAGACGGTGGGGGCGGCGCGGGAGCGGTGGACGGAGCTGGATTTGCGGCTGCGGCGGCTGGATTTGCGGCTGCGGATGGGGGAGGGGCGGCGGCGGTGGGAGCGGGCGGGGGGGCGGTTGGAGGAGTTGATCGGACGGCGGTTGGGGGCGGCGGAGCGGCGGCTGGAGGTGGGGACGGCGAAGCTGGCGCAATTGAGCCCGCTGGCGATCCTGGAGCGGGGGTATGCGGTGGTGATGCGGGGGGATGGGGGGGTAGTGCGGTCGGCGGAGGAGGCGAAGGCGGGAGAGGAGCTGCGGGTGCGGCTGGGGCGGGGCGAGTTGGGGGTGCGGGTGGTGAAGTAAACAGGACAGCCCCCGCGCGCGGGGCGGGGGGCTGTCTGGTTTACCGTTGGCGGCGGCGGTCGTAGGAGGCCTTGGCGCCGAGAAGGGCGAGGGCGCCGGCGACCAGGATGAGCGTGGACGGTTCCGGTATCTCCTCGAAGGGCGGCTCGGGAGGGGGGAAGGGGGGCGGCGGGTCGCTCGGCGGGGTGGGAGGCCCGGGTGGCTCCGGCGGAGTGGGCGGCCCCGGCGGGTCGGGCGGCTTGACGGGAGGGCCGGGCGGCGTGGGGGGTACGATCACGATCGGCGGTGGGCCGAACGGGGTGATGGGCGGCTCAATCGGAGGCGGACCAATGATAATGGGCGGCCCGAACGGGGGCAAGAAAGGAACGGGCGGGGCTGGCGGCAGGGGAGGTCCCGGGGGCAGCACGGTGATCGTCTCGGGCGGGAGGCCGGGCGGGGTGGGGATGATGCCGGGCGGGAAGATGGGAGGTACGGTGGGAGGGGTCACCGGAGGGACCGGGATTTCGGGCGTAACCGGCGGGACAGGCTGCGGGGTCCCGCCGGTCCAGAAACCGCCGGGCGAGAAGGGGAGCGTGGGAGGGAGAAAGAAGCCCGGGGGGCCGGGGATGGGGGTCGGCAGGAGAGTGGCGATCTGCGTCTCCTCCGGAGGGAAGACGAGTTCGGTGGGCAAGGGACTGGGGATGGGCACGGGGGGAATCCAGTTGAGGCGGCGGGATTCCTGGGGGGTGTCGAGGAGGTCTTCCGGGGGTTCGAGGGTCGGGGGTGCGGTCGGCTCCATGGGGACGGAAGAGATCCGGTTGCCGCAGCGTCCGCGGAGCATAACTTTGCCGTCGGTGAGGACGGTTTCCCCCTTTTTGATGGTCATGAGGCGGCGGGACCAGAAGACCCGGTCGCGAATGCGATAGGAGACGTAGCCCTGGTGGTCGGCGGGAAGGACATGGGGGCGGAAGTTGGCCAGACGAAGCTCGGCGTAGTGGCCGCGGACGACGGCGTCCTGCTGGACAGCGGCGTGTAACTCATTTTGGGAGCCGAGCCCGCCGGAGACGATGGAGTAGGGGTAGACTTTGCGCGAGGGCTCGGCGGGGGTGCCGGGACCGGTGGGGGCGGGGGTGGCCGGCTGGGAGGCGGCCTGGCGTTGCACGGTGGAGGCCCGCTGCCATCCCAGGAAGAAGGAGACGACTGCGGTGAGGAGCAGCGCTATCAGACCAGTCAGAATGGTAGAGAGCTTGCGATATCTAGTGCGGCGCGCCAAGGTGAGAAAAATCCTGGTTGGTTAGGAGTGGCCTGTGAATCGGATCTGGACCCATAAATGGTCAAAAACCGTAGTGTTTGCATTGTGCCTGGCACCCCTGGTGTGGCTGGGATGGCGCTGGCAGAACAATGAACTGGGGATAAACAGGATCGAGACAGTGGCTCGATACACGGGCGATTGGACTCTGCGATTTCTGGTAGGCGTCCTCTGCATTACGCCGTTACGGCGGCTGCCGGGTCAGAGCAGCCTGATTCGGTTTCGGCGGATGCTGGGCCTGTTTACCTTTTTTTACGGATGTCTGCACGCCTGGCACTACTTCGAGGTAGATGCGCAGTGGAACAAAGACATCCTCTGGGAGGATCTTACAACCAGGAAATTTTTTCTGGCAGGGCTATTAGGTTTAGTGGTTATGGTACCCCTCGCGGCGACGTCCTGGGCTGGTGCGATCCGGAGGTTGGGAGGCCGGCGGTGGCAGTTGGTCCATCGATTGGTTTATGTTGCTGCAATTGCTGGAGTTGTTCACTATTACTGGCAGGGTAAGGCGGCGTTGTGGGAACCGGTGTACTGGGGCGTTGGAGTTGGTGTTTTGTTGGCCTACCGTACGGGGCACTGGATTTTTGAGGGGATTCGCCGTCGAAAAAAAATACTTGACACAAACGGACTCAGGTAATATATTGGTATAGAGATTACATCTCTGGAGGAAATCTACCATGTCGATTACCAAGTTTTCGCCGTTCTCTACGCTAAATGAGTTTCCGGTTTCGTTTCGTCTGCTCGAGGACACGTTGAATCGCCTGGCCACCGAGGGCGAGGGAAACGCCCGTCCGTGGATTCCCGCCGTGGACATCCTGGAAGATGAGAACCAGTTGGTTCTGCGGGCCGATGTGCCGGGTGTTGATCTGAGCAAGATTGACATTCGTCTCGAGAACGGGACGCTGACGCTGAAGGGTCAGCGGGAGTTCGAGCGCAAGGACGATAAGACGAGCTATCACCGGGTGGAGCGTCAGTATGGCCAGTTCGCGCGGTCCTTCACGATGCCGGAGACGGTGGATCCGGAGAAGGTCGGCGCCGAGTACAAGAACGGCGTACTGCAGATCACGCTGGGCAAAAAGGAGCTGGCCAAGCCGCGGTCGATCCAAGTCCAGGTAAGCTAGTGGGTTGGGACCGACCGTAACGATTAATCGCCGCGCCGCTGAGCGCTTGGCTGCCGGGCACGTCTGGGTTTACGCCAGCGACATCACCGACCGGGGGGAGGCCCTCGGCGGGGATGTCGTCGACGTGCTCGATCCGCGAGGCCGTTCCTGCGGCGCGGCGCATTATTCGAGCTCCTCGCAGATCACGCTGCGTCTGCTGGGCCGGGATTTTTCGGTAGTGGGACGGATTGCGGCGGCGCAGGAGTTCCGGGACCGGGTGGTGCGGGATACGGACGCCTACCGGCTGGTGTCGAGCGAGGCGGACCGGATGCCGGCGCTGATCATTGACCGGTACGCGGATTGTTTTGTTGTCCAGACGTTGAACCAGGGAATGGACCGGCTGCAGGGCGAGGTGGTGGCGGCGCTGGTGGAGCGCTACGGGCCGCGGGCGATTGTGGAGCGGAACGATGCGGTGGTGCGGCAGAAAGAAGAGTTGCCGCTGCGGAGCGGGGTGGTTTACGGCGACTGGGCCGGACCCGTGGCCGTGACGATGAACGGTCTGCAGTGGGAGGCGGATCTGCTGGGGGGCCAGAAGACGGGCGTTTATCTCGACCAGCGGGAGAACTATCTGGCGGCGGCGCGATGGGGCCGGGGCCGGGCGCTCGATTGCTTTACTTCGTCGGGCGGTTTTGCGCTGCATCTGGCGCGGGGATGCGAGAGCGTCGAGGGGGTGGATAGCGGGGCGGCGGTGCTGGCGACGGCGGAGGGGAACCGGCGGCGGAACGGGCTCGAGAATATCCGGTTCCGCGAGGCGGATGTGTTTGACCTGCTGGCGGGGTTCCGGACGGGGGGACGGCAGTTTGACACGATCGTGCTGGACCCGCCGGCGTTTGCCAAGACGAAGGCGCAGGTGGAGGGCGCCGTGCGCGGGTACAAAGAGCTGAACCTGCGGGCGCTGCAGCTGCTGGCGCCGGGCGGGACGCTGATCACCTGCTCCTGTTCGCACCACATGAGCGAAGCGATGCTGCTCACGGTAGTGGCCGAGGCGGCGCGGGACGCGCGGCGGAACCTGCGGGTGGTCGAACGCCGCGTGCAGGCGCAGGACCATCCGGTGCTGCTGGGCGTACCGGAAACGCTGTATTTGAAGTGCCTGATCCTGCAAGCGGTGTGAGCGGGCCGGGCGGATCCGCCTTTGCATACGAGCTCGAAAGGTAGTATGTTATCGGGCGGCCCATTGTCCGGGTCACCTTACATCCGGAGGAGACAACCGAGTGCGTTTGCATTCCCAGCTACGTTTTTTTCTTACTCTTGCCTTTTCGTCCTTACTGGCCCTGGGCCAGCAGCCGGCTCATCGCGGCGGGGGCGAGGCAAACCTGGTGCTGCCCGATTTTCACCAAGCGACGTTTCTTGGGGGAATTTCGGGTTTTGACCTGTTACTGGGCGGCATGGTGGTCGCCGCGCTGGGCTTGTTGTTCGGCCTGCTGATCTACCGCGAGTTGCAGAACATGCCGGTGCATCAGTCGATGCGGGACGTCTCGGAGTTGATCTATGAGACCTGCAAAACCTATCTGGTGACGCAGGGGCGGTTCTTAATGATTCTGGAGCTATTCATCGGCGCCATCATCGTCTTCTACTTTGGTTTTCTGCAGCATTTCGAGTTGGCGAAGGTGCTGATTATTCTGCTGTTCAGCATGATCGGCATCGCGGGCAGTTATGGCGTGGCGTGGTTCGGCATTCGGGTGAACACGTTTGCCAATTCGCGGTGCGCGTTTGCGGCGCTGCGCGGCAAGCCGTACCCCTGTTACGCGATTCCGCTGAAGGCGGGTATGAGCATCGGCATGCTGCTCATTTCGGTGGAGCTGATTCTGATGCTCTTCATTCTGCTGTTCGTGCCGCGGGATTACGCGGGCGCCTGCTTTATCGGCTTTGCGATTGGCGAGTCGCTGGGCGCGGCGGCGCTGCGGGTGGCGGGCGGTATCTTCACCAAGATCGCGGACATCGGGGCCGACCTGATGAAGATCGTCTTCAAGATCAAAGAAGACGACGCGCGGAACCCGGGCGTGATTGCCGACTGCGTGGGCGACAACGCGGGCGACTCGGTGGGTCCTTCGGCCGATGGGTTTGAGACCTACGGCGTGACAGGTGTCGCGTTGATCAGCTTTATCCTGCTGGCGGTGACCCGCGAGGAGGTGCGGCTGCAGCTGCTCGTTTGGATCTTTGTCATGCGGGTGGTGATGGTGCTGGCGAGCGCGTTGAGCTACTTCCTCAACGAGGCATGGGCGAAGTCGAAGTATGGCAACGCGGACAAGATGCACTTTGAGACGCCGCTGACGACGCTGGTGTGGCTGACGTCGCTGGTTTCGGTGGGGATGACCTACGCGGTTTCGAGTCTGCTGATTCCGGCGCTGGGCGGCGATATGTCGCTGTGGTGGAAGCTATCGAGCGTAATCACCTGCGGTACCCTGGCCGGGGCGATTATTCCCGAGTTGGTAAAGGTTTTCACTTCGACCGAATCGTCGCATGTCCGCGAGGTCGTCATCAGTTCGCGGGAGGGCGGGGCGTCGCTGAACATTCTTTCGGGTCTGGTGGCGGGTAACTTCAGCGCGTTCTGGCTGGGGCTGGCGATGCTGCTGCTGATGGGCGCCTCTTACTACATCAGCCTGCTGGGATTAGCCAATCTGATGATGGCGCCGGCGGTGTTTGCCTTCGGCCTGGTGGCGTTCGGGTTTCTGGGCATGGGGCCGGTGACCATTGCCGTCGACAGCTATGGCCCGGTAACGGACAACGCGCAGAGCGTTTACGAGCTTTCGCAGATTGAAGAGATCAAGGGGATTGAGAAATCCGTCGAGAGCGAGTTTGGCTTCCGGCCGCTGTTTGAAAAGGCCAAGCGGTTCCTTGAAGAGAACGACGGGGCGGGCAATACGTTCAAGGCCACGGCGAAACCGGTGCTGATCGGCACGGCGGTGGTGGGGGCGACGACGATGATCTTTTCGATCATCGTTTCGCTGACCAACGGTCTGCAGGCCGACCAACTGATCTATCTGTCGATTCTGCATCCGCCGTTTCTACTGGGACTGATTACGGGCGGGGCGGTGATTTACTGGTTTACGGGGGCTTCGATGCAGGCCGTGACGACGGGCGCGTTCCGGGCGGTGGAGTACATCAAGGCCAACCTGAAGCTGGACGGGATGAGCAAGGCCTCGACGCACGACTCGAAAAAAGTGGTGGAGATCTGCACGCGGTACGCGCAGCGAGGGATGTTCAACATCTTCCTGGTGGTGTTTTTCCTGACGCTGGCGTTTGCTTTCTACGAATCCTACTTCTTCATCGGCTACCTGGTTTCGATTGCGCTGTTTGGCCTGTATCAGGCGATCTTCATGGCCAACGCGGGCGGCGCCTGGGATAACGCCAAGAAAATTGTCGAAGTGGAGTTGCAGGCCAAGGGCACGCCGCTGCACGATGCGAGCGTGGTGGGCGACACGGTAGGCGATCCGTTCAAGGACACGAGTTCGGTGGCGATGAATCCGATCATCAAATTCACGACCCTGTTCGGGCTGCTGGCCGTGGAACTGGCCGAGAGCTTCAAGGCGCAGGGTTCGAGCGTCACGGGGATTCTGACGATCGTATTTCTGGCCGTGGGCCTGTACTTTGTGTGGCGCAGCTTCTACGGCATGCGCATTCAGGGCGGAGCTTAGCGGAAAGCGGCGCTTGCCGCCCCGCTCAGAATCCGCCCAGGCGGCCATACAACCCGGTGACGAGCATCGGGAAGTAGTGGCGGTACAGGGTGTACTTGAGATAGAAGACGTTCGGGAAACCGGTGCCGGTGGCGAGAGATTCGTCCCAGTCACCGGTTTCCTGGTTTTGGGTCTCGATGAGATATTGGAGGCCGCGTTCGGCGGCGGGGGAGTCGTGGCGGCCGGCCGAGAGGAGGCTGAGAAGCGCCCAGGCGGTTTGGGAAGGGGTGGAGGGGGCGGGGACGAAGCGGTTGACTTCGTAGCTGAGGCAGCTTTCGCCCCAGCCGCCGTCGGCGTTTTGATTGGCCTGGACGAAGTCGGCGGCGCGGCGGAAAACGTTGCTGTCGGGCGAGCCGGCGGCGCGGAGGCCGCGGAGGGCGAGGAAGGTGCCGTAGAGGTAGTTGACGCCCCAGCGGCCGTACCAGCTGCCGTCCTGTTCCTGGGTGTTGAGGAGGAAGTTGACGGCGCCGTGGATGGCGGGGTCGGACGAGGGGAGGCCGCGGCGGCAGAGGGCTTCGAGGACCCGGCCGGTGATGTCCGGACAGGTGGGGTCGAGCATGGCGTTGTGGTCGGAGAAGGGGATGCTGTTGAGGACGCCCCAGTCGTTATCGGCGTCGAAGGCGGCGAAACCGCCGTCCCGGGACTGCATGCCTTTGAGCCAGGCGAGGGCGCGGGCTTCGACGGCGGACTGCTGTGCGGGGTGGGAGGCCTGGCAGTGTTCGAGGGCGAGGAGCACCATGGCGGTGTCGTCGATGTCGGGGTAGTGTTCGTTGGCGTATTCAAAGGCCCAGCCGCCGGGTTGGAGGTGGGGGCGTTTCACGGACCAGTCGCCGCGGCGGCGGACCTCTTTGCGGATGAGCCAGTCGGCGGCGTGGCGGAGGGAGGTGGGGTCGAGGTGGTTGGTTTCGCCGAGGGCGAAGGCAGCGTAGGCGGTGTCCCAGACGGGGGAGAAGCAGGGCTGGAAGTAGATGCTTTCGGGGGTTTCGGTGAACAGAGCGTCGAACTTGGCGATGGCTTCGAGGAGATCGGGGTGGTCCTTGGGGTATTCGAGCGCTTCGAGGGCCATGATGGAGTACATCATGGAGGGGTAGATGGCGCCGAGACCGTCGGCGTGGCGGCAGCGTTCGAGCATCCAGCGTTCGGCCTGGCGGATGGCGGCGATGCGGGAGTCGCGATGGCCGCGGCGCTCCCAGAGCTTGAGCAGCCGGTCGACCTGGTGGAAGACGGGGGAGAGGAGGCGATCGCGTTTGGGGAGGCTGAGGCCGTAGCCGGGGTGGATGAGTTCGTGGAGGTCGACGCCGGCGGGGGCGGGACGGATGCCACCGACGGCCTGGACGATGGAGAGGGGGACGACGATGGCGCGGGTCCAGGAGGCCATTTCGTAGAGGACGCCGCCGGGGAAGAGGCTGCCGCCGGGCAGGAGCATGAGTTCGGGCGGGATGGTGGGGACGTACTTGCGCGGGTAGAGGCCGAACAGGGAGAGATTGATTTTGGTGTAGCTATTGCAGGCCTGGAGGCCGCCGAGATCGAGGATGCGGTAGCGGGCGCGGCGGAGGGGTTCCGCGTCGGCGGGGTAGCCGCAGAGGCGGAGGGCGGTGTAGGCTTTGACGGAGCAGTTGACGTCGGCGGGGCCTTCCGGATAGATGTGCCAGCCGCCGTCGGCCATCTGTTGGGAGAGGATGCGGCGGCAGACCTTTTCAAGGCGCGGGGTGGAGGCGGCGTGCCAGAGGCCGTCAACGGGGGGGTGGAGCCAGAGTTGGAGGAGAACGTAGTCAGCTTCGAGGGAGACGTCGGCGAGGAGTTCGCCACACCAGTGGCCTTCCGGTTGCTGGATGGCGATGAGGGATTGGGCGCTGCGGCGGCTGGCTTCGCGGGCGGCGCCGAACAGAGCGCGGCGTTCGCCGACGAGTTGGACGGGATGGGGGATACGGCGGTGCGGGGAGGGGTTCGTCCAGAAGGAACTCATCGCGAGGTTACTTTTTCATTATAAAACCGCAACCCGGGAGTAAGGCCGATTACAAGGGGCATACGGAATCATCCGAACTGTAGAGGAAGCGAGTCTGCGCCGATTTCTTCTGCAGTGAAGAATTTGATCGTTCTCCTGACTCTGTGTGCGGTGCTCTGGGCGCAAGCGACGCCGCCGGTGCGCACGACGCCAATGGAACCGCTGCCGGAGGAGCCCGCCGCGGAGAAGCCGGCGGCCCCTTCGACTCCGAAGGTGGCGGGCGGGAGCGGAGCGAGTGCCAAGAAGGCAGCGGCGCCGCCGGCGGGGTCGTTTGCGGACTCGCTACGCCGTCAGGCGGAGAGCGTGGGGCGGCAGGTGCAGACGATGCAGGAGCAGTACCCGGACTTCTGGAAGCCGACGGTGCAGGCAGGCGCGGTGGTCCCGGAGGCGCACCTCGAAGCTTCGCGGGGGGAGCCGCCGCCAGCGGCCAACTGTCCGCCGGTGCCGAAGCTGGACCTGCAGGCGATTGTCGAGCGGGAGGCCAAGCGAAACGCGATGAGCGAAACGCTACTGCACGCTGTGATTGAGCAGGAGTCGGCGAGTCTGCCCTGCGCGGTCTCGGCGAAGGGGGCCAAGGGGCTCATGCAACTGATGCCGGCGACGGCGGAGACGTTCAAAGTGAAAGATCCGTTTGATCCGGCCGAGAACGTGGCGGCGGGGAGCCGTTTTCTGAAGTCGCTGCTCGATCGCTACCAGGGCGACTTGGCCAAGGCTTTGGCGGCGTACAACGCGGGGCCGGGGAGGGTGGATCGGGATGGGGAGGTGCCGGATATTCCGGAGACGCAGAACTATGTGGGCCGAATTCTGGCGCGGGTGGCCGAGCGGGAGAAGGCGATCCAGTGAGTTAGCGGGGGGCGAGGGCGATGCGTTCGGAGAGATTGGCCTCAACGGCGGCGCGGGTGAAGAGCAGGGGGTGGTAGACGCCGTTGGCCCAGTCGGTGAGCAGGTCGCTGTAATGGGGTGAATCGGGGTCGCCGGACTCGCCGGGGGTGTTGGTCATGCGGCTTCGGTCCCAGTTGGCGGTATCGAGCAGCATGCGGAAGCTGGCGCCGTGGGTGGCGCGGAAGTTGGCTCCACCGGCGGCGTTGATGGTATTGGCATCGCCGGGTAGGGGGAGGGGGCCGCGGTCGAAGGGCTTCAGGCGGCTCGGGTGGGCGAGGTAGAGCAGGTGAATCGCTCCCCAGCGCCAGTTTTGGGGTTGGGGGCCGAGTTTCTGGGTGAGTTCGGCGAGGGTGGCGGCGAGCGTTTTTTCAAGGGCAGCGGGGTTGGGATTCGCCTCGAGGGCGTGGAGTACGGTATCGAGGCGGGCGCGGGCGCCCAGATTGGCGGGGCGGAAGACCTCGGCGCCGAGTTTGCTCATCCAGACGGCGATGACGGCGGCGGGCATGGAGTCGACCGTCATGCGGCCGTCCCAGGCGAGGAGGGCGGGCAGGACTTCGCGGGCGCGGCTTTGCGGGCGGGGATTCCACTGCTTGAGGATGGCCTGGAAGCGCTTCGCGGGTGCGGAGACGAGGTCGGTTTGGAGCCGGGCGAAGTCCTCGAGGGACCACTGCCGGCGGGCGGCGAGTTGGGCGCGGAGGCGGTGGGCGCGGAAGGGCGGGGCCCATTCGTAGTTGAGGATGTGGGGGTAGCCCGGCGGGAGGATGTTGTCGTTGGCGGTGGCGAGAAAGCCTTCGCGCGGGTTGAGGGTGCGGGGCAGTTGGGCGGGGTCGAGGAAGCCGGCCCACTCGTAGGTGCCGGTGTGGCCGGGGACGGGGAAGAGTCCGTTCCAGTTTTTGCGGATGGGCGTCAGGCCGGCGACGGCGAAGCCGATGTTGCCGGCGGTGTCGGCGTAGAGGAGGTTTTCGGCGGGGGCTTTGAAGCGGGCGGCGGCGGTGAGAAACTGGGTCCAGGTTTGGGCGCGGGCCAGGGAGAGCGCGCCGAGATAGCCGGCGGTGCCCGGTTCGGCGCCGACCCAGCGCAGGACGTAGGCGCGGCGGCGGGTGGGATCGACTCCGATGACGGGTCCGTGGACGGTGTAGCGGCACTCGACGGTTTCAGTGCGGCCGCCCTTAACTTCCACGGTGTGGCGCTCGACCGTCATCCGTTTCCAGACGCCGGCGTGGAAGTAATCGTCGAGGTTGGAGGGGCTGAGCTGTTCGACGTAGAGATCCTGCTGGTCGGTGCCGGTAATGGTGAAGCCGAAACCGATGGATTCGTTGTGGCCGAGGGCGATGCCGGGCAGGGCGGGTTCGCCGGCGCCGATTTGGTTGATGCCGGGGGCGACGAGGTGGACGGTGCGGCGGAGGCTGGGGATTTGGAGGGCGCGGTGGGGGTCGCTGGCGAGGAGGGGTTTGCCGGTGGTGGAGCGTTTGCCGGAGACGACCCAGTTGTTGGAGCCCTGGGCTTCGAGGGTGACGGGGTCGGTGGCGTCGTCGAAGTCGGCGATGGCGCCGCGGGTGATGTCTTTGAGATTCAGTTCCGGGGCGGGACGTTGGGGGATGGGCGGGTCGGTGGGGCGGACGCGTTCGAGGGCGGCGGGTCCGAAGGCGTCGAGTTGGCGGGCGCGGGTGACCTCGCGGAGGACGTTGGCCATCATCGAGAAGACGGCGACGCGGGAGAGGACGTCTTCAGGTTTCCAGAGACCGGGTTCGTAGCCAAGTTGCTGGAACTCTCTTGTGCGGCGGCCGCCCTGCTGGATGTAGGCGTTGATGCCGTTCGTGAAGGCGCGGGCGATGGGGTAGGTATCGGGGGCGTAGGAGGTCCATTCGGCCTTCCAGTCGCCGCGGAAGCGGAGGAGAAGGGCGGTGCGGTCGCGTTCGAGGTAGGCGGGTCCGAGGACGGCGGAGAGTTTGCCGGAGCCGGTGCGGCGCCAGAGGTCGATCTGCCAGAGACGGTCGCGGGCGGCCATGTAGCCTTGGGCGAAGTAGAGGTCGTCCTGATTCTGGGCGTAGATGTGGGGGATGCCCCATTTGTCGCGGAGCACTTCGACGGGGGCGCGGAGGCCGGCGAGGCGCACCGACTCTGCGGCGAGGGGCAGAGCGAGGGCCAACGCGAGGGGCAGGGCGAGGGCCAACGCGAGGGGCAGGGCGAGAAAGACGGCGGCTAGTCGCGGGTAGCCCATGCGGGTGGCCTTTTCTCTTTGAGCGCGGCTAGGCCTTCGGCGTATTCGGGGGAAGCGGCGAGTTCGTTGCGAAGCTGGACGGCGAGGCGGCCGGCGGCTTCGTCATCGAGAGCGGCCTGGTGGTTGGCGAAGGAGAGGCCGGCGCGGAGGGCGGCAGGGGGGAAAGAGGCGATCTGGGCGGCAAGGGCGTTGGCGCGATCGTCGAGTTCGAATTGGGGAGCGACGGCGTGGATAAGGCCGGCGCGGAGGGCCTCGTCGGTCTGAAAGATGCGTCCGGTGAGGGCCCACTCGAGGGCGCGGCGCTGGCCGACGGCGCGGGCGAGGCTGCGGAAGAGGATGACGGGGAACATGCCGATGCGCATTTCGGTAAGGCCGAAGCTCGAGCCCATGGCGGCGACGACGCAATGGCAGTTGGCGAGGAGGCCGACGCCGCCCGTGAGCGCGGGCCCCTGGACGGCGGCGACGATGGGCTTGGTGAGGCGGGAGCCGATGGAAAAGAGCCGTTCGTAGGACGGGTCGGTGTCGGGATCTTCGTCGAGGTCGACGCCGGAACAGAAGATCTGGCCTTCGGCGTCGAGCAGCAGGACGGCCGTGGCGGGGTCCTCTTCGGCCTCGTGCAGGGCGCGGAGGAGGGCGTGGCGCAGTTCCCGGTTGAGCGCGTTGGCTTTCTCGGGGCGGGCAAGGGTTAACCGGCGGACCTTGCCTTCCTGCGCGAGTTTGAGAATCGGACTCACAAGGGTTAGGATAACGGTTCATGCTGGGCATTGATACGCGGGCCGCGCGGGCCACCTGGACGGTCCTGTTGATGCTGCTGACGGCCGAGCTGATTTGGCTGGCGCGAGGGGCGCTGCTCGTCTTTGTGCTTGCGCTGCTGCTGGCGTATTTGCTGGCGCCGGCGGTGGAGTTGGCCGAACGCTGGCTGCCGGGGCGGTGGCCTTACGGGGTGAAGCTGGGGGTGGTGTTTGTCGGGCTGTTCGGCGGGTTGGGAACGGCGGTGTTTTTGATCGGCTCGCATGTGGCGGGCGAGGCGAAGGATTTGGCGGCGCGGCTGCCGGCACTCGTTAAAAGCGGCGGGACCTGGCTGGACGGGCCGCTGCCGGGGCCGCTTGAGCCGTACCGGGAGCAGATTCGCACCTTTCTCGAGGAGCATGTGCAGGAGTTGGTACCGCTGTTGGGCTCTTTGGGGAAAGGGTTGATCAGCGGGGCCAGTAGTCTACTGTTTGGGATTCTGATTCCGATTCTGAGCTTTCTGTATCTACTCGAGGCGCCGACGGCGCGGGAGCAGATTGGCAGGCTGATCGCGAACGATGGGCGGCGGGAGCGCGTCGATGGCGTGCTGGCCGACATTCACCTTTGCCTGGGCGCTTACATGCGGGCGGTCCTGCTGCTGGTGGTCGCGACGTTTGCTTCTTACGCCATTTACTTTGAGATTACGGGGGTGCCGTATGCGCTGCTGCTGGCGGGGGCGGCGGCGGTGTTTGAGTTCGTCCCGGTGGTGGGACCTCTGGCGGGGATGGTGCTGAGCGTCTCGGTGGCGCTGTTCAGCGGGTATCCGTACTGGGGTTGGATGATCGTGTTTTTGCTGGTGTACCGGGTGTTTCAGGACTATGTGTTGTCGCCGTGGCTGCTGAGTTCCGGGGTGGAGCTGCATCCGCTGCTGGTGCTGTTCGGGGTGCTGGTGGGGGAGACGGTGGCGGGGATTCCGGGGTTGTTTCTGTCGGTGCCGGTGATGGCGAGTATGCGGGTGGTGTACCGCCATCTGCGATGAGATGGCTGGTTTGGCTTTTGGCGGCGGTGCCGGCGGCCGGGCACATGGTGAGCCTGAGCAGCGGGCAGATGGAGATCAGCGGGACGACGGCGCAGTTGGTGCTGCGGGTGCCGGCCTACGAGGCGCCGGAGGGGGAGAAGACGCTGGGCGATGCCTACCGGATTGCGGGAGCGACGCTGAGCGAGCGGACCTGCCGGACGGAGAACGAGGAGCTGGTTTGCACCTACCGGTTTACGAACGTACCGGCGGCGCCGCGGGTGATCTGCCGGTTGGCGGAGGTGCTGGTGGCGAACCATGTGCATGTGCTGACGGCGCAGCGGGAGGGGGCGATTGCGCGGCACGTGTTTTCGGGTCCGGAGCGGGAGGCCGAGCTGCGTTTTGACGGGGGCGTGGACCCGCTGCGCGATGCCTGGGACGGGCTGCGGCAGGCGTTTTCGGGCTGGGCGCGGATGCTGCTGCTGTTTACGATTGGGTTTGCGGCGCGGCGGCGGCGGGAGGCGGCAGCGTTTGTGGTTGCGCTGGCGGCGGGACAGGGCGCGGCGCTGTGGCTGGCGCTGCCGGCGTCTCCGCGGTTTGTGGAAGCGGCGGCGGCGATTGGGGTGGGGTATCTGGCGTTCGAGGTCTGGCTGCTACCGGAAGCGGGGCACCGGTGGGCGGCGGTGGCGGGGGTGGGGCTATTGCTGGGTCTGGGAGTGCCCGCGGGCGGGTCGGGGGCGTTTTATGGGAGTCTGGTGGTGGCCTCGGCGGGGGCCGCGGGAGCGGTGGGCGGCTTGACGCTGGCGCGCCGGATTTATGCCCGGCAGGCGGCCATGGCGCTGCTCCTGATTGCGGCTGCCTGGTTTGCCGCGCAGTTCCTTCCGGGCGCCGCGTTATCAAACTGACACGCAAGTTCGCTAACCTCAAAGGAACACTGTTTTCAGGAGAAGCCCTTTCATGGCCTTAGCTCGCTACGTTCTTTACGCTCTTTTTTTGCTTGGCTGCCACTTGGCGGCCCAGACCGATGCCAATAAAGCCCAGATTTCCGGTCTTGTGACCGATCCGAAGGGTGCAGTCGTTCCGAACGCCGCCGTTAAAATCAGGAATGTGAATACGGGGCTGCTGCGCGACTTGAAGTCGAACGAGCAGGGCGAGTACCGTGCTCCGCTGCTTGATCCCGGCGTTTATGAGATTTCGGTTACCAGCCCCTCGTTTGCCGAGAGCAAGCTGACAGGCGTGACGCTAACGGTGGGTTCGGCGGCGCGGATTGACGTGCGGCTGGCGATTCAGGCGACTTCGACGGTGGTAGAGGTAGGGGCGACGCTGATTGACGTACAGACGGTGGCGCAGACGGCGACGGTGAACAATACGGCGATCACAAACCTGCCGATCAACGGGCGGCGCTTTCAGGATTTCGCATTGCTGACGCCGACGACGCAGGTGGACAACGCGACGCGCGGCCAGATTTCGTTTGCCGGGCAGCGGGCGATCTATTCGAACATCATGCTGGACGGGGCGGACTACAATCAGCCGTTCTTTGGCGGCATCCGGGGCGGGGAGCGGTCGGGCTCGATCATTACCGTGCCGCAGGCGGCCATTCAGGAGTTTCAGGTGATTCCGACGGGCTACACGGCCGAGTATGGCCGGTCAACGGGCGGGGTGATGAACACGATCACGAAGTCGGGCGGGAACGATGTGCACGGGGAGGCCTTTTACCAGATCCGCCACCGGTCGCTGAGTTCCGAGAGTCCGATTTTTCTGGTGAAGCCGTCGGAGACGCTGCAGCAGTTTGGGGGCGGCGTGGGCGGCCCGATCATCCGGAACAAGTTGTTCTACTTCGGGGCGATTGAGAGCCAGCGGTCGACGATTCCGCGGCAGACGCTGTTCCCGCAACTGGCGTCTTTTGTGCCGACGCCCGACACACGGGCGGCCTTCGATTACTACAAGAGCCTGGAGAAGCCGTTTGAGCAGACCAACCGGGCATCGGCGCTGACGGCCAAGACGGATTACCAGTTTGCCTCCGGCGACCGGCTGACGCTGCGCTACAACCGGTCGGGATCGACCGAGGAGAATGCCGTGACGACGGGCGCGGCGGTGAATCCGTTCGGCAACGCGGCGGTTTCCAACGAAGGAACGGAGAAAGACGGGATCCATAACGGCAACGCGCAGTACACGAAGCTGTTTTCGGCGACGACAGTGAACGATCTGCGGTTTACGGGTTCGGCCGAGGTGCGGCCGCGGCTGGCGAATTCGAGCCTGCCGCTGGTGACGAATACGATCGGGGCGTTTGGCACGCGGAACTTCCTGCCGACGACGCAGAGCGACAAGCGGTGGCAGATTTCGGATGCGCTTGCGATGACGCGGGGGCGGCATACGATCAAGGTCGGGGTGGATCTGAACTTCCTGAGCGCGAGCCAGACCTTTGCGTTCAACCAGTTCGGGACGTTCGGGTTTGCGACGTCGGACATTGCGACGATTCTGCGGACGATGAGCGCGAACGGGGCGAACGGCGTGAATCGGTTTGATATTCCGGCGGCGACGTATGCGCGAGCGATCGGCAACGGGCAGGCGACGCTGGACGTGCGCCAGTTGTCGTTTTTTGCGCAGGACTCCTGGAACCTCAACCGGAAGTTCAAGATCGATCTCGGGTTCCGGTGGGAGGGGCAGTATAACCCCAGCGTCGAGGCGAACAACACGAACCTGCTGAGCCGGCTGAATAACATCACGTCGACGATCGGTTCGGTGACGAACATCACTTCGATTCCGAACGCGACCAATCAGTTCATGCCGCGGCTGGGCTTTGCTTATAGCCCACTGAGCCAGCCGACCAAGCTGGTGATCCGCGGATTTAGCGGCCTGTTCTACGGGGCAACGCCGATGTTGAGCTTCTCGGGGGCAGTGAACAATTTCCGGCTGCCGCCGGGCGACGTGTCGTTGCAGTTTGGCAACCTGCCGGGGCAGTTGACGATCTACCAGGCGATGCTACGGGCGGGTGTGGACCTGAACCGGACGCCGATTGACCAGCTGCCGGTGCTGAGTATTGAGCAGTTGCAGTCGGCCGCCACCTTTGCGGCGGGGGGCACGGCGCGGGATCCGTTTGCGAACGCGAACGTGTTGGGCATGGGGGCGGACTTCAAGAATCCGCGGGCTTTCCAGATGGGCCTGGGGGCGGAGTCGGAGCTGTTCCGGGGCTTTACGACCGGGGTGCAGATGCACTACGTGAACACGGCGAACCTGTTGCGGAACCGGAACTATAACCTGCCAATTCCGGTGGTACGGCCGACGGACCTGTCGCAGCGGCCATTCTTCGGCACGCGGCCGATTGCGGGGATCAACCAGTTCACGATCCGGGAGAGCTCTTCGCGGGGGATGTACCGGGCGGCGACGTTTTCGGCGCAGTACCGGCGGAATAAGTTCCAGTTCCAGTCCTTTTACACCTTGGCGCAGAACTTCTCGGACGACGACAATGAGCGCGACGCCGGCGGGTTTGTGTACGAAAACTCGTTCAACCTGAAACCGGAGTATAACTACTCGAACACCGACATCCGGCACCAGTTTACTTCGAACGGCAGTTACTCGCTGCCGTGGGGTTTTGAGGTAGGCGGCATCTTCCGCGCCCGTACAGGCCTGCCGTTTAACGCGGTGGCCGGTTCGGACCTGAACGGCGATGGCAACAACAACGACCGGCCTTATCTGAGCGCCGGCAAGCCAATGCTGCGGAACAGCTTCCGCAACCGGGGGACGAGCAACGTGGACCTGCGGTTGATGAAGAGTTTCGCGGTGGGGGCGGAGCGTTCGAAGCTGCAGTTCTCGGTAGAGCTCTTCAACCTGTTCAACGCCGATAACGTGGTGTTCGCGGGTGGCGCCGGGATCTACGGGCCGGGCGTGCAGGCGGCGAACGGGCAGATGGCGCCGATTGACGCGCGATTTATGCGGCTGCGGTTGGCGGATGGGTCGTACGATCGGAACAATCAGCAGGTAGGGAATCCGCGGCAGATTCAGTTTGCGCTGCGGTATTTCTTTTAAACAGTCCGCCAAGGGAATTAGGGAGAGGTGCGTGGTAACCTCTCCCCACCGATGGCAGCGGGGCGGCCCCGTTGAAACCCCGAACACCTACGCCGGTCGGGGGCCCTTTCGGCGAGTTTCTCCCGGGAGGCAGCTCGCAGCGGCATCCCCTTCCGGCTGCGGCATGGCCACTTGCTGGACTGGCGATGGGATGCCACCTTCCTCGCACTACTTCCGTCGACTCTTTACCTGTCGGAGATTCTCACTTCGGAGCCCCGAGGGAACGGCGAGTCGGGGGACCAGCGATGAGGCGTCGACCATGCCGCAATGCCTCGTTTGCGGGAACGGTACCTGGCGGGGACCGGTGAGCAAGCTGTCGATGGGTAGCCAGGCGAGCAACGCAGCGAACCGGTCCTCGGTGGGGTTGATCGAGGCGGTGAACTAGGGTACAGCGGCTTCGTGCGAATCCGTAACTCTGCTTGGGGGATTCGCCGTCGAAAGCTCCTTGATGAGCCGGACCCAAGGCAGCCGCTTATCCGGGCCAGGGCCAAAGGGACCGGGGCGGAGGGCGACGGTTCGCGCCCCACGGGCCACTCCGCAGAACCTGCTCACCGGTTCGCTTGGACGCGATCCACCGGAGTCCGGCACTCGGGGGGAATAGGCCCCAGAAAAATCCGCCAATGACCGGCTATCCGTTTGGGCCTTCGGCGCTTACCCCAAATGACCCACCTTTGCCAGCCGAGAGGTGACCACGGATCCGGGGCCCGACAAGGCGACACTCACCCGGCGTCTGCTCAGCAACGCGCTGCTTCGCCGCGCCGATGGCGACGAGACGGTACCGTCCACACAATCATTTACGCCAGGAGTGCTGCCCACAGCCAACCGGTCTTCGGCCGCACCTGCCACGTGGAAACCGCTGTTTTCGGGTGGTGAACTCGAAACGAGCAAAGGTGGTCAACTTCTCGTTAGCGCCGATGGTTTGGGTCTTGGCCACTTCGCTGACAGTAGGCTCCCGCCCTCCCGGGACACCTCAAAACCAGCCAAGAGAAGGCGGTGAGATCGGGGTATTGAGTTGCCTGACCACGGGTATCCGGATTAGCACGGCGAAGGCGTTGGCATTCCGGCCGTAAAGCGTTAAATCCCAGGGGCTTGGGGAAAGCGTCCCCAAGCTCAAGCAGCTGGTAAATCCTCGTTGATTTTGAGAGATTTTTGCCAGTCCAATTGGTGGTCGATCATTGGCCGGATTATTGGGGTACTCCCCTGGCCGGCTTGAGGTGTCCCCCGAGGCCCGCTCGGCGCGGAATGGACCCGGGTAGGAAGTGGCCTCAGATGGCCTCCGCCACCCGGTTTCCCATCTCCGTTGTGGTAAGAGTGCCTCCCATATCCACCGTACGCGCCGATGGGTCGGAGAAGACGGTGGTCACGGCTTGTCGGATCATCTTGGCACCCCGACGCGTTTCCGGATGATCCAGCCAGTCCAATAACAGGGCCACGGACAGAATTGTCGCTACTGGGTTGGCAATCCCCTTGCCGGCGATATCCGGAGCGGAACCGTGCGACGGCTGAAAAACCGCATGGGTGTCCCCGATGTCGGCCGAGGGGGCCATGCCCATACCTCCCACCAACGCCGCCGCCAGATCCGAAAGGATATCGCCAAACATGTTCTCGGTTACCAGAACATCGAAACTCTCCGGCCGCTGTACCAGGTAGAGCGCGCACGCGTCGACATAAACCCGCTCGGTGACAATGTCCGGATACTCGCGCGCAATCTGGTCGAAAATGCTCCGAAAGTAAGCCATCGAAGGCAAAACATTCGCCTTGTCCACCAGTGTCACCTTCTTCCGTCGTCCCGCCGCTAGCTGAAACGCCGACCGGATCACGCGCTCCGCCCCGGCCCGCGTAATCCGCAACCGGTCGGTCACCTCGTCCGCCTCGAGCGAATACGGCTCGAGACGCGAAACAAATAGGCCCTCGGTCGACTCCCGCACCAGCGCGAAATCGATCGCGGTCTTCCCCTCTAACGGAGTATCGTCGGGGTGATAGAGAACAATCGGCCGCAAGCCGCAGTACAACCCCAACTTCTCGCGAATATCAATCTGCGGGGCCATCTCCCGGCCATCGGCCCAACGGATACTCGGCAGACCCATGGCGCCCAGCAGAATCGTGGTGTATTTGGCGATTTCAGCGAAGGTCGCTTCCGGTAGCGGGTCCCCACTTCGCAAGTACTCCCCTGCCCCCACCGCGAACTCGACGGTAGAAAACGTCACCCCGTCCAATTTCGCCTCCACCGCCCGCAAAACCTTCAATCCCTCCGCCACCACGTCCGGGCCAATCCCATCACCCGGCAGGACAGCGATCTCGTAATTCACCATAAGTTCCGTCTATGATAACAGCCTGCGCGTAGCGCCACCCCGCCCGGAGCCAACCGCCCCCGAAAAAAAGGGCCGGGCCATCGAGCAACATCTCTGTTACTGGACGGTCCGGCCTTAAAACAACCGCAGGATTCGATACGAAGTCGAGCCAGCGCGGCTAGACGAGATTGGGTATCTTGATGATCTTTTTCTGGATCGCGTACTGGACCAATTGGGCTTTGTTGTGAATGTCCAGCTTCCGCATGAGATTGAACTTGTGAGCTTCGACGGTCTTCACGCTGAGATTCAGGTCGCAGGCAATCTCTTTGACCGACTGCCCCTCGGCCAACATCTTCAGAACTTCCCGCTCGCGGGTCGTCAGCGTCGCAAAGCGGGGCAACCGGTTAGCCGACTTAATCCGCGAGCGGAAGTCATCAACCAATTGCGACAGCATTCGCGGACTCAGATAACTACCACCTCGGATCACATCCCGGATCGCCGCCACCAATTGCTGGGAAGGGCTGTCTTTCAGAACATAACCGCCGGCCCCGACCTCCATGCCTTCGACAAGGTAATCCTCATCGTCGTACATCGTAAGAAACAGGACCTTCGTTTCCGGCCGGTTCTTCTTGATCTGCCGCGTCGCCTCAAAGCTGCTCAAACCCGGCATGCCGATATCCATCAACACCAAGTCAGGGCGCAGCTCCCCGGCCCGCTCTACCGCATCACCACCGTTGGAGGCCTCCCCAATGACTTCCATATCCGCTTCCGCCGCGATCAAAGTGCGGATGCCCTGCCGGAAGAGGGTGTGATCGTCCGCTAACATAATGCGAATCTTTGCCATAATGTTTACCGTAGTTGTTCCCAGTAATCTAAAACAATATAAGTTAGTCTTGCCTAATGCCCCACGGGCCCATCGGCTCTTGCAACAACGGTCGGTCCCTGCTCCCGGCTAGCCCGCCACCAGCAGCCCCGGCGATGCATCCTGCATTGCCCTCCGGCTTGGAGATGTCTCGGCTGCAATCGCCTCTCTAGGAATCGGCAATTCGACCACTATCTTCGTACCTGGTGCTTTCCGCGAACGAGCTCGCTTTGCCTCGGCCCGGGTGCTTTCAAGGTGAAAGGTTCCGCCCAACAAAGTAACTCGCTCCCGAATTCCAGATAACCCAAAAGAATCCTGCTTGCGAAACGCTGCCGCCACGTCAAAACCAATTCCGTTATCGGCAACCGTCAGCTTTAGTGTTCCATCGGCAACTCCGACGGAAATGTTTACACTGGTCGCAAAAGAATGCTTGGCGATGTTATTGAAACACTCCTGCACCAACCGGTAAACGATACTCGACAGCCGCTGCGGCAGATTCTCGAGCCGGTGAGTCTGCAGTTTTACCTTTCCGGTATGCACCTGCCGGAAACGTTGAATCAACTGCCGAATCGCCGCCGCTAAACCCAACTGCTCCAAGACCGCCGGACTCAGCGCGCTGATCAGCCGCCGCGTTTCGATGATCGTGTGCTCAACCGCCTGCCGCGTCTCACGCAGCGTCTCGCGCTCCGCCGCCAAACTCGCCGGCAATCGGTGCTCGAGCATCTCCATCTGCAGCCGCACACACAACAAGCTCTGGCCCGCCTCGTCGTGCAACTCCCGGCTGATCCGCCGGCGCTCCGCCTCCTCTACCTGCAGCATATGCTCGGCCAGTTGGCGCACCTGCTCCTCCCGAGCCGCCAAACCCTCAGCGAGTTTCGCCTTCTCGATCCCCATCCAGCAGCGTTCCGCCGCCGCCGTCAATAGTTCCTGCTCCCGCGGCAGCCACTCGTACTCCCGCGCAAAGGCAAACTGAATCACCCCCGATGCGAGCTTCCCCCCCAGCGGTACCGACCACAAGGAGCCCCCTTTGCGCTGCCACGCCTCGTCCAGGGCGCTCTCCAAGACCGGACGTGATAACGCCCGCCGCAGCGCCGGCGTGTTCGGAATGCGCAACGGCCGAACCTTTACCCGCTCCATCCCCCGCGCCTCCGCCCGCAGCTGCCACGCCGCACCCGCCGGTGTCCCCTCGCCCTCGAGCAGAAACACCCGCGCCTTCGCCGCACCGCAAAACTCCGCCAGACTCACCAACACCCGCGACAGAAGATCGTCAAGCGACCGCGATTCCAACTCGATCCGGAACAGGTCATAAAATGCCTTCGTCTCGGACTCCCGGACCTGATAAAACGCGTTATTCAGCGTCAGAATCACGCAAAAGTGAAGCTGCTGCACCATCCAGTGCTGATTCGATTCCGCCCCCAACAGCCGCGCATACGCCTCCAGCGCCGCCACCACCGCCGCCGGCGGCACGTTGAGCTTCGCCAAACGGCGCCCGTTGTACTCCACCTGCTCAAAAAACGAAGAGATGGTCGCCCCCTGCTCCAGCAGCCGGAAGGCCGCCCCGGCTGTCGTCGCCAGCAGCGCCGCCCCAATTCGCGGGTCCCCTTTCCGTCCCTTCAGAAAGCGCCGGTCCGTCTCCGCAATCCGCGGTCCCAATTTCCGCGCCGATTCCATCAATTGCGCGTAGAGCTGTTCGCTCAACACGTCGGCGGCGTCAGCCAACAGGGCGGTTTGTCGTAGACCGAGCACTAAACCCTTATCGAACCCTAAACGAAAATCCTTTAGGGGGATTCAGGAAAATGCCGGGGACGCCCTAATCGTCGTCCGAACTTTGATTCACCTTCAGCACCGCAAGAAACGCCTCCTGCGGAATCTCCACCCGGCCCACCCGCTTCATCCGCCGCTTGCCCTCTTTCTGCTTCTCGAGCAGCTTCCGCTTCCGGCTGATATCCCCCCCGTAACACTTCGCCAGGACGTTCTTCCGGATTGCCGAGATCGTCTCCCGCGCGATCACCTTGCTCCCAATCGCCGCCTGCAGCGCCACTTCGAACATCTGCCGCGGAATCAGCTTCCGTAGCCGCTCAATCAGCGCTTTTCCCCGCTCGTACGCCACGTCCCGGTGCACGATGATCGACAGCGCATCCACCGCTTCGCCCGCCACCAGCACATCCAGCTTCACCATCGGCGAAGACCGGAAGCCCGCCAGATGGTAGTCGAGCGAGGCATACCCGCGCGAGGCCGACTTCAGCCGGTCATAAAAATCCAGCACAATTTCGTTCAGCGGCAGCTCATAGCCCAGCAGCACCCGCCCGCCGCCAATGTAGTCAAACTTCTTCTGCTTGCCCCGCTTCTCCTCAAGCAGCGCCAAAATGTCCCCAAGGTACTCCTCTCGCGTAATCACCGTCGCGTCAATAATCGGCTCGTTGATCACCTCAATCGCCGCCGGATCCGGCCACCGCGAAGGATTGTCGACCTCAATCACCTCGCCGCCGCGCAGCGTGATCTCGTAACGCACCCCCGGCGCCGTCGTGATCAGGTCAATATTGAACTCGCGCTCCAGCCGCTCCTGCACAATCTCCAGGTGCAGCAACCCCAAAAACCCGCAGCGGAAACCAAATCCCAACGCCACCGAGTTCTCCGGCTCAAAATTAAACGCCGAATCGTTCAGCCGCAGCTTCTCGAGCGCATCCCGCAACAACCCATGCTCGGAACTCTCCACCGAATACAGCCCGGCAAACACCATCGGCTTAATCGGCTCAAACCCGGGGAGCGCCTCCTCGGCCGGCGTCACCGCGTCCGTAATCGTATCCCCGATCAACGCATCGCTGATCGTCTTGATATTCGCGTAGAGGAACCCCACCTCCCCCGCGCTCAACTCCGTGGTCGGAATCGGCTTCGGCGACTGGTAGCCAACCCCTTCCACCTCAAACACCTTCCCGTTCGACCACAGCTTGATCTTCTGCCCCAGTTTCATCCGCCCGTCCACAATGCGCATCAGAATGATGACGCCCTTGTAAGGGTCAAACCAGGAATCGAAAATCAACGCCCGCAACGGCGCCTCCGGATTCCCCGCCGGCGGCGGCACCCGCTCCACCACCTGCTCGAGAATCTCCGGAATCCCCACCCCTTGCTTGGCCGAACACAACACCGCCTCGGAGGCATCCAGCCCCACCAGCGTCTCAATCTGCTCCCGTATCCGCTCCGGATCCGCCGCCGGCAGGTCAATTTTATTGATCACCGGCAGAATCTCCAGGTTCTGCCCCAACGCCAGATACGTGTTGGCCAGCGTCTGTGCCTCCACCCCCTGCGAGGCGTCCACCACCAGCAGCGCCCCCTCGCACGCCTGCAGCGACCGCGAAACCTCGTAGGTAAAGTCCACGTGCCCGGGCGTGTCAATCAGATTCAGCTGGTAAATCTGACCGTTTTTAGTCGACTTATGCAGCAATCGCACCGCGTGGGCCTTGATCGTAATGCCCCGCTCGCGCTCAAGGTCCATCGAATCAAGAACCTGCTCCATCATCTCGCGCTGCGAAAGCGCCCCGGTATGCTCAAGCAGCCGGTCGGCCAGGGTCGATTTACCATGGTCAATGTGGGCAATGATAGAGAAGTTGCGAATGTGTGAGGGATCCATGCGTTACACTTACTAAGGGCCGGAGCGCTTCTTCGATTATCCCATATGTCCCCCGAATTCCTTCTTTTTGCTGTCGACGATCACGGGATCGCCACCATCACTTTTAATCGCCCGGCAAAACTGAACGCCCTCAACGCCCAAACGCTGGCCGAATTCGCCCACCTCCTCGCCGAAGTCCGTCAAAACCCCGCCATCCGCGCCCTCCTCCTCACCGGTGCGGGCGACCGCGCCTTCGTCGCCGGCGCCGACATCAGCGAATTCGCCGCCTTCACCCCCATCGCCGCCCAGCGCCAGTCGGAAAAAGGCCAGTCTCTTTTCCGCCAGCTCGAAACCCTCGGCAAGCCCGTCCTCGCCGCCCTCAACGGCTTCACCCTCGGCGGCGGACTCGAAATGGCCATGGCCTGCACCGTCCGCGTCGCCGCCGAAAACGCCAAACTCGGCCAGCCCGAGGTCAAACTCGGCATCATCGCCGGCTACGGCGGCTCCCAGCGCCTTCCCCGCCTCGTCGGCAAGGGCATCGCGCTCGAACTGCTCCTCACCGGCGAACCCATCTCCGCCCAGCGTGCCTACGAGATCGGTCTCGTCAACTATGTCGTCCCCGCCCCGGAACTCCTCTCGTTCTCCCGGCAACTCCTCCTCAAAATCCTCGCCAATGCCCCTCTCGCGCTGGCTCTTACGATTCAGGCCGTTGACGTGGGGCTCAATGGCAGCCTCGCCGACGGTCTCCAGTTCGAAGCAGCGGCCTTCGGGCTCTCCGCCGCTACCGAGGATATGCAGGAGGGCGTCGCCGCCTTCCTCGCCAAACGCCCGGCTCACTTCCAAGGAAAATAGTCTCCTCCAACCTCTATGCAGCACACAGAAATTGAAGGCGCGCTCGCCGGCCAGGGCCTCCGCATCGGCATCGTCGTCGCCCGGTTCAACTCGCTCGTCACCGAAAATCTCCTCGCCGGCGCTCTGGCCGGTCTCCGCCGTCACGGCGTCGCCGAAAACGCCGTCACCGTCGTCAAAGTCCCCGGGTCCTGGGAACTCCCCCTCACCCTCGCCACCCTCGCCGCCACCAAAAAATTCGACGGCCTCATCGCCCTCGGCGCCGTCATCCGCGGCGACACCCCGCACTTCGACTACGTCGCCGGCGAAGCCGCCAAAGGCATCGGCAGCGCCATGATGCAGGCCGAAATCCCCATTGTCTTCGGCGTCCTCACCACCAATACTCTCGAACAGGCCCTCGATCGCGCCGGCGCCAAGTCCGGCAACAAAGGCTACGACGCCGCCCAGACGGTCATTGAAATGGCCAACCTCCTCCGGGAGCTGCGCGCCTAGTGCCCGCGCGTCACCAGTCCCGGCGCCGCGCCCTCCAGATCCTCTACCAGTGGGACATGCGCCAGCCGCTCCTGTCGCTCGAAGACGCCACCCGCGCCTACTACGCCACCCTCTACTCGGACGACTACGAAGAACGCCCCCCCTGGGACGAGTTCATGGATCAACTCACCCACGGCGCCCTCAAACATCTCGAGGAACTCGACGCCCTCCTCGACCGCCACTCCCAAAACTGGCGCGTCGCCCGCATGTCCTACGTCGACCGCAATATCCTCCGGCTCGCCGCCTACGAGATGATCCACACCGATACCCCGGCTCCCGTCGTCATCGATGAAGCCATCGAACTCGCCCGCCGCTTCTCCTCCGATGAAAGCGTCGGCTTCGTCAACGGCGTCCTCGACGCCCTCCGCCGCCAACTCAACCAGAAATAGACCTCTCCTTTACCGCACCCACACCTTCACCGCGGGCGCAGCCTGCCCGCCCACCCGCACCACCAGCGGGTGGCCTCCGGCCGCCAACCCCGACGGCACCATCACGTTCACCTGGTACACCCCGCCAATCTGCCCCGGCGCAGCCCCCGCGAACACCACCTCCGCCGCCACGCCCCCCATCTCGGCCGACACCGTCCCCGCCACCGGCAGCAGCGCCTGCGCCGGCGCAAAATCCCCCAGCGCCAGCGTCCCCGTCACCGCCCCCAGCCCGGTCGCAAAAACCTGCAGCACCGACCCCTCCCGCGCCCCCCGACCCGCGCCGTTCCGCCCCCCGTCCTCATTCAACGCCGCCGCCTCGTCCCCCTCGGCGAATACCCCCGGCGTCACCGCCGTCACCCGCACCGTCTGGTCATGCAGCAACGTCAATCCCTGCCAGCCAAAGTAAAGGAAATACTCATTGCTCGCCGGCGCTGTCACCGGGGCCTGCACCGTCACCTGCCGGTCGTCTGAGTACACCACCGGCAGCGTCGTCCCCGTCAACGTAGCCACCGGAATCGCCCCGCTGAATCCCCCCAACTGCAGCGCCGGATACGGCGCCGGCTGGCCCGTCGCCCGCAGCGAACCGTCCAGCACCATCCCCTGCCCCCCCGCCGGACCCAGCCCGCTGCCAAAAATCGTCACCAGCTGCCGCGGCGAAATCACGTTCGGATTCCCGAAACTCGCCGCATTCCGCACCCCTTCGGAAGCCACCCGCGGCTGCGGTAGCCACCCGCACGCCCCCGCTCCCTCCAGCCGGTAGAACCCGCCGTCACTCGCCAGATGCACCAGCGCCTCGCCCCCCGTCGACACCACAAAATCCGGACTAAACACCGTCCCCGAGGGCAGAAAACTCACGTCCAGCATCTCCAACCGCCCCGTCACCCCCCGGAACAGCCGCGCCGCCGCCGTAAAGTAGTTCTCCCCCTGCACACTGCTCACCGACTGCAGCGGCAACAGCGCCATCCCCGGCAGCGCCGGCCCCAGCCCTGTCAACGTCAGCGGATACACGCTCCGGAACGTCGCCGAATTCCCCGCCATCACCCCCACGCTCCCATCCGCCAGCCGCAGCAGCGCCGCCAACCCCACCACCCGCACCGTCCGCACCGTCCGGTCCGCCCGCACCCAGATCGAAACATCCGCCGTAAACACTCCCCCCGCCGGCGTCGCCCCCGACGTGTACCAATACACATTCCCCGCCTGGTCTCCCGCAATCCGCTGCAAACTCGAAAACGTCCCCAACGGTCCAAACACAATCGGCGACCCGTCCGCCCCCTTCAACTCGTTCACCCGCCCGTCCGTCTCCACCGCCAGAATCCGCTTCCGGTACGCATCCGCCACCAAAATCCGTCCCGCCCCGTCCACCGAAAACGTCTGTATCCCAAAAATCGTCAAACTGGTCGCGCTCTTGCCGTCCGCATCCCCAATATCCCGCCCGCCCCCCACCACAAACCGCGCCCCCTGCCCCGGCCGCGCCTCCAGAATCCCCGCCTTGTCCCCCAAACTCGAGGCGTACAGCAGCGCCCCGTTCCGCCAGATCCCGAACGGCGGGGCCTGCCCGTCCACCTCCACAATCGCCGGCGCGCTCGCCACCACCGCCGTCTGCCCGCCCCGGCTGCGCACCATCGGGTTCCGCTGCTCCGGCCGCGCCGAACCCTCAAAGTACAACGCCCCGTCCGGACCAATCGCCCGCGGCGTCCCCGTGAACGCCGGATACGGCGCCGCTCCCGTCTCCAACTGCCCGTTGTCCCGAATCGGCAGCAGCCGGTTCGCCGTCACCCCGGCCGGCCGCCCGTCCGCCATCACGAGAATACTCACCCCCGTGTCAAAGTTCGTCTGAATCGTGTCGATCACCCCCGCCCGGCTGATCTCCCGCAAGTGCCGCCCCCCCAAGTCCCGAATCCAGATCCGCCCGTCCCGCAGCGCCACCACCTGCCGCGGGTTCGAAAGCGCCGCCTGCACCGCCGGCCCCTCATCCCCCGTCAGCCCGTTCGCCCCCGCCACCCGCGTCGACCCCGCAATCGTCCGCACCACCCCGTCCCCGTCCAGCCGCCGCACCCGGTTGAATCCGTCCACCAACAGCAGCCGCCCGTCCCCCCCGAACGTCGCGCTCACAATCCCCCCCAGGTTCACCTCCGCCGCTCCCACCGCCTCCCCGTTAAATCCCGGCCGCCCCGTCCCCGCCACCGCCACGATCCGCTCCCCCTCCACCTTCCACACCCGCCCCCCCGTCACAAAATGCAGTACCCCCGCCGGCGAAAACAGAATCTGACCAATCGACGGCAGCGCCGCCCCCCGCGCCGGTCCCTCCACCACCTCCAAACCACGCACCCCGCTC
This sequence comes from Acidobacteriaceae bacterium, assembly GCA_020247055.1. Taxonomy (GTDB): domain Bacteria; phylum Acidobacteriota; class Terriglobia; order Bryobacterales; family Bryobacteraceae. The sequence goes on along the minus strand of JADCJL010000020.1, from coordinate 8,124 downwards.
CCCGCCACCGTCCGCAGCCGCCCCGCCCCGTCCAACCGCCGAATCCGGTTCACACTGTCCACAAAATGCAGCTCGTTCCCCGGCGACACCGCCGACACCGCCGTCAAAAAGGTCTGCGACTCCAGCCCCGGCTCCCCCTCGGCCACCTGCGCCGCCGGCACAATCGGCGTCAACGGCGTCAACCGGCACTCCTGCGCCCACCCCCGTCCCGTCCCGCCACCCGCCAGGATCCCTACCAACAAACAACTCACCGCTCGGACTCGCATAGTCCCCGATTCTAACCGCTTCCCCACCCTTCCGGGCAATTCCCGAAATGACTTAGAATCACGAAATGCTTCGCGGCCCCCTCTGCCCGCTTCTCGCCCTGCTCTCCGCTCTCCCCCTCCTCGCCCAGTCCGGCGGCGGCGGCTCCATTCAGGGAACGGTTAAAGACCCCACCGGCGCCGTCCTCCCCGGCGCCAAAGTCACCATCCTCCACCTCCCCACCGGCCGCGCCGTCTCCCTCCAGGCCAACCCCGAAGGCTTCTTCGCCTCCCCGCCCACCGCCATCGGCCCCTACCGCATCCGCGTCGAATCCCCCGCCATGAAAGCCTGGGAAGGTACCCTCTCCCTCGAAGTCGGCCGCATCGCCGTCCTCGACCCCGTCCTCGAACCTGGCGCCGTCACCGAAACCATCCAGGTCGAAGACTCCATCCCCCTCGTCACCGTCACCGATCCCACCGACGCCTCCACCCTCGACTCCAAACGCATCAAAGAACTCCCCATCAACGGCCGCAACCTCAATACCCTCCTCGAAAACGTCGCCCCCGGCGTCGAAGCCCTCGGTGATATCAACGGCGGCGTCCGCGTCTCCGGTCTCATGCAGTACTCCACCGACTACATCCAGGACGGCGCCTCGGCCAACAACCGCGAATTCGGCGGCTCCGCCAACCTCCAGGGCCTCGAATCCATCGGCGAAGTCCGCGTCGAAACCAGTACCTCCTCCGCCAAATACACCCGCCCCACCTCCATCATCGTCTCCACCAAAAGCGGCACCAACCGCCTCGCCCTCGCCGTCTTTGAAACCCACCGCAACAACGCCTTCGGCGTCGCCCGCGCCCGCCAGGACGTCTTCCTCGACGGACGCCCCTTCCAAACCCCGAAACTCATCCGCAACGAGTTCGGCGGCTCCATCGGCGGTCCCATCGTCCTCCCCTCCTTCGGCCGCCACGGCGCCAAACTCTACAACGGCCGCAACCGCAGTTTCTTCTTCTTCACCCAGGAAGGCGTCGAACTCGTCCAGGGCATCACCCGCGACTTCTACGTCCCCACCATGGCCATGCGCCGCGGCGACTTCTCCGGCCTCTTCGACTCCCAGGGCCGCCTCCTCCAACTCTACGACCCCCTCTCCACCCGCCTCGAAGAACAGCCCAACGGCCGCATCGTCAGCGTCCGCGACCCCTTCCGCAATAACCAGATCCCCCTCACCCGCATGAGCGACTTCGCCAAACGCATCTTCGCCATCACCCCCGAACCCACCGACATCACCAACCCCCTCGTCGCCCCCAACCTCCGCCTCAGCGTCCCCACCAACTCCTTCCCCAACGTCAGCGATAACCCCCGCACCATCAAACTCGACCACCGCTTCTCCGAACGCGATAACTTCTTCATCAAATACAACGGCGGCCTCCGCAGCGGTAACTTCCTCGGCACCGCCAGCAACAACGGCGTCCCCACCACCAACCGCGAAGCCAACGTCACCTTCCTCCCCGTCCGCGCCCGCGCCGTCGCCCTCAGCTGGGTCCACTCCTTCTCCGCCTCCCTCAACGTCGAAACCCTCGCCAACCGCACCTGGCAGCTCACCAAAACCGTCACCGGCCCCGAAGACCGCAACTGGGCGCAGGAACTCGGCCTCCCCAACCCCCTCGGCGAAATCGGCTGGCCCAACATCACCTCCACCGGACTCACCAACTACAACCTCATCGAAGGCGACAACCGCCGCCAGCTCTTCAGCATGGTCACCAACGTCGAACAGAACTACTCCTACAACCGCCGCGCCCACCAGTTCGCCTTCGGCTTCCGCTACCACGACGAAAAACAGCACCTCCTCCCCGACCAGGGCGCCATCTCCGGCTCCGTTGCCTTCAACAGCCTCGCCACCGCCCTCGAATCCCCCACCCTCGGCACCACCCTCAACCCCGGCCTCACCCCCCAAACAGGACACGAAATGGCCAACCTCTTCCTCGGCCACGCCGCCACGTACACCGTCGGCCTCAAACGAGGCATCATGCGCGTCCGCGAAAAAAATCACGGCCTCTACCTCCAGGACACCTGGCGCCTCTCCCCCCGCCTCACCCTCACCCCCGGCCTCCGCTGGGATATCAACCCCGCCTTCACCGAAGAAAACAACCTCCTCACCGCCTTCGACGTCGCCTCCAAATCCCTCGTCCTCCCCCAGCCCCTCGACCACTACTACAACCTCGGCGCCACCAGCCCCACCGTCGTCAACCTCTTCCAAAACATCGGCGTCTCCTTCAAAACCGCCGCCGAACTCGGCCGCTCCCCCCAACTGTTCCCCTCCAACCTCTACGACATCGCCCCCCGCGGCGGCTTCGCCTACACCCTCCGCACCGGCGACCGCCCCCTCGTCGTCCGCGGCGGCTACGGCATGTACATCTCCGCCGTCCCCATGCGCACCCTCCTCGCCCAGTTCTCCGGCCTCGCACCCTTCCGCGCCAACTTCACCTACAACCCCAACAGCGCCGCCCAGTCCCCCGACGGCATCGCCAACTTCCTCCTCCGCAACCCCAATACCGTCATCGCCGGCCTCAACTCCGCCAATCTCATCGACCTCAATAACCCCGCCGCCGTCGCCCGCGGCACCAGCGTCATCGGCCTCAACGGCAAACAACCCAGCCTCCGCATCCACGAATGGAACCTCGCCATCGAAAAACAGCTCGCCCCCTCCACCGTCATCCGCATCACCTACAAAGGCAAACACGGCGTCAACGCCGACCAGCTCTACAACATCAACGCCACCCAGCCCGACTACGTCTGGTACCTCACCACCGGCCGCCCCCTCCCCACCGGCGAGTTCTCCGGCGTCCTCCGCCGCCCCTTCGATCAGAACGCCTACACCGACGTCCGCATCCTCCAACGCTCCGGCATCATCAACTCCTCCACCTGGGCCCTCGAATTCGAACGCCGCTTCCGCTCCGGCCTCGGCTTCCAGGCCTTCTACACCCTCACCAACTCCCTCCGCCTCGCCGGCAACTCCTTCCGCGACGACGTCGCCTCCACCGCCAGCTCCTTCCTCCCCGGCACCGTCCCCACCGACTTCCGCGAACTCAACCGCTTCCTCTTCTACGACCGCGACACCGGCATCCCCAAACACCGCATCCGCTGGAACTGGATCTACGACCTCCCCTTCGGCCGCGGCCGCAAATTCGGCCGCAACGCCAACTCCTGGCTCCACGCCGCCATCGGCGGCTGGCAGATCACCGGCACCGGCACCGTCCTGTCCACCTGGTTCTCCCTCCCCACCAACAACTGGGGCGAAATGGGCAGCCTCGAAGTCTACCGCAACAAACACCGCATCCTCGACTGCCGCCAAACCCCCGCCACCAGCCGCAATTTCAACGACGAACGCTGCGTCGAAGGCTACCTCTGGTTCAACGGCTACATCAGCGAACGCTTCATCAACAGCCGCAACGCCTTCGGCCTCCGCAACGGCGTCTTCGGCCTGCCCGAAAACTACAAACCCGCCCAAAAACCCCTCATCCCCTGGCCCCGCGGCGGTACCCCCAACGACCCCAACAACGCCGACTACGACACCAACGTCGCCTACCTCCCCCTCCTCAACGGCGGCGTCGTCCGCGTCAACTACGACACCGGCCTCCACCCCTGGCGCAACCAGTACCGCCTCGGCCCCTTCAACTGGAACATGGACTCCGCCCTCATGAAATACTTCGTCATCAACGAACGCGTCCGCCTCCGCGCCAACGTCGACGTCTTCAACGTCTTCAACCGCCAGGGCCTCGTCACCCCCGCCTCCGATGGCATCTCCACCCTCGGCTCCTCCTACGGCGGCTTCCAGTTCCGCCCCCGCCAACTCCAGCTCACCATGCGCCTCGAGTTCTAACCCCCCCCACTCGCCACAGCAACGCGAACCGCGGATGGCGCATCATAGTAGGTAGATGTCCTCTTCCCACGTCGAAACCACCATCCTCCCCAACGGCGTGAAAATCGTCACCGAGCGCATGCCCCACCTCCGCTCCGTCGCCCTCGGCATCTGGGTCCGCTCCGGCTCCCGCCGCGAATCCCCCGCCGACAACGGCATCTCCCACTTCATGGAGCACATGGTCTTCAAAGGCACCAAACGCCGCTCCGCCGAAGACATCGCCCGCGCCTTCGACTCCATCGGCGGCCACATGGACGCCTTCACCAGCCGCGAGATGGTCTCCTTCAACGCCAAAGTCCTCGACGAGCACCTCCCCCTCGCCTTCGACGTCCTCGCCGACCTCGTCACCCAACCCGTCCTCCGCCCCGACGACATCGAAAAGGAAAAAGGCGTCGTCCTCGAAGAGATCAAAATGGATGCCGACAACGTCGAGTACCAAACCCACGAACTCTTCTGCCGCAACTTCTGGAAAGGCGACGCCATCGGCCGCTCCATCCTCGGCACCGCCAAAACCGTCAAAGCCATCACCCCGGAATCCCTCCGCACCCACTTCAAATCCACCTACATCGCCCCCAACCTCCTCGTCACCGCCGCCGGCCGCACCGAACACGCCGATATCGTCAAACTCACCGAAGCCACCCTCGGCAAACTCCCCAAACGCAAACCCCTCCCCGAACTCCCCATCGCCCAAACCTCCCCCCAAATCTCCCTCAAGGAGAAAAAGGCCGTCGAACAGGCCCACCTCTGCCTCGGCGCCCCCTCCTTCCCCATGCCCCACCCCCAGCGCTTCGTCGCCTACACCCTCAACAACATCCTCGGCGGCGGCATGAGCTCCCGCCTGTTCCAAAACATCCGCGAGCAGCAGGGCCTCTGCTACTCCATCATCAGCGAACTCACCTCCTACCGCGACACCGGCTGCCTCGCCGTCTACGCCGGCACCAGCCCGGAAACCCTCCGCCGCGTCATCGATTCCATCCGCCACGAACTCACCCGCCTCAAAAACGATCCCGTCTCCCCCGAAGAGCTCCGCCGCTCCAAAGACAACCTCAAAGGCTCCATCGTCCTCGGCCTCGAATCCACCTCCAGCCGCATGTCCAATCTCGCCCGCCAGGAGATGTTCTTCGGCCGCCACTCCGAAGTCGACGAGATCCTCGCGCGCATCGAAGCCGTCACCGCCGCCGAAGTCCAGCAGGTCGCCAACGAGTTCCTCAACCCCGCCAAAATGGGCCTCACCATCATGGGCCGCCTCAACGGCCAGCGCTTCACCCGCAAAGACCTCCACTGCTGAGCCGGTTCATGCACCCCCTGCTCCGCCTCGCCCCGCTCCTCCTCCTCGCCCTCTCCTCCGCCTGCGCCCTCGACCTCGCGAAGCTCGTCCCCCAGGGCTACGTCAGCGACTACGCCAACGTCATCCCCGGCGCCCAACGCCTCGCCCTCGAACGCTACGCCGCCACCGTCGAACAACAAACCGGCGCCCAACTCGCCATCGTCACCCTCCCCACCCTCGATGGCGAACCCATCGAAGACGTCGCCAACTCCCTCTACCGCCGCTGGGGCATCGGCAAGAAAGGCAAGGATGAAGGCCTCCTCCTCCTCCTCGCCGTCAACGACCGCCGCTCCCGCCTCGAAATCGGCTACGGCCTCGAACCCATCCTCCCCGATGGCGCCTCCGGCGACGTCCTCCGCCAAATGCGCCCCGCCCTCCGCGAAGCCGCCTACGGCGACGCCCTCTCCACCGCCGCCCACTACCTCGGCTCCCGCATCGCCCAGGCCAAAGGCGTCACCCTCGCCGAAGAATCCACCCCCCGCCCCTCCCGCTCCCGCCCCGAAGAGCGCCCCCTCCCCCTCTGGCTGCTCATCGGTGGCGGCCTGCTCTTTCTCTACCTCCTCGCCACCGGCAACCTCGGCGCTCTCTGGCTGCTCTCCTCCCTCTTCTCCGGCGGCGGCTCCCGCCATCACCGCGGCGGCGGCGGCGGCGGCTTCGGCGGCTACGACTCCGGCGGTGGCTTCGGCGGCTTCGGCGGCGGCGACTCCGGCGGCGGCGGCGCCTCCTCCGACTGGTAACCCCCTATGCGCAAAGAACTCGAAAAACGCTGCACCGAACTCACCCAACGCGCCGCCAAAACCTTCGGCGACTCCCTCGTCTCCCTCATCCTCTACGGCTCCGGCGCCCGCACCGACCACGACCAGTTCTCCGATCTCAACATCCTCTGCGTCCTCCGCCACCTCTCCCCCCGCGAACTCGCCCTCGCCGAACCCCTCTTCCGCTGGTGGCGCTCGCTCGATAACCCCGCCCCCCTCCTCCTCACCCTCGACGAGGTCCACTCCTCCACCGACTGCTTCCCCATCGAGTTCCACGATATCCAGGAGGTCCACCGCATCCTCGCCGGCGACGATATCGTCTCAAACCTCGCCATCGACGATGTCTTCTACCGCGGCCGCGTCGAATTCGAAGTCCGCAGCAAACAGCTCCGCCTCCGCCAAAAGGCCGCCGGCGTCCTGCCAGACCCCGAACTGCTCCTCAAACTGATGTCGGAAAGCGTCTCCACCTTTCTCACCCTCGGCCGCCACGTCCTCCGCCTCGCCGGCCATCCGGCTCCCCACGCCAAGCGCGACATCGCCGCCGCGCTCAGCCAAACCTTCGGCCTCGACCCCGCTCCGTTCTATACTTTGTTGGACCTCCGCGAAAACAAAGTCAAAACCCGGAACGTCGACTCGAGCCAAACCTTCGCCCTCTACCTGCAACAAATCGAATCGCTGGTCGCCTCCGTCGACCGTCTGGAGAAATAAAACATGAAAATCGCTCTCATCATCCTCGGCATTCTCGTCGCCATCGTCCTCCTGTTCGGCATGTCCGTCATCGGCACCCGCAACGAACTCGTCACCCAGAAAAACACCGTCGAAGCCGCCTTCGCCCAGGTCGAAGTCGCCCTCCAGCGCCGCGCCGACCTCATCCCCAACCTCGTCGAAACCGTCAAAGGCTTCGCCTCCCAGGAAAAGGACGTCATCGCCTCCGTCGCCAACGCCCGCGCCGCCCTCTCCGGCGCCCGCACCCCCGCCGAAAAGATCTCCGCCAACGGCCAGCTCGACGGCGCCCTCTCCCGCCTCCTCGTCGTCGTCGAAAGCTACCCCCAGCTCAAGTCCGACGCCAACTTCATGCGCCTCCAGGACGAACTCGCCGGCACGGAAAACCGCATCGCCGTCGAGCGCCGGAAGTATAATGAGACGGTCCAGAAGTACAATACAACCATCGAGCTTTTCCCCAACAACATTGCCGCCTCCCTGTTCGGCTTCCAGCGCAACGACGCCTACTTCAAAACCGAACCCGGCGCGCGTACCGCTCCTAAAGTGAACTTCGGAAACAAGTAAACCATCTCCATGCCAGAAACATTTCGTAACTACATCAACGGCGAGTGGGTCGACGGACCAACGTTTGAAAACCGCAACCCCGCCAACACCGACGAACTCGTCGGCCTCTTCGTCAAAGGCACCGCCGCCGATGTCGACCGCGCCGCCGACGCCGCCCAGGCCGCCTTCTTGAAGTGGAGCACCATGCCCGGCCCCGCCCGCGGCGCTCTGCTCTTCAAGGTCGCCGATATCCTCGAAAAGAAGTTCGATCAGCTCGGCGAAGAGATGTGCCGCGAAGAGGGCAAAACCCTCCCGGAAGCCAAGGGCGAAGTCCGCCGCGCCATCAATATCTTCCGCTACTTCGGCAGCGAAGGCTCCCGCCTCCCCGGCCACCTCGTCCCCTCTGAACGCGACCGCGTCCACATGTTTGCCATCCGCAAACCCATCGGCGTCGTCGGCCTCATCACCCCCTGGAACTTCCCCATCGCCATCCCGGCCTGGAAGCTCGCCCCCGCCCTCGTCTGCGGCAACACGGTCATCCTCAAACCCGCCAGCGTCGCCCCCCTCAGCGCCTGGCGCATCGTCGAAGCCTGTCATGAAGCCGGCATCCCCCCGGG
>JADCJL010000002.1 GCA_020247055.1 Acidobacteriaceae bacterium | reverse complement strand
TTCTTTGCCCAAAACGAAATCACCAACGCCCAGCGCGCCGAAGTCGCCGCCCCCTCCCGCCCCCGCTTCCGCCGCTACCAGCCCGGCGTCTCCGCCAACGGCCCGCTCCGCCCCCATCGCACCTTCATCGCCGGCGCCATTGAATACGAATCCGAATCCGCCGAAGAGTGGTCCAACATCGCCGCCCCCGTCGCCGCCCTTCTGCCCAACGTCTACCGCGGCCTCTACCCCACCTCCACCCGCGGCACCGAACTCTCCCTCAAACTCAACCACCAGATCGGCGAACACGATACCTTCGCCGCCCGCTACGCCTTCTCCCGCGGCCGCACCCGCGGCGAAGTCCAGGGCCCCGATAACTTCGCCGACCGCTCCGCCCAGGGCAACAGCCTCACCCAGGACCACGCCCTCGTCGCCAACTGGCTCCGCGTCCTCTCCCCCGCCAGCGTCAACGACCTCCGCCTCCAAATCGCCGAACGCCGCGCCGAACTCACCCCCAACGGCCCCGGCCCCTCCGTCGAAGTCCCCGGCGTCGTCTCCTACGGCGCCTTCCCCCGCATGGACTCCGCCCGCACCGAACGCCACTACCAACTCATCGAAAACTACAACGTCACCCTCCACGGCCACCGCCTCAGCGCCGGCCTCGACGCCCACTGGGTCACCCTCGACGCCGCCCTCCGCCACCGCCACGCCGGCATCTTCGTCTTCCCCACCCTCAACGACCTCCTCGCCGGCCGCCCCGATCTCTACCTCCAGGCCTTCGGCAACCCCGCCACCCGGCTCCCCACCCTCCCCCTCGGCCTCTGGCTCCAGGACCGCTGGCAGCTCCACCCCCGCCTTCTGCTCGAAATCGGCGCCCGCTTCGACCGCCAGCGCCTACCCGCCGGCCTCTCCCCCAGCTCGAACAACCTCGCCCCCCGCCTCGGCCTCGCCTGGCGGCCCACCGCCGCCCGCCCCCTCGTCCTCCGCGCCGGCTTCGGCCTCTTCTACGATCGCTACCCCCTCGCCTGGCTCAACGAAGCCCTCCAGAAAAACGGCACCCAGGGCTTCGAACAGTACGGCGCCGGTCCCGACGCCGTCCGCGCCTGGCAACTGCCCCGCTCCGCCCCCGTCCCCGGCCTGCCCCGGCTCACTTACTCCACCGCCGCACACTTCCCCTCCACCTACAGCCGCAAATGGAGCACCGGCTTCGAGTACGGCTTCGGCTCCCACACCTCCCTCAGCGTCGAAGCCAACCTCATCCGCGGCCTCCACCTCCCCCGCACCCGCCTCTACCAGCTCGAACAAACCGGCCGCTCCCAATACGCCGGCCTCGCCGCCACCCTCAACCGCCGCATCAGCAAAGAGCTCTCCTACCTCGCCACCTACAACTGGGGCCGCACCTACGACGACAGCTCCGACTTCGACGAACAACCCAGCAACCCCTATAACATCCGCCAGGACTGGGCCCTCTCCCGCCAGCACCAAGCCCACCGCTTCGCATTCAGCTCCCTGTTCGAACTCCCCTGGCTCATCGACAACCTCACCATCGCCCCCATCTTCACCCTCGGCTCCGGCCGCCCCCTCAACGCCCTCCTCACCACCGACCCCGCCCGCACCGGCGCCTACCCCCTCGTCGCCCGTCCCCCCGGCGTCCCCCGCAACCCCACCCTCGGCCCCCAAACCGCCAGCCTCGACCTCCGCGTCATGAAAACCATTCCCCTGCTCGACGAACGCGCCGTCCTCCAGTTCGGCGTCGAAAGCTTCAACCTCACCAACCACACCAACGCCGAACGCCTCAGCCCCTTCACCGGCCTCCCCACCTACCGCGCCATCCTCGAAAGCCTCCCCGCGCGACAGGTGCAGTTCATGATCCAATTCGAATACTGATGCAACGCCGCCAATTCCTCTCCCTCCTCTCTGCCTCCGCTCTCGCCCAGCCCGCCCTCCCCCCGCCCAACATCGTCCTCATCCTCGCCGACGATCTCGGCTGGACCGACCTCGGCTGCTACGGCTCCGACCTCCACGAAACGCCCCGCATCGACCGCCTCGCCCGCCAGTCCCTCCGCTTCTCCCACGCCCTCTCCCCCGCCCCCGTCTGCTCCCCCACCCGCGCCTCCCTCCTCACCGGCAAACATCCCGCCCGCCTCGGCATCACCATCTGGCGCGAAGGCGCTGCCCAGCCCCCCACCCACTTCCCTCTCCTGCCCGCCCCCTCGGAAACCGACCTCCCTCACGCCGAAACCACCCTTGCCGAGCTCCTCCAGCAAGCCGGCTACTCCACCGCCCTCATCGGCAAATGGCACCTCGGCGACGCCGATCACGCCCCGGAAACCCAGGGTTTCGAAGTCAACATCGGCGGCACCCACTGGGGCGCCCCGCCCACGTATTTCTATCCCTACAGCGGCCGCTTCGGCAGCCAGAAAGAGCACCGCTACGTCCCCGGCCTCACCCCCGGCCCCGCCGGCGAATACCTCACCGACCGCCTCACCACCGAAGCCCTCCGCGTCATCGACGCCTTCCACGCCCGCCAAAAACCCTTCTTCCTCTACCTCGCTCATCACGCCCCCCACACCCCCATCGAAGCCAAGCCCGCCCTCCTCGCCAAGTACGAAGCCAAACTCCCCCAAGGCGTCAACCACACCAACCCCGCCTACGCCGCCATGGTCGAATCCTTCGATCAAAGCGTCGGCCGCGTCCTCGACCACCTCCGCATCCGCGGCCTCGACCGCAACACCATTTTCATCATCACCTCCGACAACGGCGGCTACCTCCAAAGCGCCAACGGCCCCCGCATCACCTCGAACGCACCCCTCCGCTCCGGCAAAGGCTCCCTCTATGAAGGAGGCCTCCGCGTCCCCCTTATCATCCAATGGCCCGGCCTCACCCCCGCCAACGCCGTCTGCGCCGAACCCGTCGTCCTCACCGACCTCTTCCCCACCCTCTGCGCCGCCGCCCAGGTTACGCCCCCTCCCGCCGCCACGGACGGCCTCGACCTCCGCCCTCTACTCCGCAACCCCGCCGCCCGCCTCCCCCGCCCGGCCATCCCCTTCCATTACCCTCACTACTACCCCACCACCACCCCGGTCTCCGCCCTCCGCACCCGCGACTGGAAGCTCCTCGAATACTTCGAAGACAACCGCGTGGAACTCTACCATCTCGCGCAGGACCCCGGCGAGAAAACCAACCTCGCCGAAAAGAACCCCACCCAGGCCCAGGCCCTCCGCGCCCAGCTCCACGCCTGGCGCCAATCCGTCAACGCCCGTCTGCCTTCCCCCAACCCTCAAAAACCGTAATCCTCCCCTCCCCTCCTCTCGCTCCGCTGCCCGGAACTGGTAACGAACCTGACACGCTCCTGCCATCGGATTGAAACGGCCGGCTGATTACGCTAGTTTCATGTTTCGTCAACTCGCGCTCGCCACCCTCGTGGGCCCCGGCCTGCTTGCCCAAGGCCTATCCACCGCCTCCCTCTCCGGTCAGCTCACCGACCCCGCCAACGCCATCGTCCCCCGCGCTACCGTCACGCTCAAAAGCCCAACCACCGGCTGGGAGCGCGCCACTACCTCCTCCCCCGACGGTCAATACAGCTTCTCCGCCATCCCGGTTGGCGTCTATTCCCTCACCGTGGCCGCCTCCGGATTCTCTACCTTCTCCCAAACCGGCCTCCGCCTCAATATCAATACCGCCAGCACCCTCAATATCAAACTCACCATCGGTTCCGTCTCCGACTCCGTCACCGTCCAAGCCGATGCGCTCATGGTCAACACCACCTCCGGCACCCTTTCCCAAACCGTCCAACAGCGCTATATCCAGGAGCTCCCGCTCAACGGCCGGAACGCCGCCAACCTCGTCCGCATGGTCCCCGGGGTCGTCACCGGCGCCAGTACCACAACCGCCGGTTACGCCAACTCTGCGGACACCATCGCCATCTCCGCCAACGGCTCCCGCGGCAACGAAGTCAACTACCGCCTCGACGGCGCCACCCACATGGACAATGTCACAAACCTGAACGCCGCCTACCCCAACCCCGATGCCGTCCAGGAGTTCACCGTCCAAACCTCAAACTTCTCGGCCCAATACGGCAATTTCTCCGGCGCCGTCGTCAACGTGGCCACCCGCTCCGGCTCCAACGAGTTCCACGGTTCCCTGTTCCACTTCACCCGCAACGGTTCTTTGAACGCCCGCAACTACTTCGCCGCCCAGGCCGACAATCTCAAACGCAACCAGTTCGGCGCCACCCTCGGCGGACCCGTCCTGCGCAACAAACTGTTCTTCCTCGGTAGCTTCCAAAACACCATCGTTCGCAACGAAAGCTTCTCCAATCAAGCCACCGTTCCCAACCCCGCCTTCCGCGCCGGCAACTTCGCCTCCCTCCTGCCCGGGACCCTCATCCGTGACCCCCAGAACGCAAACACCCCCTTTCCCGGCAACCTCATCCCCTCCTCCCGTCTCCGCCCCATCGCCACCAATCTCCTGGCCAAAGTGCCCACCGCCACCACTTCCAACGGCATCATCCGCTACGCCCGCCCCGACCGCTCCGACACCCTCCAGTACCTCGGCAAACTCGACTATAACCTCGGCAACCATCACCTCTCCGGCAGCGGCTTCTTCAACCGCTTTGAAGATCCCGGCTGGGACGGAGCCAACACCCTCCTCACCGTCCGCATCGGTCAGGATCAGCGTACCAACAACTGGAAACTCCAGGACTCCTGGACCCTCCGGCCCAATCTCATCAACTCCATCATTGTTTCCGGACTTATGCTTGACTCCTTCAATCTGCGTCGCAGCACCGCCTGGCTCTCCCAGTTCGGCCCCATCCAGTTCAATGAGCCCCAGGAATCAGACCGCCAACTCGAACTCGGCGTCACTGGCTTCGGCGGCTGGGGCAGCGTCACCAACTCGCCTCCCGGACAGTGGATCCGTCGCAACGTCGAAATCAACAACGTCACCACCTGGATCCAGGGCCGCCACACCCTGAACTTCGGCGCCGAATACTCCCCCTGGACCGGCTTCGATTCCAGCACCAAATTCCAACAAAGCGGCAATTTCACCTTCTCCGGCCAACTCACCGGCAACGGCATCTCCGACCTCCTCCTCGGCCGCGTCGCCACCTTCGTCCAGTCCGCCGGCAAGTTCAAACAAACCCGCGGCGCCCAAATCAGCCTCTTTCTCGATGACACCTGGCGCCTCTCCCGCCAACTCACCCTCAACGCCGGCCTCCGCTGGGACCCCTACTACGCCTGGCACGACCAACTCGACCAGGTCTCCGGCTATCGCCCCGGCGCCCGCTCCCAGCGCTTCCTCAACGCTCCCCCCGGAGCCATCTTCGCCGGCGACCCCGGCTTCCCCAAGGCCGGCCAGCAGCACGATGCCGATAACTTCTCTCCCCGCTTCGGTTTCGCGTGGCAACCCCTACCCGGCAATTCCGCTACCGTCGTCCGCGGCGGCTATGGCATCTTCTATGTCCGCCCCTTCCCCCGCCTCTACAACAACTTCGTCGAATCCGCGCCCTTCTCCCCCACCCTCACCCTCAACGGCGTCGATATGCAGGACCCCTACGGCTCCGCCGGCGTTCGTAACCCCTTCCCGCCTTTTGCCCCCGTCAACCTCAACGACAAGAATATGCCCTTCTCCTTCCCCATGCCCTTCGCCTGGTTTAAAGAGGATTGGCGCGTCGGCTACTCCCAAGCCTGGAACCTCACCGTCGAACGCCAACTCGGCGCCGACTACCTCCTTCGCGCCGCCTATGTCGCGAATAAAGGCACCAACCTGCAAACCTTCCGCGAACGCAACTGGGCTCTCTACTCACCTGCCGCCACCGTCGCCAACACCAACGCCCGGCGGCCCCTCGGCCAGTTCTTCTCCTCCATGCGGGAACTGGTCGACTACGGCAACTCCCAGTATCATTCCCTGCAACTTACCCTCGACAAACGCTTCAGCCGCAACTTCTCCGTCCTCGCCTTCTACACCTGGTCCAAATCCATCGACGACGAAAGCGCCAACAACCAGTTCTCCCTCTCCAATCCCCATCCCACCGACGGACGCTTCAACCGCGGACTCTCCGACTTCGATATCCCCCACAACTTCCGGCTCAGCGGCGTCTTCGATCTCCCCAAACTCCAGAAAGCCAACCTACTCCTCCGCCAGGTCCTCGGCGGCTGGAGCCTGCTCAACATCCTCGACATCCGCTCCGGCCTGCCCTTCGGCCTCAACTCCGGCCGCGACAACTCCTTCTCCGGCATCGGCCTCGACCGCGCCGACCTCCGCGGCAATCCCGTTCTTCCCGCCGGCCGCTCCCGCAACGACTACCTCAACTCCTTCTTCGATCGCTCGCAGGTCACCTTCAATGCCGTCGGTACCTACGGAAACTCTCCCCGTAACTTCCTCCGCTCTCCCGGCGCCGTCAACCTCGACCTCACCGTGCAAAAGACCTTCCCCATCCGCGAACGCATCCAGCTCAACCTCCGCGGCGAGTTCTTCAATGCCCTCAACAAGGCGAACTTCGCCGCCCCCGGCAACAACGTCAGCGCTGCCGCCAACTTCGGCGTCATCACCAGTGCCGCCGATCCTCGCATCCTCCAACTCGGTGCCCGCCTCACGTTCTAAATCGGCTAGGCTACCAACATGCGCCCCGTGCTCCTGTTGGTAGCCCTCTCCGCCCTCCTCCTCGCCCAGCCCAACACCCTCACCCCCGCCGAAATCCAGGCCGGCTGGCAGCTTCTGTTCAACGGCCACTCCCTCGCCGGCTGGCGCTGGAGCTCCCAATCCCCCGCCCCCACCCCCTCCTGGGAGGTCGCCGACGGCGCCCTCGTCACCACCCCCGGCCGCGGCAAACCCGTCTACCTCCTCACCGAAGCCTCCTTCACCGACTTCGAACTCACCTTCTCCTGGCACGCCGCCCCCGGCGCCAACTCCGGCATCAAATACCGCATCCAGTCCCTCACCGAAAAAGACCGCCTCGAACCCACCGGCCTCGAATACCAGATCACCGACGACCTCGCCAACCCCGACGCCCTCTCCACCCCCCGCCACTCCTCCGGCGCCCTCTACGACTACATCGCCCCCCACCGCGCCGCCCCCGCCGCCCCCAACGTCTGGCACCACGCCCGCATTCTCGTTCACGGCCTCCACGTCGAACACTGGCTCGACGGCGAAAAACTCATCGACGTCGACCTCGACTCCCCCGCCGCCGCAGCCTCCTTCGCCCAAAGCAAACGCACCGAAAGCAAAGTCACCCTCCGCCGCCAGGCCCGCCGCGACTCCCCCCTCGCCCTCCAGATCCACGACGGCGTCGTCGCCTTCCGCGACCTCAAAATCCGCCCCCTTCCGCTCACCGCCCCGCTCGCCGTCTCTCAGCTCGCCGCCACCATCGGCACCAACGCCCCCGCCGGCGACCACCGCGCCGGCTACAACGGCGTCTTCGCCCTCTCCACCCCCAGCCGACCCGCCAACCCCTTCGTCCCCGCCTACGCCGGCCTCAACCTCGAGCACTACTTCGACGGCCGGCCCCGCCCCGCCGACGCCCGCGTCTTCTTCGAACCCCGCCACGCCCCCATGGCCCTCCGCCAGCTCTCTCCCACCGCCGCCGAACTCACCCAGGGCCCCACCCCCGTCTTCGGCGTCGCCAGCACCACCCGCTTTGAACTCAAAGAGCCCTACTATCTCGACATCGCCTACCGCGCCACCCCCACCCACACGAACTTCACCAACAACTTCCTCGGCATCTTCTGGGCCTCGTATATGAATGCGCCCGAGGACAAGAGCATCTACTTCCGCGGCCCCCAGGGACAGTGGCGCCAGTTCGCCACCCAGCTGCACGGCCGCGATGCGACGATTCTCGCCGCGGACGCCCCGCCCCCGCCCGCTGCGACGGAGGACCCCGCCTCGCTCTTCCGCAATCTCTCCCCCCTCCGCTACGCCGAGTCGTTCTTTTACGGGCGCCTTGGCGACATGGTGTTGATTTATATCTTCCGACCGAACCCGTATCTCCGCTTCGCCCAGTCTCCCTCCGGCGGCGGCAACACCCCCGCCGGCGACGACACCAACCCCGCCTGGGACTTCCAACTCGTCATCCCCAACCCCGAAGCCAACCGCACTTACCCCCTCGACCTCCGCGTCGTCTACAAACCCTGGGCCGGCCGCGCCGATGTCCTCCGCGAAGTGAAAAACTACCTCCCCTAACCGGAGCACGATACGTCGCGCGGGTTGACTCTGCCTCGGTTACTTCCAGTCCGCTTGAACTGAGTTTCTGCGACAGTGCGCCCCCTTGCGGAAGAGTGTAGAATTCCGCAATGCGCACCCTACTGCCTCTCCTGGTCGGGCTTCTGCCAATCTGGGCCCAAACCACCACCAGCACCATTACCGGATCGCTGAAAGACCCCTCGGCAGCCGCCGTGCCGCGGGCGGCGGTGACCATTACCAACGTCGATTCCGGGGTGGCGCTGGCGACAACCAGCAACGAGGTGGGTCTTTACCGGGTAAGCGGCTTGATCCCCGGCTCGTACAAGTTGGAAGTAGAGGCACAGGGCTTCCAGAAACTGGTCCGCGGCGGCATCATCGTCCAGATCAGCCAAACGCTGCAGGTGGACGCGATCCTGCAAGTGGGAGACGTCCGGCAGACCGTGGACGTGAGCGCCTCAGCGCCGGTGCTGGAGTCGCAGTCTTCAAGCATCGGGCAACTGGTAGAGCGCAACATGATCGAGGGCATGCCGATGCCCAACCGGACTTCGACGGCGCTGCTGGCGCTGATCCCCGGCGCCTCCATCCAGAACGTTTCCGGCGATATTCCCGTGTTCAGCGTGGCGGGCGGCCGGATGCGCAACCAGCAATTCACGCTCGACGGCGGAAACCACACCAATACCGTTGGCCTGGCCGTGAACCAGAGCCAGGTGCCACTGCCGATGGATGCGATGCAGGAGTTCCGGGTGCTGTCGAACAACTACTCGGCTGAGTACGGGCAGTCGCAAAGCGGGGTGGTGACACTGGCGACGCGGTCGGGGTCAAACCAGTGGCACGGCAACCTGTTTGAGTACTTTCGCAACGAGGCGCTCGACGCCCGGAACTTCTTCGCGGCCACACGGCCGAAGTTCCGCCAGAACCAGTTCGGCGGGTCGGTGGGCGGACCGATCCGCCGCGATAAGACTCACTTCTTTGTCACCTACGAACGCACGCAGCAGGTAACCGGAGGAACCGCGCTCTGGACGGTGCCCACGCCCGCCCAGCGCAACGGCGATTTTTCGCGCACGCTAAACGCCCAGGGCCAGCCGATCCTCATTCACGACCCGGCGACGACGCAGGGAACGTCCCGCCTGCCGTTTCCGAGTAACGTGATCCCGGCAGCGCGCTTTGACAGCGTAGCGCGCAACGCCGTCTCCTTCTGGCCCGAGCCGAATGCGCCGGGAACGATCACCGGAGCAAACAATTTCACGCTGAATACGCGCCCTTCGCTCGACCGCAACATCATCGTAGGCCGGGCCGACCACCAGATCAACAGCCGCAACCAACTGATGGTGCGCTACTTCTACGCTGGCACCTTCCAGCAAAACCCGGGCGTCACCGGCAAGCCACAGGCGGACCCGCTCGCGAATCTCACCGATCAGCGCACCGACAACATCCTCGGCTCCTGGACCTCGAACCTGCGGCCGAATCTGCTCAACGATTTCCGATTCGGCCTGGTCCGGCGGACGTTTGCCAACTACCGCTTCGGCCGGGACGAGGATTTCGCGGGCAAACTGGGGCTCCGCGGGGTCTCCGCCGCGGGTTTC
Organism: Acidobacteriaceae bacterium; assembly: GCA_020247055.1. GTDB lineage: Bacteria > Acidobacteriota > Terriglobia > Bryobacterales > Bryobacteraceae. The sequence goes on along the minus strand of JADCJL010000002.1, from coordinate 6,479 downwards.
CCGATTCTCGGGGTAGCGGGATACCAGGGGTTGGGCGGAGCGCCGTACCGCTTCTCGATTCCACTGCTGGACTACCAGATTCAGGAGTCGATCTCCTGGTACCGGGGGCGGCACGCGCTGAAGTTTGGAATGGAGGCGCGCCTTGGCATCTTCAACGACCTCACCGACACGTCTTCAAGCGGGAACTTCAGCTTCAGTCCGCAGTTGACGGCCCGGCCCGGAGTGGCGGGCACCGGCAATGGCTTTGCCACATTTCTGCTCGGCGAGGCCGATGCAGCCAGCACCATCGTCTCCGATCCGATCCTCTCCCGCGCCTCCTACTGGGGCCTTTTCATCCAGGATGACTACCGGCTCACCGACAAACTGACGCTGAATCTCGGCCTGCGCTGGGAGGCGACCGCGCCGCGCACCGAAGACAACAACCGCATGAACGCCTTCGACATGACCACGATCAACCCGGTGTCCCGGACGCCCGGAGTAATCACCTTCGCCGGACGCAACGGCGTGCCGCGGACGGCGTTCGACATGGATCGGAACAACCTCGGCCCGCGGCTTGGCTTTGCCTGGAGCGTACAGCCGCGGACGGTGCTGCGCGGCGGCGCGGGGCTAATTTACGGCGCGGCGGTCAATTCGATTGTAGGAACGGCGGCGGCGCTGGGATTCTCGACCGATGTGCGTCTCACGACGCCGCAGATCGGGATTGTCCCGGCGATGGTGCTGCGGAACGGATTTCCATCCGTAGCGCGCGTGCCGGTAGATCAACTCGGCGCCGGGTTCGGGGCCGTAGCACCGGGGGCGGCGACGAACACGGCCGTGACGTTCTTTGAGCGGCAACGCGCCGTACCGCTCTCCTACCAGTACAATCTCGACATCCAGCACGAACTGGCGCCCAACCTGCTGCTGGAAGTGAGCTACATGGGCAACTTGAGCCGCAAGCTGACGGCGCCGGACCTTTCGATCAACCAGGTGCCGCCGGCGCTGATGGGGCCGGGCAACGCGCAGTCCCGGCGCCCGTTTCCGCAGTTCACCAACGTGACTCTGATCAACCCGGCGCTCGGCAGCAGCTCCTACCACGGCGGCTTTGTAAAGGTAGAGCGGCGCTATCAGGCCGGGCTGTCGCTGCTGGCTCACTACACCTACTCGAAGTTTATCGATGACGTCGAGTCGTTCACGGAGTTGGGCGACGCCGGCTCGTACATGAACTTCTACAACCGCCGGCTGGACAAAGGGCTGTCGGGCAGCGACGTCCGCCACCGCGCCGTGCTGAGCGGCGTGTACGACCTGCCGCTGTTCCGGGACAAGGGCTGGATCACCCGGCTGTTGGGGGGATGGCGCGCGGGTCTGATCGGCAGTTTCCAGTCCGGCCCAACGTTTACGGTCTTCAGCTTCGTGAACGAGACCAACGCTTTCACGCCGGGAGCAAACCGCGCCGATCTGGTGGGCGACCCGCGCCTGGCAGGGGGAGCGCGTACGCTGCAGCGGTGGTTCAACACGGCGGCGTTCGCCAGCCCCGCGCCGTTCCGCTTCGGCACCGCGGGCCGCGGCATCATGAACGGCCCCGGCCTGATCAACGTGGACAGCTCGTTTGCCAAGCGCATCCCACTGCGCGAGACCTGGCGGGCGGAGTTGCGCGCCGAATTTTTCAATCTGCTCAACCAGACGAACTTCAACCTGCCCGGCCGCTCGGTGGGCGCGCCGACGTTCGGTATCATCAATTCGGCCCGCTCCGCGCGCAGCGGGCAAATCGCCTTCCGGATCGACTTCTGATATGACTGCTAACGTCTCCCGCCGCGAGTTCGGCGCGGCCATTGCCACGCTGGGGGCCGCGCCGCGCCCGAAGCGCCCGAACCTGGTTTTTGTCTTCAGCGATCAACAGTCCTACGACATGCTGGGAAGCTCCGGGAACCGGCAGATTCAGACCCCGGAGCTCGATGCGTTCGCCCGCGAGGCGGTGCGGTTTCGCCACTGCGTCGCCAACGCGCCGCTATGCACCCCCTACCGCGGAATTCTGCTCTCCGGGCAGCACCCGCTCCGCAACGGCGCCATCGAAAACGATATCCGTATGCTGCCCGGCGGCGGTAAGTACTTCGGCGAGGTGCTGCGCGAGGCGGGCTACCGGACGGGCTACATCGGCAAGTGGCATCTGTACGGCGGCAACCGCGTGCGCCCGATTCCGGCCGGCGAGCATCGCTACGGCTTCGACGGCACGTTTCTGTCGAACAACTGTACCGTGGTTTTTGACGAAAGACGCTCCTACTACTGGGACGAGACCGGGCAGCGGCGTCTGTACGGCGACTGGGAACCCTATGCGCAGACCCGGCAGGCCGAAGCGTTCCTCGACCAACAGGGCGAGGAACCGTTTGCGCTGTTTCTATCCTGGCATCCGCCACACAACTGGACGCCGCCCAACCCGCCGCCGAAAAGCCCGGAGGAGCAGTACGGAGCGCCGGAGGAGATGCTGGCTCTTTACGACGCCGAGTCGCTGCGCGTGCGGGGTAACTGCGAGGACACCCCGTCGCACCGGCGGGTCTACCGGGGCCACATGGCGATGTGCACGAGCCTCGACCGCGCCTTCGGCCAGTTGATGAAGAAGCTGACGGCGCGGGGTCTCGACCGGGACACGATCGTTGTCTACACCTCCGACCACGGCGATACGCTGCTGTCCCACGGGCTGCGGCATAACAAAATGCGACCCGAGGCGGAGTCAATTCGGGTACCGCTGCTGGTCCGCTACCCGGGGTACCTGCGCCCGCGGACGAGCGACCTGATTGTGGGGACGCTTGATCTGATGCCGACGCTGCTCGGGCTGATGGGACTTCCGGTTCCCGAGACGTGCCAGGGCAGCGACTTGGCCGGGGCGGTCCGCGAGGGGCGGGACAACGCGGTGGCGTCGGCGCCGCTGTTTCTGCTGAACCTGGACTGGCGCGGGGTATACACGCGCCGGTACACGTACGCTTTCGATACGTACCGGCCGGGGGGCGATGCGCTGTACCGCGAGGCCTACTTCCGCCATCCGGAGCACTTGCGCTGGAACTGTCTCTATGACCGCGAGCGGGACCCGTGGGAACTGCGCAATCGGTACGGCGATCCGTCGGCGGCGCGCGTGCAGAAGCGGCTGCACGAACAGGCTACGGAGTGGATGCGGCGACTGGGGGATCCCGGCGTGTCCTACGACGCGGTGCTGCGGGCGAGCATGACGGCCGAGGATCTAGCGCTGCGCAAGACGGGGAAGTACTTCGCGCAGCGGAGCGGCATTCTGCGGGGGCAGCCGGCTGCGCTGCTGGGGGCGGGGAGTTAAGCGTGGGGTGAAGCCCTAGCGGGAACGCCAGAGCCAATGCTCGGGTGATGGGGATACCGTGCCGAAGGCTTTCCTTTGACCGGCCCGTGACCGGGACCAGTGCACCGGTCCCCCTTCTCCCTCCCCTGGCCGCCTTCGATCATCCAGCCCCGCAGCGTTTCATAGCTGATATGGTCGCCTGATTGGCCAACTGCTCGGAGGCAAAGCTTGGCCCGAAGCCATGCCATTCCGGCGGCAGCGGCACCGCGATGGCTTGCGCTTTGGCGGCTGCCGGGATCTTGCGGTTCGACACCTTCCCTACCAGTCCATGCACCGCCGCCCCACCGCCGCTCCCCTTCGAAATCCAGGCCCTCTTCAGGCACCCTGCCCCATTTGAGCCTCCCCGCCTCCCTGCCCTCCTACCATCCACCCCACACAATCAAACACTTAGCCGCCCGACCCACTCTGGCATCCGAATTGCTACTCAAGCTGAGACCCGACCGGTTTCGGCTCCTCTCACCAAACAATCTATGAAATGGTCCGCACTCTTCCTGGCCACTCTCCTCACCGCCCACGCCCAGCAAGCCATCGTAAACATGCCCTCAGCCGACATCACCCCCAAAGGCCAGGGCTTCCTCATGCACGAAACCCAACTCCGTCCCTACCAGGCCGGGGCCTACCGTTATTGGTACGCCACCAACTTCTTCACCTATGGCGTCGGCCGCAACACCGAACTCGCCCTCACCACCTATAACGCCGGGGCTCCCAGCACCAAGAACCAGAACGTCGGCTTTGGCTTCAAATCCGCCATCCCCCTCGCCCCGGACTCCCGCGAACGCCAGATCACCATCGGCTCCATGGGCCTGTGGAACTACCGCGGCCAGGGCGTCGGCAACTTCTCCTACGCCCACTACAGTTGGCGTCTCCCCCAAGCCCGCACCCGTCTTACCATGGGCGGCTGGTTCGGCACCGAAGAACTCTTCAAGAAGAACTCCGGCAACGTCCTCGCCGGCCTCGAACACCCCGTCAACAAACGCTTCATCCTGCTCGCCGAATGGTTCGCCGGCAACCACGATCTCGGCTTCTTCGTCCCCGGCGTACTCTTCCATCCCACCCCCCGCCAGATCGTCGTCGTCGGCTACAAGATCGCTAACAACCCCCGCAACGGCGCCGGCGGATTCGTTGTCGAGTACGGTTTCTTCTTCGGCGGCAAATCCAAGGGCGGCCATCACTGACGCGTCAGCCTATGTGTCACAATCCCGACCACCCGCTCCCCGCCCCAACCTTTGAGCCCGAACCCCCAATTTGATACAGTGTCCCCCAGATTCCCGTGCGCACCAAACCTCTCCTCCTCGCCCTCTGGGTCGCCGCCTCCCTCCCCGCCGCCGGTCCCGTCCGCGTCGAAATCTTCGAAGACCTCACCCCCACCCGCGACCTCCAACTCCCCACCGCCACCCCCGTCGACGCCTACTCCGAACCCGCCTTCGCCTTTCCCCACACCCCCACCAAATTCACCCCCACCGCCGCCCCCGCCGACCGCTCCACCCCCTTCTACCTCCGCGCCACCTACCAACGCTCCTTCCCCGCCGGCACCTACCAGTTCCGCCTCCGCGCCCGCGGCGCCGCCCGCCTCTCCATCGACGGCAAACTCGTCGCCTCCACCAAACCCCAAAAACCCAACACCTCCAGCGACGACCCCGTCCCCCAACCCGTCGAACGCGGCAACACCCCCCTCCGCCCCGCCGCCTACCCCCACCAGGACCAAACCGTCACCCTCGATCTCTCCCCCGGCCCCCACTCCTTCGAACTCATCGCCGCCGTCGGCGGCAAAGGCCTCTACCCCTCCACCGGCGAACTCGCCGTCAGCCTCGCCCGCCCCGGCGAACTCGACCGCCTCCTCGGCCCCGACAACGCCCCCCTCCTCACCGACGCCGCCTGGGAAACCTACGTCGCCGCCTCCTTCGCCCGCCACACCACCGCCGACCGCGAACGCCGCCGCGCCGCCAGCCGCGCAGTCGCCGCCGCCTGGAACCAACGCCATCTCTCCCTCCGCAACCGCCTCACCCCGCCCACCCCCGGAGCCTCCATCGACGGCTTCCTCGACGCCAAACTCCGCGCCGCCTCCGTCCCTCCCGCGCCCACCCTCTCCGACCTCGAATTCCTCCGCCGCGTCACCCTCGACACCACCGGCCTCATCCCCACCCCCGCCCAGGTCCAGGCCTTCCTCGGCGACCAACCCGCCACCCGCCGCGCCAACGCCATCGAACGCCTCCTCCAGGACCCCTCCTGGGCCGACCATTGGGTCGCCTACTGGCAGGACGTCCTCGCCGAAAATCCCGGCATCCTCAAGCCCGATCTCAACAACACCGGCCCCTTCCGCTGGTGGATGCACAACGCCTTCTCCGACAACATCCCCTTCGATCGCTTCGTCGCCGAACTCGTCCAGATGGACGGCTCCCCCACCCTCGGCGGCCCCGCCTCCTTCGGCCTCGCCACCCTCAACGACGCCCCCATGGCCGCTAAAGCCGACATCATCGGCCAAGCCTTCCTCGGCCAAAAACTCAGCTGCGCCCGCTGCCACGACGCCCCCTTCCACCCCTATAAGCAACAGGATCTCTTCTCCATGGCCGCCATGCTCAACGGCGGCGCCGTCAAACTCCCCGTCACCAGCACCGTGCCCCAGGGCGAGGGCGGCCGCAAGCCCAACGTCGTCTCCGCCCTCAAACCCGGCGAAACCATCGCCCCCGCCTGGCCCTTCGCCAAACTCGCCGCCCACGCCGCCACCGGCGACCTCCCCCCCTCGAACTCGCCAGAAACCCGCCGCGAACTCGCCGCCTACCTCGTCTCCCCCGAAAACGAACGCTTCGCCCAGGTCATCGCCAACCGCGTCTGGCGCCGCTACATGGGCATCGGCATCTTCGAACCCGTCGACGACTGGGCCCGCGGCCGCGCCTCCCACCCCGAACTCCTCGCCTTCCTCGCCCAGCAGTTCGCCTACTCCGGCTACGACCTCAAACATCTCGCCCGCCTCATCCTCAACTCCCGCGCCTACCAGCGCCGCGCCGTCGGCACCCCCGCCGACCAATTGAACTCCGCCAAACGCCTCTTCGCCGGCCCCGCCCACCGCAACCTCACCGCCGAAGAGCTCGTCGACTCCCTCCACCTCGCCGCCGGCAAAACCTTCGACTGCGAACCCATGAAC
>JADCJL010000199.1 GCA_020247055.1 Acidobacteriaceae bacterium | reverse complement strand
CTGTCGGGATCAGCGAAAATCGAATTGCCCGCAACGGCTAATAAGTATCCGGCGACTGCGGAGCCAGCCCGATGCCACGAACGACCTCACCACTCATTCCGCTGCGAAGATCGACTTCGATGCAGCACTACCCAAAGCGTCCTGCAACGGGATCGCTAAAAGGCGGTAGCACAATTCTCAGCTCGGTAAACGGAGTTTTGCCGCGACGTCGCGAATGCTCGTCCCACCGCGCCCTTAGTCCTGGTCCGAAAACGGCTGTGCCGCCGGGGCTTGAAGTCGAAAACAGCCCACCCAGAGACGTACTTTTGTTGCGCAATCGTACGAGCCACTTGCAAAACTCTCGCGTCCTGTGGGAGCCTGACTTATCTGATTGAATATAAATGTGTTAGTGATGGCATCATATAGCCGAAAACAGTGTCCGTTTGGGCTGATTTTCCTCCCCCCATCTCTATGCAACTCACCCTGTCCGAGCAACTCTCCCCGTTCTCCAACGTCCTCCAACAGCAGCTCTTCCCCATCCTTACTCCTGCCCTCGGTTCCATCAGCGATCGCGCCGCCCTCTTCATCGCCTTCTGCGCCATGGTCCCCCGTCGCCCCCTGCTGCCCCAAGGCCGCTGGCCCGGCCGACCCAGCAAAGACCGCCTCGCTATCGCCCGAGCCTTTCTCGCCAAGAGCGTCTACGGCCTGGCCCACACCCGCCAACTCCTCGACACCCTCAAAACAGACCACAGCCTCCGTCAACTTTGTCGCTGGGATCACCCCGCCCAACTCCCCCACGAATCCACTTTCTCCCGAGCCTTTGCCGAGTTCGCTCACTCCCAACTCTCCACCGCCGCCCAGGAAACACTCGTGCGAGCTACCCAATCGGACCGCCTGACTGGCCACATCGCCCGCAACGGCTCCGCCCTCGAAGCTCGCGAACGATTCCCTGAAACCAAGCCCCACCAAGCGCCCAAAGCCAAAATCAAAAAAACCCAAGAAACGTAAACCCATCAAGGAATCAGCACTTTCCAGAGCCATGCCCTAGATCTGTCTCAAAGACCAGACTACAAAAGCAGCTGCAGAATAAGACCGTCGACGCCATGCTCCCAGGCGTTCCCACAGCCTGCGACCTCGGCGGCAAAAGGGGCAACAACGGACATGTAAAGTGGTGGCGGGGATACAAACTGCATCTCGATGTCGCCGATGGCCAGATCCCCATCAGCGCCCTGCTCACCGCCGCCAGCGTCCACGACTCCCAGGTCGCGATTCCCCTGATGGAGATGAGTTCAAACCGCGTCACCTCTCTGTACGACATCATGGATTCCGCTTACGACGCCACCACCATTCGACAGGCCAGTACGGACCGCCAACACCAGCCGATCATTCATCCCCACACCCGGCCCCACACCCGACAAAATGTCCAAAACACAGTTACCGATCCGGGTCAAACCACAGCCACAACTGAGCCCGGCGCAAACCGAGCGATACCCCAGCGCAGGCCGAGGGATACAAAAGCCAGACTATGGTGGAGCGAGTCTTTGGAAGACTGAAGGATGAATACGGGGCCGGGCAGTTGCATGTGCGGGGAGCCCAAAAGGTGATGGCGCATCTCATCTTTGGTATTTTCGCGCTCACCGTCGACCAGCTACTCCGATTGCGTTCCTAGAAAAACGACATCACAATTTGAAAACTCCAGGTGGTCTTTAGATCCGTATTCCCAAAGGTCCGATCTCGGGGCCCACTGCCGAAGCCCTGCCTCGCAAAGTACTTTCATCGGGTCCCTGCCACACCTGTCAAGGGTTCTGCGCGGAGTTTTACAAGCCGTTGACAGGATGTAGAGAAATCTTTCTCATTGTTTTTCAATCACTTGCAGCGGGCTAGGCGAATGTTGCACCCGACAACACAGGTAAATTGAAAGTGTAAGAGAAACCTGAGCGCAAGAGCCGACGCGAAGAACGACAGCACGAGCTATGAACAAAGAAAACCATGCGGTAACTCCTATCACTGAAAGCTTTACTCTCCGTTTGATCGAAATGGCACTTCGCAAACTACACACACAATTGACCAACGGTGACGATTTCAAAGCAAGCCCAAGTGATCTGATCAGATTAATCGAAGCCCATCAAACGATGCAGCAAGCGAAACAACCCCACGAGGTTCTGGTGAGATGGATAGACCAACCCCAAAACGCACCAGCCGAGTAACCGTCCGCCGCAGCATCCGCTACAGCGCTCTACCTTCACAAAGAGCCTTCCACGACTGCAATGCCCGCTTCAAAGGCTTTTCCGGGCCCGTTGGCTCCGGAAAAAGTCAAGCGTTATGCCACGAGGCTATTCGATTGAGTTATCTCAATCCAGGCCGACAGGGCCTGTTGGCAGCACCAACTTTCCCAATGCTCCGCGATGCAACTCAACGCAGTCTGTTCGAACTGTTGGAGCGTAATCATATCCCAATATCCTTCAACAAAACAGAAAACTGCCTGAGAATGCGAGACACGGGATCCACCATGCTATTTCGAAGTCTTGAAGATTTTGAAAGGCTCCGTGGTACGAACCTCGCATGGTTCGGCGTTGATGAACTAACGTATTGTCACGAAGAAGCTTGGCTTCGTCTTGAGGGTAGACTACGAGATCCGCAAGCGAAGCGCTTATCTGGATTTGCAGTGTGGACACCGAAGGGTTTCGATTGGGTCTACCACCGTTTCATCGCGAACACCACAGGCGGCTATGCAGTTACTCTCGCACAACCGGGTGAAAATCGCCACCTTCTGGATGTCATTCCCGATTTTTATGACCGCCTGAAGCTCAGCTATGATGATCGGTTCTACCAACAGGAAGTCCTAGGGGCATACCTAAATATAAGCGCCGGACAAGCATACTACGGTTTCGAACGAAGCCACAACGTCAGGGAGTGCAACTATGATCCCAACAAACCACTCTACTGGGCCATGGACTTTAACGTGGATCCAATGTCTTCAGTAGTGGTACAACTCACCGGAGACACAGTCAACGTTATTGATGAAATCACACTGTCAAGGGCTACAACCTGGGAAGCGTGCGATGAACTCCTCCGAAGATTTCCTTCATGCCATGGTTTGACGGTCTTCGGCGATGCATCAGGAAACGCAATGAAAACAACCGGACCCAAAGACGCAGACGCTATCAGCACATTCTTCAGAACTCGAAACATTCAACGCTGCAACGTCGAGCTGCCTCCGCAGAATCCCGCGGTGAGGGAAAGACTTGTCTTGATGAACAGCACCCTGCGAGACGCTGCCGGAAACCGAAGACTGTACATAGACCCGCGCTGCAAAGAACTTATCAGGGATCTCGAACAAGTCACCCTGTTGCCCGGAACCATGATCATCGACAAAGGGAGCGACCCGAAACGCACACATCTGTCGGACGCTTTGGGGTATTTAGTCTGGCAAGTAGTCAGTAACGACAAGCGGCAACCAGTTGGTTATAAATCGAACCGCCTGCCCGGCTTCTAACCTCTTCCCTGTCAGGCGGTCACACGACAATGCCGTCACATATCGTTCGCCCGGCCGCACCGCATTCGTCTCATATCACAATACAAGGAAAGCAAATGGATACCCGTATTGATCAAGAACATCCGGAATATCGGGGCAAACACGAGGTGTGGAAACGTTACCAGGACCTCTACGTAGGAGGAGAAGCGTTCAAGCTCAATGCTGCGCAATATCTTATTCCCCGGCAAAACGAGCCGGCCGACGTCTACGGAGAAAGGCTACAAAGAGTCTTTTACGAAAACTACATCGGATCCATCATCGATTGGTATGCAGCTACACTCTTCCGGCGAGAACCGGTAATCACTATCGACGGCACACATGATACAGGCCGTGGGTTCTTCAGCATGTTCATCGAGGATTGCGACCGAAAAGGAACAAACCTAAGCGACTATTTTCGAAGGCAGCTGACTGATGCACTCCTATATGGAACGGGCTACACGCTAGTGGACTTTCCCCGTACCAGTCAACCTGCATCAAGCCGCGCAGAGGAAGACTTCATGGGCGCTAGTAGAGCATACTTGGTTCACTATAGTCCCAATGATCTGGTGAACTGGTGCCGCAGTGACGCCGGTGAGTTCGAGTGGATAGTTCTTCGAACAACGCATACATATCGTCGAAGCTTAGAAGACGCCCACAACACGACCGAAACACGATGGCTATACTACGACCGTGAACATTTCAGAGTCTACCGCCGAACGCAGCAACAAGGTTCCGTGAATCAGACAAACAGCATTGAGCTGATTGATGAGGGCGTGCATGGTCTTGCGAAGTTAAATCGAGTACCGCTCTTTGAAACAACGGTAAGCCAAGGAATGTGGCTCATGAACAAGGCAGCCTCACTACAGTTGGAACACTTTAACAAGTCCAACGCGCTTAGCTGGGCTTTAACGATGGGCCTTTTCGCAATGCCCGTCGTCTATAGCGACAAGAAATTCGATCAAATGGTCGGTGAAAGTTACTTCCTGCAACTGGGACCCGGGGACCGTTTTGGATGGACCGAACCGGAGGGAAAAGTGTTTGAGATTGCGACCCAGAACCTCAATAGGCTAAAAGATGAGATTTATCGGGTCTGCTACCTGATTGGACAAGCAGGTCCGGTGGTTGGTGATCATCGCCCCCTTTCTGGCCTTGCAAAGCAAAGAGACTTTGCAATAACACAGGAAGTGCTGCGCAGTTTGGGCGATTCAGTCAAAGATGTAGTGAAAAGAATTCTAAAAGCCATTGAATGTGTCCGCGAGGACAATCTACAAGTAAACGTATCAGGCTTGGATGAATTTGATATTGGCGATTTTGCTGGCGAAATTGACGACGCCTCCAAACTGATCGCAATGAATATCGATTCACGCACTCTGGTCAAGCAAATCTACAAGAAATTGGCGTTCAAGTATCTCTGCGATGAACGGCAAGAGATCAAGGACACAATCGCGCGCGAAATTGATGATTGGTTTCTGCGCGGAATCTAGTAAGGAGGATGACGGATGGATGAAAGCAAACATGACCAAGCACAAATTGGGCGGAGGGGCGACATTAGGCACCTGATCCAAGAGGCAGTTCGAGAGTTCGTCAGTCTAGAACAGGCGAAAACCGAACCGGCGTACAAGATAGAACTTGAGGAGGAGCGCCGACGGCGCGAGGCCCTCGAACGCAAGATGAACGAACTGGTGGAGGAAAATCGCCGCAGTCGAATCATCGCCGAGGAGGCCGAGCGCAACACAACAGTTCGAACGGAACTGCAACGACTCGGGGTGCAAAAACTGGACCTCGCCTTCCGGGCTGTCAAAGACGATATCCAGCGCACTGAAGACGGACGTTTGGTTGCGAAGACCACGAACGGCGAGTTCTCCGTCAAGGAATATCTTTCGAATTTCGTAAACGAAAACCCCGAGTTACTCCCCGCCCGAATCACTGGTGGATCGGGAGCGACCGCAAGCGCCAAACCACCTGTCACTCCTCCGGGCGGAGGATTCGATATCGATAAGATTCGTCCAGGTATGCCCAAGGAAGACTTGGAAAGGGCCCGCCAGGAAATCTCACGAATCGCGCAACAGATCAACAGTTCCCGTTAACCACGCGGTTGCGTTGGCGAGCGTATTGTCTGATCGTGCAGATCCTGAGGCCGAAACTTCAATAGCAAAAGATAAATGCTGGATTGGTCCAGCCAACTACTTAAACAAGCCGCCCTGCAGCCTAACTGGCCGGGGCTTTTTCACTTTAGGAGAAAAGAAATGCCTGCTATTACTTCGTCAAATGTTGCAAATGCCTTGGTCAAACTGGTGGCGGCGGATGCGCTGCCGGCCCTCATGGGCAACCTCGTGATGGGAAACTTGGTGAATCGAAACTTTGAGCCGTCTTTGGCTCAGGCTGGTGATACCATCAACGTGCCGATTCCCCCGACTCTCGTTGCGAACAATATCGCTCAGGGGGGAACCGTCACAACGCAGAATCCTAGCTTGGGCAACGCTCAGATTGTCCTGAACACACATGCCGAGGCCACGTTCCAAATCCCGGACGTAACAAAGGTGCTCGCCGTGCCCGATCTTCTCCGGCTTTATATGGAACCGGCCGTTGTAGCGCTCGCCGAGAAGATCGAATCCGACCTGCTTTCGCTATACTCGCAATTCACCGCAAACACTGCTCTGGGCTTTGCTGGTTCGCCGATTACCGAATCGTTGGTAGACGAGGCGGAAACCGCCCTCTTTAACGCGAAAGTTCCGTCTGCTGCGCAGAAGTATCTGGTTGTTGACGGCAGTACCTATTCCCAACTGCGACAGATTCCCCGATTCTCGGAATACAATACAGCCGGGGAGGCCGGGGTCCGGGCGATGATCGATGGATCCGTTGGAAAGCTGAAGGACTTCTTTGTGTTTCGCTCGCAGTTCGTCTCAAAAACTGGCTCGTCCCCGGCGACCACTCAGAACATTGCTTTCGCGAAGGACGCTATCGGGTTGTGCGTGCGTCGTCTGCCGCAACCGCTGCCGGGTACGGGCGCCATCGCTGAATACTCCGAGCTGGGCAACTTCGGAATGCGTGTGATGATGAGTTACCAGCCGAACACGCTGGCACAGCAGTTTACGGTCGATTGCCTCTACGGCGTGGCCGTTCTAAGGAATAACTTCGGCGTTCAAGTCCGGAGCTAACACTCGGTGCCGGACGGCCACGGCCGTCCGGCCTCCACCATACGCAGTGAGGGAAAACATGGACTTGCGTCAGTACTACCTAGCAATACAACAAGTCGAGAACACTATACAGGACAACGCCGTTGTGGTGGTAAGTACGGAAACGGACGACGGAGGGCGAGCGGGAACTCTTTCTGAAGTAACCCGCCACGCAGCGGCCCGAATGGTCGTAGAAGGTAAAGCACTGCTCGCGACAGAGGAGCAAAAAGCACACTACGCACTATGGCGCGAAGGACCTCCTAACGACACCCGACCGCATACAACCGTTTTAGAAACATTCACACCCAGCACTCCAAGATCCGCCGTGACCCGACCCCGTAAACGTTGAAGGACCCAAGTATGGCACTCTTTGTAGACAGTATTCCATCAATACCGAGCGATCTTTTGTCGTATGAAAGCTCCCTCTTCGATACCGCGGCCACAGAACGGATCGACCTTTTGACGAAGGGAACTGTCGCAGCTACCGAGATAGAACTCGAGCTGCGGCGCTTTCTGCTGCGAGTCTCCCGGGGACATAATATCGGGATCGACCAAGTGGTAATAACCGAAGCCCTGCGACGTTGGCACATCCTTCGCACGATAGAACTGACGTATCGTGATTGCTATCATCAGCAACTCAATGAACGATATAAGCACAAATTAGAGCAATACTGTCACTTGAGCGACTCCGCGGCGTCCCTGTTATTCGACCTCGGAGTTGGCATTGTCTATGTCCCGATACGACGCCCGGGCCGTCCAAGTCTAAGTCACACCACTGGAACTCAGATGGCAGGAACTTGGTTTGCAAAAGTTTCCTGGGTCACCAGTGAGGGAACAGAAAGCGAAGCGGGCCCAATGAGTTCACTGACGGCTCCGCCAGCATCTTCTGTGACTGTGACACCGCCACAAGCACCTGGCTATGTAATGTCGTGGAACGTTTATCTTGGCACTAATCCGGAGGCACTTGAAAAACAGAACAGTACACCCCTTCCATTAGAAGCCGATTGGTCTCTTCCCCAGGCAGGATTGCATTCCGGCAACGTACCGCCACAAGGCCAGTTTCCGGATACCTATCTTCGTAGGTCGAATACCGTCTTAAGAGGTTAGCCTTATGGCACACATTGCAACGACTGCAACTAAGACCCTTGAAACTTTGCTCCGTGCACCGACTGGATTGAACACAGGACTTGCGGCCGTGAGTGCGCGTACCGGGACGAGTCTCGCACCACTGCACGATAACCAACTTGTTGGACTACAGGTCGCGCCAGAGGTGGCCGACAAGTCGGGAGGCTTACAGTATCCCACGTTCTTCATATATTGCGAGAGGTTGAATAACACTCTTCGGGAGAAGTTTAGACGGTTCTCCGGTACGGTGACCCTCACGATTGAAGTGCGAGTAACACATGACCGTATCGAGACAATATCCAGCGCACTCCAACATTACGTTGATGGGCTGACTGAGACGCTCGACTCACTTCGGGGGGACTGGGGTGAGGGACAATTCTACACGGGTGGGTATCAGATTTCCTTCGGCCCGGTCAAAACAGGCGGCAAGAACTACTTACAAGTTGCGAAAGCCACTTTCGACGTACAGATCAGCAAGTAAAGGAATCTACATGGCCTGCTACATTTCCTCAAATCACAATCGCTTCTATACAGCACTAGAGACGGAATTCGGCGCCACCGCTACGGTAACCGAGCAACATCGAATTCCCGCAATTCGGATGGCGATCAAGAATGAGCAACATACTGTTAGGCGACGCGACAAGACCGGAAGCCGCTCTCGCATGGTGGTGCCCACAGGAGGGCGAGATCAAACGGAATTTCGTCTTGAGACATACCTGACCAACTGGGCGAACACATCGGCGGAACCTCCTTGTGGACCGCTCTTTCGAGCAGCTCTTGGGGCGCCGCCCCTGTTTGATAGCAACAAGGTGATCGCCTCAATCAACGGAAGAAGCCTGACGATGGGAGGCCCCCACGGAATGCAGGTTGGCCAAGCATTGAGTCTTGGAAGCGAACTTCGCTTCGTTCAGCACATTGTAAATTCAACCACTGTGCAATTGAATGCACCGTTTAGCATCTCACCCAGTCCGGGAGCTCCGCTTAATCCAACGATCACTTATGGTCCAGCAACCCAATTACCTTCCGTATCCCTTTTTGACTACTGGAGTCCGGCGACTGCTGTCCAGCGGCTCTTATCCGGCGCGGCGGTTAACTTTTTAAAGATTAAGATCAATGGGGACTTTCACGAAGTAGAATTCCATGGCGAAGCGAGGCGCCTCATCGATAGTGCGTCATTTAATGCTGGAGTAGGAAGTGTGGCACAGTTCCCGGCCGAGCCCAATGTCGGGGAGATTGCTTATCAGATCGTTCCTGGACACCTTGGGCAAGTGTGGATGGGTTCAACGTCTTCCCGATTCTACACGTTAACTGACGCCGAAGTTTCTATAAAGAACAACATCGATATGCGCCGAAGAGAATTCGGCTTTGATGGTCCACGTTGTTTGTCAGCCGGCGAGCGGGAGGTTGGTATTCGTTTTCGACTTCTAGAGCAGGATGATGATGCAACAAAGGGCCTGTATGCGGCGGCACGCAACCGAGAACCGATTTCGGTGATGTTGCAACTTGGCGAGTTACCGGGCCAGCTGTGTGCCATTTACCTGCCAACTGTCGTTCCGGAGGTGCCGGAGTTCGACGACCGCAACCCGCGACTCGAGTGGGCCTTCGGTCTCAGTCAAGCGAGCGGCACCGTGGATGACGAGATACGCATTGCATTCGCATAGGGACGTCTCATGAAATATCACAGTACCCTGCTCAAAGACTCACGAGTATTTCCTGGTGTTCGTTATGAAATAAGGCGCCCGTCATTAAACGGACGACTTGCCTTACTGCGGCTTGTACGGGCAGAGGGACATAGTCTGGCCTTTCATAACGGTAGCGAAGACTTAACGGATCAGATTCGCTCGAAAGAACTTATCACGGCTATAGATGCTATCTATATTCGGTGGGCACTGATTAAAATAGATGATCTATTGATTGACGACCAACCGGCCGACTGCGAACTGCTCATAGAAAAAGGTCCGGAATTTCTTTGCCGGGAGATCGCAGAAAGCATTCGAGAAGAGTGCTTTTTAAGTGGGGAAGAACGAAAAAACTAACTGTCGCCTTCCACTTTCAATATGCAAATCAAGCCACATGGAAGTGCGACACCTGCCGGAAGCAAGGCTTGGAAAGAAAAAGAAGATGTGGATTTCTGCCCCACGACGCCGATAGTAGTCGTATCGTTTGGGCAAGGAATGATGTGTCCATAACGAAGTGCCCTGTTAGCTACATAACGAGCGAAAGCATTAGTTGGCTTGAAGAATATCATTTATGGCGGTTTGGAGGACGACCTGATGTCATGACTCTTCACGCCAAGTCGGCTGAGGCATTCACGATACTTGAAAACGAACTACTTAAGGAGCAAGATCATGATGAATAGTCCAGAGTGGGAAGACTTTCAGCGCACAGTCTTGGGCGACAACGATATCTCCGCGCAAGCCGGCATAACCGCAAACGCTCTGCTGGGAGTGGGTCGCGCAAACATGGCTCAAGCGCCTGACCAACTGCTTAGCGATTCCGTAACCTTTTCAAGCAAAGCTCTGTCAACGATAAAGTCGACAAGAATCCCGCATGTTATCACCGAATCGATCAATGCCCTGACTGGAACGCTTATCCCGAGTGGACAGCGGCACAATACCCTTCTTGCGAACGCATTCGGTTTGGCGCCGCTGGCAAGAGGATTGTTCAGTCTGTTCCACCGACATGACCGAAACGAAACACCGGAGCCAGTCCGCTTTAGCCTTCCGGCGCCACTCCGCACGGAAGCTGCCATGTCCTCTTCCAACCTTTCCGTCAACATTGACCGTGGTATTGGTGACAGAATCCGTCCTTTGCGGGGATCGCATGGCCCTGTACCTATTGACACGATGGGTACTAACGGGCCCCCCGCAATGTCTACTGCTGTAAACAATATCACCGTACAGGTCAACGCAATCGACAGTCGCAGTTTTCTAGATCACAGCGAAGACATAGCAAGGGCAGTGCGAGATGCGATGCTCCATTCACACGCTCTGAACGATGTGGTGAACGACTTATGACCGTTTTTCCCAGACTTAAAAGTGGGGCAATCATGCAATGGCCGGCTGCCCGTGGAATGTATTTTTCCACCGATGTTCTTGAGTTTGCGGATGGTTCCGAGCAGCGGTTCAGAAACTTTTCACATTCCATCCGTCGGTGGGTCGTTCAATTAGACGAATTGGATGAGGACGATCTTACTCTTATAGAGGCCTTCTATGCCCAACAACAGGGACAGGTGGGTACGTTTTCGTTCATTGACCCATGGGATGGGACAGTGCATGCCGAATGCCAGTTTGATAATTCGGAGGTTTTGGCAGAATATCGTTCTATTGTCGGGGGGAGTGCACACTTGATTATCCGGGAGTTGAAATGACATGTTGATGTCGTT
Organism: Acidobacteriaceae bacterium; assembly: GCA_020247055.1. Taxonomy (GTDB): domain Bacteria; phylum Acidobacteriota; class Terriglobia; order Bryobacterales; family Bryobacteraceae. The sequence continues at coordinate 24,524 of JADCJL010000199.1, read as the reverse complement.
CTTTCCCCAACTGTCTACTGGTGCCATGAGTCAGTTTCCACTGTATCGACGCCAAGCGTTCCGCACTGTTATAAACAATCTCGCCGACGGACGCGAGGTAAAGAGTTTTGACCCCTTCTGGTCGAAGTTGAACCTTGGCCTTTACTTTAAAGGCTTATCGGACAGCGAAATGGAGACCATTGAATCGTTCTTTAAAGAAAAGGAGGGCAGACGCCTGACTTTTGGCCTCCTGGACCCTGGTCTGAATCTTCTGCGGTGGAGCGAGGACTTTGGTCGCAGTGCATGGATCGTCGGTCCAGACGTGGCTATGTCCACCGGACAGAACGACCCGTGGGGCACCCAGCGCGCGACCTCGATTGTGAATCCCTCTGTCGCAACACAGGGGATGGTCCAGGTTCTTACAGTGCCTGGACATTACACATATTCGATGAGTGTGTGGCTGAGAAGCGACATGCCGAGCAGCGTGGCGCTTTGTGCGACATCAGGTGGCTTCACGCAGAACCTTGTTGTCGCACCACAGCGTACATGGCACAGATATCACCTTCCTGTAAAGATGCCTAGCGAGTCGACGTCCGTTGGATTTTCGTTGGAACTCGCCGGTGGGACTGCAGTGTGCGCTGTCGGCGCACAAGTAGATGCTCAACCCGCACCAAGCGCTTACCGGAGAAGCACTAGTCGTCATGGAGTGCATCCGAATGTTCGCTTTGCGATGGATTCCCTTACTCGCACGACAAATGGTCCCAACGACCATAGCACCACCGTGGTAGTAACTACTAATTTGCTTTAACGCCGAGACAGCCGGAGCCTTTGATATGCCAACGATATACGAAATGAAAGAGCAGGAACTTCTCGAGACTCCGGTGCTCTTGTTTGAGTGCGAATTTCGCAACGGTCACCGAGAGTTCTGGGCGACCCATCAGGTCAGAGTGGAGGGAGTGCTATTTGAAGCTCGGTTGTTGGACCACACTGGCTTTGACATTCGAGCATATTCCGAGGAAGGAATTGACGCTTGTGCAAAGGTAAGTGTGATTCTTGCAAATGCAGATTCCCGCTATTCGCAAGTGGAAAGATCGGTCGGCTTTAGGGGTTCACGCCTGCATGTGAGGTTCGTGTTCTTTGATTTGGCGTTGAACACGCCCGCCTCGGAGGTCGTTACTCTTTTTCGGGGTTCGGGAAATGCACCGGACCAGATTCAGGAGTCGACGTTCCGAGTTACCTTCAACAACCGTCTTAGTTTCCAGCGGCTTCTCCTGCCGGATGTGCGAATTCAGAAGAGATGCCCGTGGGTGTTCCCAAGTTCGGCCACACAACGGGTCGAGGCGATTACGGGTAATGAAAAAGGGGCGTATTCTCCACTATTTCGCTGCGGGTACTCTCCAGACGTCGAAGGGGGCGTGGGTAATCTTAACGGCGATGTGCCTTTCGATAGCTGTGACTATACAAGGAAAGCGTGCGTAGAGCGAGGTATGTTTGAAAACGACGCTTCTCTTCGCATTACTAGACGGTTTGGAGGTATTGAGTTTGTTCCATCCACAACTAGTGTTAGGGGACATGGCGATAAACACTATTCTCCGTCCGCTATTCAATCGAACGAGGCGAAGTATAATGACTTTGTTCCTCTCGTCTATGGGACATGTTGGATTGATCCGCCCATAACGCTTGCCCGCAACGATGGCAACCTGACGCGGATGGAGGTGCTGCTGGCATTAGGTGAAGTTGAAGGTGTCATCACTGTAGTCGTTAATGATGTTGAAATCCCTTTGGCGGTGGCGGGCACGGACATGACCGCCACAGGGTGGTACCACTGGGTAGGCCAAGGTAACAGAACGGGCGATTTCAACCTAAACTTCCTGGATTCTGCAGGATATCCACTCGGGGATCCGTATGGAAGCATGGCATATCTTTCAGTGGTAGTGCCGAGCCGAATTCAGGACGGGCGATCCCTTCCTCGCGTTCAAGTTTTGCTAAAGGGATCAAAGTTGCCTATCTATAATGAGATGGGAGAACAGGTGTGTTGTTCATACACAAACAATCCGGCCTGGATCCTGCTCGATGTCTTACGCAGAAGCGGATGGGCGATCGAAGAAATAGACCTTCCTAGTTTTCGCAGTACTGCGGATTATTGTGATGGCCTGATTACCACTGTGGACCTTCACGGAAACACGATTCGTATCCCACGATACCAGTGCAATCTGGCGCTTCGTCGGCGGCGGAGCGCGGCGGATGTGATTCGGGGTATTCGGAGTTGTGCGGGGCTGTATCTTACATTTAGTTCAACGGGCCAGCTTCGATTACGACAGGAATCCACAATGGCGATTCAGCAGCCCAGGTTGCCGAACGGATCAAACTCCTCCGGCCCACGTTACGGAGGGTGGCCTGCTTATGAATTCGATGAAAGTGATATATTAAGGGATTCAACCGGAACACCACGACTCCGTATCTACTCTCGCAATTCGGCCGATACCCCGAATCGGTATAGTGTTGAGTTTCAAGACGCATTCAACGAGTATCAGCAGGACTCGTTCTCTTTGCTGGATATGGAAGATGTCGATATCGTGGGCCAAGAACTCAGCGCTTCGCTGCCAGCTCTGGGAATTCCGCATATCAATCAGGCTGCTCGGGTCACCAAACTTAATCTTTTAAAGAGCGTTCGTGGAAACGTGTATGTCGAGCTGGTCACTTCGGTCAAGGCGATAGGAATTCAGCCTGGTGATGTGGTGACGCTTTCTTACGCGAGAGAAGGACTGGATGGCCAGTTGTTTCGAGTACTTCGGGTGACACCAGGAAAAAACTTTCGCACGGTTCAGTTAACGTTACAGTGGCATGAGGACAGTTGGTACGTTGAGACGGGTGTCGCCGGTGCGGAATCATCTGGCCGGCAGCCAAGGTATGAGTTAGGCTTACCAAGACCGCTGATTGGCTTCAATCTGGATGATAGTGGTCATCCTCAATTTGGAATTGTTGAAAGTCACAGGGTAGAGACAGATGGAACGGCGTGTACCGAATTGTCTGTCAGCTTCCACGAGCCGCGCCGACCGGTTGATTCGCGCGCTGGAATTCCGTTCCTCTCGTTAAGTCCTTCGATACAGGCTGTAGGCGGCACAATTGAGGGAGATCAAGTTCTGTACTACGCATTAACGGGGCTCGACAAGGATAAGCGTGAAGGCAGGATTTCGTTTATCGTTCGAGCAGTGATTCCGCCAGGTCCCCCGACAAATACAGTCAGGTTGGCCAAGCTTAGTTTTGACTCGGGTACCGAGTCGTTTAACGTCTATCGAGGCCGGACTCCGCAGCAGTTGGCCCGGGTGGCGGAAAACGTTAGTATATCTGATTCCTTTACAGATCTCGGTATCGGCTCGGGGCTGATACCGCCGCCGGACGAGCACTATTCTCACGCCAACTTTTATTGGCGCCTTGAGTTGCAAGGCGAGTCGGCGACGACGCTCTTTTCCGCGAAGTCGATTGGGAATGCATTGCTTAACATGCTCCCGAACGAGTGGCGAAATAAGACGGTACGAATCACTTCAGGTAAGGGATTCGGACAGGAGCGGAAGATTGATTCACATTCTGCAACTGAGTGCATTGTGAATGATGCGTGGGTAGTGCTTCCCGACGAATCAAGTCGCTGGGTGATTGTGGAATGTAGCTGGATTCCAGCGGCCACTACCTCATCGAGCCCTGCGACGTTTGCAGTGCCCAATCGGGAAGGAACAACGGTTCATGTGACTGGTCGGACAGCCAATGCCAGCAATCAGGAGTGTTCGCCAGAACTGTCGCAGATCACTCGCTGGCGTCTTAATGGATCGAGCGGTTTACAACTCGACGACAATGTTCCACCGGCTCCTTCGTTTTCTTTGAGTACAAAGGGAGACGGGACTTTGGAGGTTCAATCGATCGGAGTTCCTTCCTTGCCTAATTCCCGCACTGTTACTTCAGGTACATTTACGTTGTATTATTGGAATGAGTTGTTAAGTCCACCGAAGACGGTGTTAGCGGCTGCCCTTGGCGACAATGATAACATCGTCCACCTGTCGCCAAGCGGCATCGTCGTGGCCGGGCAGATGCTGCAGATAGATCAGGAAGTGATGGAAGTTCTCGCGGTTTCCGGTGGCGGAAGCGTCGTTGCTGTGTTAAGAGGAGCCCACGGTTCTAGTGTTTCGGCACACATATCTGGCACACTAATATATCAGCTGGACTCTCGAACGGAGATTCTTCCTTTCGGAAGGGATTTCTTCGGGTCGCCGGCGAGCGGCAGCTACGCATTCAGCATTTACTTACCCGCTGTCAGGGTCGCCAGCGGCAGTCTCTACCTGACGAATTCTCGTGGCAATTCGTTAATTTCGAAACGATGCGCGACGGAGACGCTAGATAACGGGTTGCGGACGCTGCAAGGCGGCCAGATCAACATTCAATGTGCGGGGTGGCTGGCGATCGAGGATTCGGTTTCGCCACCACTTCTTATCGATCGTTCGTTGACGGTTAGGGACGTGTCTGCGGTGGTACAGGATGCGCCGGTGGGTGGGCCGGTTACGCTTCGGATTCGGCAAGACGATGATGAGGTTTGCAGGCTTGTGATTGAATCTGGCTCAAAGACTTCGAATGTTATTACTGGCCAAGGATTGCCCCCGCTTCGTAGCGGCGCCTATCTTTATTTAGATATAGTTGGTCTATCTCAATCGGCAGATAGTCTGCCGGGAAGTGGTCTCACTGTGACTATCCGTCTTTAAGGAAACAGAACCTCTGATGGCTGAATATCTTTACAAATTCCGGCCGGACCGTGATCTTCAAGTGTATTTTGAACGTCCGTCGGCGATCGCGGCATTCAGTAATGCCGACGCGCACTCATTTGAGGTGTCCGGTACGTGGCGGCAGCAGTTTGATTGGTGCGTTGTTGAATGGAACCGTGACAACGTGTGGGAGCATCCGCTATTCCGCAATCTTCCGGATGGTGACCTGACGGGAGTGTTCTTAACCTATGAAGAAGTTCGGGAGAACTGTATCGGTGTCGACTCGGACCTTTTCCCGACTGTTGATTGGAATTATCTTCGCATTTGGGCGGAGGACATCCATGGACACGAGCAGTTCTACCAGGTGCCGCTCTCGCAGCACTCCGCACCTGTGGAGGGTACATTTGTTCCTGCAAGTGCGACGTTTACATTGGCGGGTTCTGTAGTTGCAGGTGAGGTGGCGGGTCTTTGCTGGATGGGAGAACACCATTCTCACCGGTGCTACGCGACAGATTCAGTTGAGGACGTTGCTGAAGCGATCACCTTGAGCATAAACAGCGCGACTATTGGTTCTCGTAACATGGTCGCTACGCGGGATGGACGTTCTATAACGCTAATCTACGTCGGGGAGTCTGACGGAGTGCGAAGTACTCTTACGAGTACCGTATCCGGATCAAATGGAAATCGAGTGGGCGCTTATGGCCATGCAACGCCGGGCGGCAGCTTGTTCTGGGAGATTCCCGCGCAGACCCTGACCGGTGGTGTTTCACCATCAAAATGGAGATTTAGTTTCGATTTTTCCGTGCTGGTGGATCGGACTGGCGCATTGGTTCCGATGAACCGCGTGCGAAAGATCAGGTGGACTTACGCCGCCGATTTTCAACCGGGTGAATTCGTAAGAAGTGAATTCTTCGTGAACATCTCGCGTTGGACAGTTAGCGGAACGAAGTTGGGGTATCGGGTTGTAGGACCTGGTTCTTGGAGGATAGACTGCCGTGATGAGCGGGTTCAATACTATGGTCATCACTGGGGCCCGTTTTTACGCGGTAACTATTCTGGTGGACATATTCGCTGGTCTGATCAATATAGTGATGGGTTTTCGATTACCTACCGATCTGGGCAGACGCACGAGTTATTCTTGGGCTCCCGGCTGCTCGATCATGCTCCAGCGATAGCATACCGGGTAGATTCGGGGGAGGCCAGGGTGGTTGACCTTCGGAGATCTGGAGAGGATCGCCTTTTGCGTATCCCCTTAGGAGAGTACCCTTCCGGTGATCACACGGTGTTTGTAACCCACAACGGGCCTTCCGGGTGGCGATTTTGGTTTGATTTCTTAGAGATCGCTATTCCGGTCACTTTTGTGCGGGATCAGCCAGCTATGCCAAAAGTAACGGCGGCCACGGACTGGGACACTGACCATTCACTGGCGGTCCCTGCCGAAAGAACTGCGTGGATGCTACATTCACTTGGATTTCGCGGGCGGGTGAATCATTATGTGGGCGCTTTAATATTTTATGAACTTTATAAGAAGAATCATGTTTATGCGTCGTGCCGTGTTCACTTTAACGGGACTCCGCAGCCAAGTGAGTACACCGAACTTTACATTGGTACGGCGGGTGATCCGGCCTCGAGTATTACAATTCGCCACTTGAATGTGTTTGGGGACACTGCTGCAACAATAGCTAAAGCTTTTGAATTGGAGTTGAATAGGGGTTATACTGCGGTGCGTGCAGAAGCCGATGGTTCTATCGTCCGGATTATTTCCAGAAAAATTGGCTTGGCCGGAGAGACGACGACTATCGGGGGGGGGCCGTCCAGTGGTAGCTTCCAAGTATTGTGTTCGAGTCCGCGTCTTGCCGGTGCAGTCGACGGCATTTGGACGACGGACCTTTACGCCCCAAATCGAATTAATCGGGCATGCAGAGATTGGTCCCGGACCTTTTATAAGGCGTGTAAGGCTTACGGTTGGGATGTGACTGCAGCTTTTTCGACAGAATTGGAGCATGGCGATACATCGGTGGAGGCCGGGATAGCGCAACGCTACGCAGATGGAGCGCCCTGCCTACTGACTACCCCGGCCCTACAAACGAACTTTTCTCCGGTGTCTTGGAGTTACTGGCAGAGAGTGCATAAAGAGATGGCTGATATTTTGGTGGAGGCTGCTCTGGTCCCGTACATGCAACTTGGAGAGGTGCAATGGTGGTATTTCCCGGGACCCTTCGCGATTTCGACCGGCGTGAGTCTTCCTTATTATGACTCCTACACAATCGGAACGTTTGAGGATCGGTATGGCTTTCCAATGAGAGTGATACCCCACCAATACGTGGATCCTGGTGATTACCCGGAAGAGGCGGAACACCTGCCGAGGCTCGTCGGAGAGTTCTGCGACGAATTGATCCGCTACGTGCGCGGATTCCATCCGAATTGCCGATATGAAGTCCTCTATCCGACGGACGTTAATGACACGGCTTGGGGTCGGGTCATTAATTATCCAAAAGACTCTTGGACGCCTGCAAAGATAAGTGTACTGAAAACGGAGAGCTTCAGCTTCACCTTTGAGCGAAACCTGAACAAATGTCGGTATTCGATTGAGTTCCCGGAAAACAAAGGCTTTTCGCCGGCTCAGAGCGCATACCTTGTTGGACCTGGGGACTCAACCACAACGTGGCGCAAAGAGGTCCAAATGGCGTTTGCGAGGGGCGTTGAATCAATCGTTCTCTTCGCGTTGGATCAGTTTTGCCTCATCGGATACCACCTGCCTCTGTTTCGGGGAGTTCGTCGGAGCACTCGTCATGGAAACTGACCTTATTGCGCCCCACGATTTCCTTGGACACTAATCTGGAAGAAGGACAATGTGAATGTCGAAGGAAAGAACATGGACGCAGGGGCCTCGGAGGGAGCCCGTCACCGGGAGGGGCTGCTGAACTACTGCCGGGTGAAGGTCCGGTTTGGGGTAGTCTAGGCAATCAACGGCAACATCAAGTCGATCATGCGGCGCGGCCGGGGATACCGGAATCTACGCTACCTGCTGCTCAAGGCCCAGCGCATGGCGACCAGCCGGACCGAATTCATGGTTCTGCAGAATGCGGCCTAGAATGTGTGGTTTTACAGATTCTCGCTCGGAGCCAGTTCTTCTACCACGCACTGGCCGCCGGCCAACGAGTGGCATGCAGGATCCAGTGTAGCCGGACCACACAGCCAAGGGGGAGGAGATTGCTTTGGAATTCTGCCAACGAGTGTATCTCATTGAATCGGCGCAACTAAGGGTCCCAAAGAAAGTACCTCCTTCCATGGTCGAGTTGCACGATCGGGGGCTTGGGAATTGTGGGTGATCGAAAGCGAGATCGGGCACTTATGACCATTTCGATAGCCGTGAGGGCTCATATGATGGTAGGCTCGGCAGGACTCGAACCTGCTACCCCCGACTTAGAAGGTCGGTGCTCTGTCCAGATGAGCTACGAGCCCCTATAACCACTCTACGTCAAACACTCGAAACCGGGAAAGCCGCCGATAGGGACGGTACGGACCGAGTCGGCGAATCTGCGAGCCTCATCATTTCTAGTCGGATCGCGTCAACCATAGCCTTCCAACTAGCTTCGATGACGTTCTCTGAGACGCCTACGGTAACCCAAGTGCGCTCCTGATCGTGCCATTCGATCAAGACTCGTACTTTGGCGTTGGTACCCTCCCTAGAGTCGATCACGCGTACTTTGTAATCAGCCAGTCTCACGGATGCGATTTCCGGATAGAGACCCGATAAACATTGCCGCAGGCTGAGATCTAAAGCATGCACCGGACCATTCCCAACCGCGGTTTCAGTATGAAGACCATCACCTGCTTGGAGTGAAACGGTAGCAACCGTCAGCGAACCACCACTACGACCCATCTTGGTAGTTACATCGAAAAAAACGAGGTTGAAGAAGTTCCACCCCGGCGTGAGGATTTCACGTACCATCAGCTCAAAAGTGCCTTCCGCCGCTTCAAGTTCGTACCCCTCGTGTTCGAGGTGTTTGATCCGGTCCAACAGTTGGCGTCGTTGGGATTCACTTAGTTTCGCGTCTAATCCCTGCTCTTTGAGCTTGAAAGCCACGTTTCCCCGCCCGGACATATCACTCAGGAGGACCCTCTGCTGATTACCTACCAAGCTGGGCACTACGTGTTCGTAGGTTGAAGAGTCCTTCAGGACCGCGCTGACGTGAATACCTCCCTTATGGGCAAAGGCACTTTTCCCGATGTAGGGTTGATCGTTACGTACTGGAAGGTTCGCAAGATCGGCGATGAAATGCCCAACGCCAGTGAGTTGGCGCAATCCTTTGGCTCCGAGGGTACTGTGCCCCAATTTGAGTTCCAAATTGGCGACCACTGATATTAAATTTGCGTTTCCACAACGTTCACCATATCCATTCATACATCCTTGAACATGAGTGCAACCCGCTTCGACAGCAGCAAGGGTATTTGCTACCGCAACGTCAGAATCATTGTGCGCATGAATTCCCAAAGTGCCAGGAAGCAGATTTCTAACGGCACATACAATGTCGAATAACCTGCCGGGAAGAGTTCCTCCGTTGGTATCGCACAAACAGAGTATATCGGCGCCCGCGTCTGCAGCCGCTCTAATAGTGGAGAGAGCATACTCCGGATTGTGAGTATAACCATCGAAGAAGTGTTCAGCATCATATACTACCTCGCGACCCTGGCGCTTCAGGTAGCCCACTGTATTTTCAATTATTCTGAGGTTTTCCTCCAGTGTGATGTTAAGCGCCCGAAGAACGTGGAAGTCCCAAGCCTTCCCAAAAATGGAGATGGCTGGCGTCTGAGCATCAACCAATGCCCGGATCGATGGATCGGTATCAACTGTGTAGCGGGCAAAATGAGTCGAGCCAAAAGCACACAGCTTAGCATGTTTGAGGATAAGCTCAGTCTTTGCGCGAGCGAAGAATTCTTTGTCTTTCGGATTTGAGCCGGGCCAGCCCCCTTCGATGTAGTCAATCCCAAGTTCGTCGAGTTTCCGCGCAATTGTTAACTTATCATCCACAGAGAAAGAAACAGACTCCCCCTGGGTTCCGTCACGCAGTGTAGTGTCGAAAGTTGTGATCTTCATACGGGACTGACCCGGCCGGAACAATTAAGTCTGCGGAATCCCTGCCTCTTTCTTCTTCTTCAAGAAGGGCATCATTGAACGCAATTCAGCGCCAATGTGCTCAATAGGATGATCCGCGTTGGCCTCTCGCATCGCTAGGAACTTCTTCCGCCCACCTTCTCGATTTTCAGCCAGCCAGTTTCTGGCAAAAGTCCCATCCTGGATCTCGCTCAGAATCTTCTTCATCTCTAACCTTGTGTCCGAGTTTATGACGCGAGGCCCACTGACGTAGTCACCGTATTCAGCGGTGTCGGACACCGAGTACCGCATGTAGCCCAGGCCCCCTTCATAAATCAGGTCCACAATAAGCTTCAACTCGTGGAGACACTCAAAATATGCAATCTCAGGAGCATAGCCAGCGTCAGTCAGCGTCTCAAAACCTGCCTTGATGAGTTCGCTCACGCCGCCGCAGAGCACGGCCTGCTCGCCAAACAAATCGCTCTCTGTCTCTTCTCTAAACGTAGTTTGAATGACACCAGCCCTGGCACAGCCAATAGCGGCGGAGTAAGCCAAAGCATTAGCCAAGGCATTACCAGACGCGTCCTGCGCTACGGCAACCAAGCCCGGAACTCCAACGCCTTCGGTGAACAACTCCCGTACTCGATGTCCAGGGGATTTGGGGGCGACCATGGAAACATCCACGTCAGAAGGAGGCGTAATTGCCTTGAAATGAATGCTGAAGCCATGGGCAAACATGAGCGTTTTCCCTGGAGTAAGGTAGGGGGCGATTTCCTTTTCGTAGAGATCCGCTTGGATGTGATCGCTGACAAGAATCATTAGGGTATCCGCCGCCGTTGTGGCCTCAGAGACCGTCATGACTTTCAGACCGGCCGCCTCGGCCTTTGCCCAACTTTTCGAGCCAGGGTACAACCCCACGATGACATCACAGCCAGTGTCGCGCAGGTTAAGCGCATGGGCATGGCCTTGGCTACCGTAACCGATAATAGCGAACTTTTTTCCTGTCAAAAGGGACAAATCCGCATCGCTTTCGTAATAACGTTTCAACATAGATCTAAACGACTCCGTTCTTTTCTTCTGATATACTCACGTCGCTGCGAAGAACCGGTGGGGAGAGACGTAACTTCTTGGCCTCGAGCGAAACCGCCACGGCACCCGACCGCGTCACCTCGATATCCCCGTAAGTCCGCATGATGTTTATCAACTCATCCAGCTTCTCAATATCACCGGTCGCTTCTAAGGCGAAGCCGTCGGTAGTAGAATCTACAATTCGTGCCCCGAAGATTTCGGCCTCCTTCAAGATTGCCGTGCGGACTTCCTGGGCTGCGCGTACCCGCATGAGGACCATTTCTCGTGTGACGGATGGTCCATCCGTCAGGTCGGTTGCTTGCAGCACGTTGATAAGCTTGTTCATTTGCTTAATCAGTTGCCGCCGCCCATGAGATTCAATCTCGACTGCTATAGTCATCCGCGATAACCCAGGGTCGAGCGTGCGAGCTACTGTTAGGCTATCTATGTTATAACCACGAGCCGTAAGAAGACCAGTGACTCGCATCAACGCTCCGGCCTTATTCTCCATAAGGAGCGAAATAATTTGTAACATCGAAATATCCTATATCAGGCAACGGGAGTCGGCTGCACCGGACCCAATACCATTTCGTTGATCGCTCCTCCGGCCGGCACCATCGGGTAAACGTTTTCAGTAGGCGTTACGCGTACATTAAGAAGATAGGGCCCGTTATATTCGATTGCTTCCTTCAAGGCATCAGCCAATTCTGACGGTTGCTCCACTGTGCGACCTTTAAATCCATACGCACCAGCGAGTTGTTCGGGCTCAGGGAAGCTGTCTAGGGTCACTGAACAAAGACGATTATTATAAAAGAGTTCCTGCCACTGCCGGACCATCCCTAGATAGCCGTTGTTCATTACAATGATCTTCACTGGAAGGCCATAGTTCATGAGAGTCGCGAGTTCGGGAAGTGACATTTGAAAACCTCCATCTCCGACGATCGAGAAAACCAACTGGTCCGGATTTGCGAATTGAGCACCGATAGCCGATGGAAGACCGAATCCCATGGAGCCAAGCCCACCCGAGTTGATCCAGAGTCTCGGAGCGTTGTAGCGAATCAGCTGGGCAGCCCACATCTGGTGTTGACCGACGTCGGTAGTAACAATCGCCCTGCCTTGAGAGATCCGATCAATTTCAGCCATCAAATGCTGCGGCTTGATTTCGCTGGTAGAGAAAACCGGTTTGAGAGGATGCTCTGCCTTCCAATCGCGGATTTGCTTCCACCATCGCTTTAATGCAGGCCGTTCTTGATCTCCAGTCTCGCTCCGAATCTCCTGAACATTAGCACACAGCTTCGGAAGTACATTCTTCAGGTCGCCAACAATAGGCAGGTCGGCGTTTCGATTTTTAGAAATCTCGGCAGGGTCAATGTCAACGTGAATGATTTTCGCATGCGGTGCAAATGCTGCTAGTCGACCCGTCACGCGATCATCAAAACGAACACCCAGTGCGATCAGCAAATCGGCACCCGACATAGCCATATTAGCGGCAAAACTTCCGTGCATGCCTGGCATGCTGATAAAGTTTGGATGGTCAGAGGGCAATCCACCCAAACCCATCAGCGTGCAGACCGCAGGTACGTCGAGCAATTCCACGATTGCTCTCAATTCTTCATGGGCATTCCCGAGAACGATTCCCCCGCCCGCATACACCAGTGGACGCTCCGCCTCTAGCATCATCTGCGCAGCTCTTCGGATTTGGCCAGTATGACCCTCCGTATACACCTTGTAGCCGGGCAAGTGAATAGAATTTACCGGTTCGTAGTAGGCGTTACCCATAAAAACATCTTTGGTCACGTCGACCAAGACTGGCCCTGGTCTACCCGAGGCCGCGATGTAGAAGGCCTCATGGATTACTGCAGGAAGGTCCTTGATATTCTTCACCAGATAATTGTGCTTGGTCGCCGATCTGGTAATTCCAAACGTATCCGCCTCCTGAAATGCGTCAGTGCCGATCAGTTTGGTAGACACCTGTCCTGTCAAGGCCACAATTGGGATCGAGTCCATCATCGCGTCCACAAGACCCGTCACCAAGTTCGTGGCGCCTGGACCTGAGGTCGCGCAACACACTCCCACCTTTCCAGTAGAACGCGCATAGCCCTGTGCGGCAAAGGCGGCGTTTTGTTCATGTCGCACAAGAACATGCCGAATCGGATTTTCATAGAGGGCGTCATAAAAGGGCAAAGTCACGCCTCCCGGATACCCGAAGATCACATCGACCCCTTCACGCCCCAAGCATTCTAGAAGGATTTTTGCGCCACTCATCAATTCAGACATCGCCATTACTCCAAAACTGAAAGAGCCACCGAAAAGGTTTCCCCGTCGGTGGCCTTAAGATTCCCTAAGGAGTCTGCCGCCACTAAACGCGTACCCCGAGCGGAACAGAGCCCAGAGCGATTTGCATGTGCACAGCCACCACGACCATCTCGGGAAGACTCACCATTTGAGAGTAGAGCAAAAGCAGCTTAAATGCAAGAGGCGCTTTGCATTAATTGCGGAAATGCGACCATCAGATCAGTTTCCATGTGTAGCGCGCACGAATGGTTGGACAGTGAAGTGAGTGAAATCAAGCGGCGATCTTCTCGGCAAGACATTCTTGACGAGTCGGCCACGGGGACTTGTAGCCGATGCGTCCGATTAGCCAACGGCGGTTGTAGGTTTCCTTGAACTCCAGCAGCGCCTGACGGAGTTCCTCGATAGATTCAGAATGCCGGTCCCAGAGTTTTGATTCTTTGAGGGTTCGGAAAAATCGTTCGATGCACCCGCTTCCTTCTGGCTGTTGAACGAACGAGGGCGATGAAGTCATTCCAGGAAGATCGACCTCTTTCTGAAAGTCGTCGCTCATGTACTGGATGCCGTGCTCGTGGCGCGGAATCAGACCGGCAGCGACATGGCGGCCGAACCCGCCGAAGTATTCGCGGACTCCTTGGCGGAGCGGCTCTAGTGCCTCGAATCGAGTGCCGCGCTTAGCGACGTCAATACGGGCACAATCGGGCGTGTAGTAGTCGATTGCGGCGAAGATCGTTGCCGTTCCGTCTTTGCGCGTGATGGTTGTCGTCCCGTCGGTGCCCCCCATCTGGTTGGGGCGTTTGGTAGTGATCTGCCCGTTATGTTCGTGCTCGGCGGCGTGCGGACGCCTGGTTGGCGCCAACAACTGGGCTTTCCGCATCAGCCGCAGCACCCGCGGCTTCGCAGTCCAGATATCGGCCAAGCGAAGGCGCGCCCAGATCTCCCGGTGTCCTTCGCCATGAAACGGGCTCGCCGCGATCTGCTGCCGGATTAACTCGGCCAACGCCGCGTCGGAGTGGTCGGTCTTGGGCCCTCGTTTGGCCGGTGGCCTGGCTTGGGGGCTCTGTCTGGCTTTGACAGCGTAGAAGGTGGATCGCGGAACTTGCCAGACCCTGGTGACGGCCGCTACGCCACCTGGTTTGTTGGTGGAGGGCGAGGCGGACTGACTCATGGCCTCGACTTCCACAATCCCAATGGGCGGTTTTTCTCCAACAGTCGGATCTTCTCTTTGAGCAGTTCGTTGCTCACCACTAGATCCGCGACGATCGATTTTAATTGGACTTTCTCCGCGTCCTCCGCCTCCGATTCCCGGCTCTTCAGCCCCGCCTCGCCGCTGGCCCAAAACACGTCACGCCAACGGCAAATCGTCGCTGCCGTGACCCCGTCCCGCCGACTCAGGGTTTCCAGATCCGCCCCGCGCAGCAGTTCGAGTACAACGCTAACTTTACGTGGCGCCGACCATCGGCCCCGACCGACACCTGCCTAGGCCGCAGGGGCCATGTCCTTTCCCTTCGAGATTCAGATTCTCCTTCTTCCAGATAACTGTCCAAGGAAATCGTGGGGCGCAGTATCTCGTACCTTCTCATACAACGCTTCCCCCCTAACGTAGCGAATCTCGCCCAACGGGCGTTCGCAAAACTGCCGCACCTTGTCGTCCAACGAGGCACACAACTGGCTCACTTGGCCCGCCGAAACGCCCGCCATGCCCGGTTCCCTAAGCACTGCCTCGATTTTGCGCGTGCTCACGCCGCGCACGACCGCCTCCTGGATCACACTCACCAGCGCCTGCTCACTGCGCTTGCGGTGTTCGATGAAGCTTGGCACATAGCCGCCCTCCCGCAACTTCGGCACCTTCAGCGCCAGCGTGCCCAACCGCGTATCCCGGCGCCGGTCGCGGAATCCGTTCCGGCAGGTTGTTCGCTCCGCGCTCCGTTCGTGGGTTTCCGCGCCTATCTTGGCCGTCACCTCTGCCTCCATCATAAAATCGGCGATCATCTCCGCCATCGCCCGCAGCGGGTCCTCCGCACTCGTCACGCCTTCCAGCAGCTTGTCGGCGAGCTCGGCTCGGTCTATCCTGTCTTTCGCCATCTGTTTTCAGTTCCTCCTGTGAAAGTCGCGATATTTCCACTGGAACCGGCAACGGATGGCCCTGGTCAAGCCCTCAATTTACACCCTTGATTTCACGCGGGCCACGCTCGAGGCTGTTGGCGGAAGAGCGCCTAGTCATTGTTTCCTTACGTTATGGGTTCCCTTACGTTATGGGTTGCGACAAGGGTCATCAGTCCTGATTGGCTATTCCGCAGGGCTCCCGAGCTCCCGGTTTACCAGCTTTCGAGCGGCCCATCGGCTGCTGCTATGTTCATCGACGTTTAGGTCGGTGGTGTTGCGCTCCACTGGCGATCTGCGCCTTTGGCTTGCGCGGATTCAACGAGGCTGATGCCCCATAGGAATCCGTGCGCTCTGCTCGCTCAGCGTGCACCCGGAACCACTGCGGAACTTGTGTCTTGCCGTGGGCGTCTACTTCCAGGTGCGGTTACTCCTCTTGTTCTTGACCTCATTCCCAGCGCTTCTCCCCGCGTGTAGCTGCGGCCCGTTGACCTACGCTCCCGCTTGCGAACTCATCGGCCATGCACCGGTAATCCTCCGCGGCCGGGTGCTGGGCACCGAATTTCATCAGCCGCCATCGTCCACGAGTGTAGTGCGCTTTGCGCGCGTCTGGGTCGATCGGGTCTATCAGGGACTCACTCCGGACACTGCCCACGTGCTGGTCGATGCTGACCCTTCCGACCCCTGCGGCCAAGTGTACGCCGTTGGTGAAGAGTATCTCTTCTTCGCGGTCCCCGGCCCCATCCATCGGGCCGTGCCCGTTGTGTATGCCGGTCTGTGTTCAGGCTCCCGGCCAGTCAACTCGGCGCAGGAGGACCTTCGTTTTCCGGAACGCTATCGGAACGGAGGCGCTCGTACCCGCATCTTCGGTAAGACGCTGCAGTGGTAAGACGCTGCAGTCGGTCTTTCGGAACCGTGCGCTGTCCGAGATCCCCGCTGCGCGCGCTACGGTCACGCTCCGCTCCCGATTCGAGTTGCGCGAACAAATCTCTGGCGAAGATGGCTCCTACTCGTTTGACGACGTGCCCCCTGGAGACTACGAAATTTTTGCTGCGCTCCCGCGCTTTCGCCAAACGCCGACAGACGGCAGTCTCACCATCGTCCCCGGAGGATGCGCCTATCGGCTTTTCAAACTAAAGCCGGAGACCCGTCTATCCGGCGAAGCCGTCGATCGCGATGGTAGGCCCGTCCGGAATAAGAATGCGAGTCGAGGCAACCCGAGCTTTGCGCGCGGCGAGGCCACCATTCTGCCCTGATCGTCGGCGTTGCCATGCCACCGGCGTACCCGCCCCCAGTTCAGACGCCTTCCGATACACCAACCTCGGCAGCACGTCACCCAGATACATCCGGGCCAACGCCCCCAGCCGCCGGCCGTATCGAGTTCCAGACGAATTTGGGATCGGGGAGCCATATTCGGGAACACCAGAATCGTGTCGTTTCTGCCCTTAAATGATTCATGGCAGCGAAACTGTTTTTGGCGCCGGGACCCGCGTCAGACGATTTTGGTCGCTGCAAGCCGTCTTGTTATCAACGGGTTGCGGGCCCCTGGTTTTCCGCATTTCGGGTTCGTATCAGTTACTATCTGCACGGATGTCCGTGCGGGTTCCACGGGGACCCGACGCGGGAGTGCCGGTGCACGGCGGGGATCATCCAGCGATAGCTGTTCCGACTACTTCCGGCACCACATCGAGGCCGCGCACGAGAAGCCGCGGGAACGCGGCTTCTGCAAAGTACACATCCCGAGCGCCCCGTTGCGCCTACGACCGGATCCCGAAAGTGGCCCGGATCATCGCCGACCTCGACAAGCGGGAACAGATCGAAGCCAAACCCCTCGCCGAAGTTGCGCAGTGTCGCGGCCTCGACCGGAGCTATTGGAACTGTACTTGAAACAGGGCAGGGGCGGGCCGCACGAGGTCGTCCGCAAGCTAAGCTCAGATTCCCGGGGGTGTCCGCGTCCTCGACAGAGTCCCCGGACGAACTATGGTCCGCATGGCGGCACAGCGACGCGCGGCGGGTGCTCGCACGGAGCGGTCCAGAATCGAACGTCGACGGGTTTCAGCCGGTGGTGGACAGTAGGAAGCTTCACGCCCCGTCGTCTGTCCTGCCGCAGGTCAAAACGTCAGGCGGGCGCCGAGGGAGGCGTTGCAGCCGGGGGCGTCGATGCCGGAGCCGTGGAGGCGGTAGTTGCGGTCCGTCAGGTTGGCGATGCCTCCGTATAAGCTCCACCGCTCCGAGATCGGGAGCCAGCCGCGGATTTCGATGGTGGCCCAGCCGGCGGTGCTGTTGTAGAGCGGGACGCGGGTCGTGCCGGGGAGGCCGGGGAGGACGCGGTCCTGGATCTGCTGGAGGGTCTCGCCGATATTGGGGGCGCGGCCCCCGTTGAAGAAATCCGCGATGTCGGAGCGGCGGCGGGAGGCGCCGATACGCTCGTCGTCAATATCCCCGCCGCTTAAGCGGTTTTGGGCGCCGCTGGCGCGGAACACCGCTTCGACGTACCAGCGGCGGGCGTAGCGGAGGGCGAACTCGCCCTGCTGGGGCGGGAGACGGCGGATGTTGCGGTTGGGGTATAAGTCGCGGCCGAGTAAGTAGGAGTAATTGGCGAGGAGGCGCCAGCGGGTGGTGAGGTCGGTGCGCCAGAGGGCTTCGGCGCCCCAGTAGCGGGAGGCTCCATCGTTGACAAAAGCTTTGACGGCGCGGGGGTCGAAGGTCGTGGCTACGGTGACGACGCCCTGGGCGCGCTGGGCGGCGGTGGGGGGGATGGGGGTGACGGGGAGGCCGGCGAGGGAGGCGGGGACGGCGGCGGCGGGGAACAGGAGGGTGCGGCGGACGATGGGGTCGGCAAGGAGCGCGTCGAAGAATTGAACGCGGGCGGAGTGGCGGGTGGAGCGGAACTGGAGGCCGGCTTCGACGTTGCGGAGGGTTTCAAAGCCGAGGGCGCGGGCGGGGGTTCCTTTCGAGAGGGCGCCTTCGCCGGCGGAGTCGGCGAGGAGGGGGGTGGCGTTGAGGGCTTCGACGACGGGGATTTCGTAGCCGAGGTCGTTGAGGCCGAGGGCGCCGAGGTCGTTGAGATTGGGGGCGCGGAAGCCGCGGCTGCCGGTGGCGTGGAGGGCGAGGGAGGGGGTGAGGCGGTAGGAGAGGGAGGCGTGGCCGGTCCAGTCGGCAAAGGTGAGCTGGGCGTAGTTGACGCGGGTGTAGCGGAGGCCGTAGCCGGCGCGGAGGCGGGCGGGGAGTTCCGTCGAGCCTTGGAGGAAGTAGCCGGCGCTGCGGTAGGACGAGTGATTGGGATAGAGGGGCCGGGAGGGGGCGTGATTGATCGTGCGGACGGAGCGGATGCGTTCGTCGTAGAGTTCGGCGCCGAAAGCCAAGAGCGTGTGGGACTGGAGGTGGGTGACGCCCTGGCCGGTGTAGCCGTAGGCGGTGACGCGGTTGAATTCGCGGGTGACGGGGTCGGTAACGCGCAGGTTCTGGCGGATGCCACCGTCCTGCTGGGAGTTGAGGGAGAAGCGGGCGGAGAGGGAGTCGAAGGGGCCGGCTTGGAGCTTTTCGTAGCGGAGGTAGCCAAGGTCGAGGATTTGGGGGGTGAATTCGTTGGTGAGACGGCCGAGGCCGCCCCAGAGATCCTTGTAGTTGCGGATGCCCCAGAGTTCGCCGCGCTGGTACCAACCGGTAAGGGACTGGGTGGCGGAGGGGCGGAGGGCGAGTTTGCCGTGGGCGCCGGCTTGCGTATAGGCCGTGTCCTGGAGGCGGGGGCCGAGGAGGGATTTGACGCGGTCGCGGGGGAGACCGTAGAGGCGGGTGAGGACGTTGCGAGAGTCGTAGCCACCGCCGGCGCGGAGGTCGTTGTGGCGATGGCCGGCACCGCCGAAGAGGACGAAGAGTTTGGGGGTGCTGTGGGCGGCTTCGGCGGCGGCGCCGGCGCCGAGGTCGGCGGACTGGCTGTTCAGAGAGAGACGGCCGGACCAGCGGGGCGTATCGGAGAAGTTGGTGGGGCGGGTGAGGACCTGGATGGTGCCGCCGAGGCCGTCGGAGCCGTACTGGGTGCCGGTGGGGCCGAGCATGGCTTCGACGTGGTCGGCCTGGCTGGGTTCGAGGTAGGCGAGGTATTGATTGGGGCCGCTGCGGAAGGTGGAGTTATTGAAGCGAACGCCGTCGATGAGGTTGAGGACCTGATAGCCGGTGAGGCCGCGGAGGAAGGGGGAGACCTGGCCGGCGCCGGTTTGCTGGATGAGGACGTTGGGCTGGCCGGTGAGGGCGTGGGCGGCGGTGGGTTGGGGGTTGCCGCCGTTGAGGACGACCTGCGGGGATTCGGCGGCGTCGACGGCGGCGCCGCGGAGGGCGGTGACGGTGACGAGGAGGGCGGGGACGGGGCGGGCGTCGGGCGGGGCGTTTGGGAAGAAGTATTCGCCGTTGGCGTCGGTGGTGGTTTCGGCGAGGATGGCGCCGTTGGGGGCGGTGAGGAGGACGCGGGTGAAGGGGGCGTTATCGAGCTTGCCGCGGAGGTCGGCGGCGAGCAGGGGCACGCTCAGGAGGGCCAGGAGGCAGAGGCGCATCAGAGTTAGTATCGCGTACGAATATTGCAGGGTAGTTACGGGGCGCCGAGTGGGAAGGCGGCCATTTCGCGGGTGTTGCGGACGAAGAGGCGACCGTCGGCGATGGCGGGGACGTTCCAGGTTTTGCCGTCGAGGGCCGGGAAGCGGGCGAGTTCTTCGTGGGCGGCGGGGGAGGCTTTGACGAGGGCGAGGTCGCCCTGTTCGGTGGTGATGACGAGATGGCCGCGGGCGAGGAGGAGTTGGCCGTAGCCGTAGCGACCGCCTTTCCACTTCTGTTCGCCGGTGGCGGCGTCGACACAGGCGAGGATGGCGTCATCGAGGCCGTAGAGGTAGCCTTCGTGGAGGACGGCGGTGGAGAACTTCGTTTTGAGTTTGTTGTTTTGCCAGATGGTTTTGACGGCGCCGGTGGGGGCGATTTCGACGAGGGCGGCGCCGTGGCCGTAGCCGGAGGCGAGGACGACGCGGTTGGGGCCGGCGACGATGGGCGAGGAGCTGTTGACGTCGTAGTCGGTTTTCCAGGGGTACTCCCAGAGGAGCTTGCCATCGGCGGGGTGGAGGCCGACGGCGCGGGTGGCGGTCATGGTGAGGATCTGGCGCTGGCCGTTGAGGGTGGCGAGGACGGGGGAGGCGTAGGCGGCCTTTTCGCTGAGGCTGCCCCAGACTTTGGCGCCGGTGAGTTTGTGATAGGCGACGATGCTTTTGTTTTGGGGGCCGCCGGGCTGGACGATGACGAGGTCGTCGACGATGAGGGGGGAGGCGGACATGGCCCAGGTGAGGTTTTCGGCGTTGTTGTCGTCGAGGATGTTTTTCTGCCAGAGGAGTTTGCCGGTGGGGGCGTCGAGGACGATGAGGTGGCCTTCGGCGCCGAGGCTGTAGAGTTTGCCGTCGTGCCAGGTGGGGGTGGCGCGGGGGCCGGGGCCGCCCATGGACTCCTGGAAGTCGGCGTCGTAGCGGTAGGTCCAGCGTTCGCGGCCGGTGGCGGCGGCGTAGGCGGCGATGACTTCCTGGGTTTTGCGCTGTTCGATGGTGAAGGCGAGGCCGCCGGCGATGACGAAGCTGGCCCAGCCACCGCCGATGGGTTGTTTCCAGAGGGGTTGGAGTTTGCCGTTGGGCCAGGCGGTGAGGATGTTGGTTTGGGTGTAGTGGCCGTCGCGGCGGGGGCCGCGGAAGTCGGTCCAATAGGGGCCGGCGGGAGTGGGAGCAGGTTCGGGGGTGGGGGTGGACGCGGCGACGGGGAGAAGGACGGGGGCGGGGGCGGGTTCGGGGGGAGGCTGGGCGCGGCTGGCTTCGAGCTTTTTGTCGTGGTCTTCGGGGGCGTCGAAGTGGACCTGGGCGGGGCGGCCGGAGCCGTCGAAGTCGAGGCGTCCGCCGAAGACGCCGAAGACGACGACGGCGATCAGGGCGAGGGCGGCGAGCAGGAGCAGAAACGGTTTAAAAATGCGCGACATTGGCAGGGCCATGACATCAGAATAAGATATATGGCAATGAGTACCGCGACCCAACCCGATCTTTTTGCAAAAGTACAAGCGAGCAAGGAGCGTCTGGACGCTCATGTGCGCGAGATGGTGGAATGGCATTTCAACCCGGAGACGGGCTGCCCGTTCTGGCTGAACTGGGCCCAGGAGGCGGGCTGGGACCCGCGGAAAGAGGTGACGTCGTACGCCGACCTCGACAAGTTTGGCAATTTCCAGGACGATGAGCTGCGCGGCGGGCCCGTGCGGCGGTGGGTGCCGAAGGGATTGGCGCACCGTCCGGTGTACGTGTTTGAGACCGGGGGATCGACCGGGGTGCCGAAGTCGCGGGTGCAGATGGACGACTTCCGCATTGACTACGAGAACTTCTCCGAGACGCTGCCGGACGAGCACTTTCCGAAGGGCGCGGACTGGCTGATGCTGGGGCCGAGCGGTCCGCGGCGGCTGCGGCTGGCCGTGGAGCATCTGGCGCAGCACCGGGGCGGGATTGCGTTTTCGGTGGACCTGGATCCGCGGTGGGTGATCAAGCTGATCAAGCGCGGGCAGATCCAGGAGGCTGAGCTGTACAAGCAGCACTGCATTGACCAGGCGCTGACGATTCTGCGGGCGCATGAGGTGAAGTGCATGTTCACGACGCCGAAGCTGCTCGAGGCGTTGTGCGAGAAGATCAACCTTGAGAAGGCCGGGATCAAGGGCGTCTTCTGCGGGGGGACGGAGATGACGCCGCAGTTCCACCGGTTCGCGGTGGAGGAGCTGCTCGGGCCGAACATCTACTTCGCGCCGACTTACGGCAACACGCTGATGGGTCTGGCGACGCATAAGGCGCCGGAACCGGAGGACAACTGGGCGATTATTTACTATCCGCCGGTGCCGCGGGCGGTGCTGGAGGTGGTGGACTTCGATGACGCCACCAAGATTGTGGGCTACGGGGAGACGGGCCGGGTGCGGCTGACGACGTTGACCAAGGAGACCTTCATTCCGCGGTTTTTAGAGCGCGATGAGTGCGAGCGGGAGGCGCCGTGCGACCAGTATCCGTGGGACGGGGTGCGGAACGTGCGGCCGTTTTCGCGGTTCCAGAAGTCGGTGGTGGAGGGGGTTTACTAAGCCATGCTGCACTTACCGATATTGCGGTACGGCAAGCCGTACCGGAGCGTGGACACGGCGACGGCGGTGCACTACCGGACGCGGCAGCCGTTTGTTGAAGCGAGCCAAGCCAACGCGGGGCTGATCCGGCGGGATCTGGCGCGGCAGCACGAGGCGGCGGCGATTCTGCAGGGCTTCACGACGCGCGAGTTGATTGCGATGGCGGGCAAGGCCTCGGGCTACTTCTTGAACGACACGCTGCCGCTCGGCGACAGCGCGCAGTCGCCGCAGGAGTTCGTGGAGGCCGTATCGGCGACGACGGGTTTGCCGTGGGTGATGGTGCGGCGGAACATGGCCAAGATTGCGGGGGTGCTCGCGTCGATGGAGACCGTGTTGATGGGTCTGACGCGGCTGCCGAATCTGGACATGCTCGACAGCGGCGTGGGCGATATTGACGGCCGGGCGCTGAGCTTCTTCCCGCGGGGGGATTCGATGGGGGTGATTCTGCCGTCGAACTCGCCGGGGGTGCATTCGTTGTGGGCGCCGGCGATTGCGTTGAAGACGCCGCTGATTCTGAAGCCGGGGAGTTCGGAGCTGTGGACGCCGTACCGGATTATTCAAGCCTACGTGAAGGCCGGGGTGCCGGCCGAGGTGTTCGGATACTATCCGACGAGCCACGCGGGCGGCGGCGAGATTCTGCGGGGTACGGGGCGCGGGATGCTGTTCGGCGACGTGGCGGCGGCCAAGGCGTGGAGCGGGGATCCGCGGATTGAGATTCACGGGCCGGGCTATTCGAAGATCATTCTGGCCGACGACGGGGCGGCGGGTTGGGAGAAGTATCTCGATCTGATGGTGGATTCGGTGTCGAACAACTCGGGCCGGTCGTGCGTGAACTGTTCGAGCATCTGGACAACGGGTGACGGGCGGGCGCTGGCCGAGGCACTGGCCGAGCGGCTGGCGCGGATCAAGCCGACGGCCGAGGACGACCCGAACGCGGCCGTGGCGCCGCTGGCGAATCCGGACGTGGCCAAGCGGATCAGCGCGATGGTGGATTCCGAACTCGACGGCGGGGCCGAGGACTTGTGCGCGAAGGTGCGCGGGAGCGGGCGAGTGGCCGAATGGGACGGGTGCACGTATCTGCTGCCGTCGGTGATCCACGTGCCGTCGAAGGAGCACTCGCTGGCCAACCGGGAGTTCGGCTATCCGCACGTGAGCGTGGTGCAGGTGGAACCGCACGATCTGCCGGAGTGTCTGGGACCGACGCTGGTTTGCACGGCGTTGACCAACGACAAGCGGCTGCACCAGCGGCTGCTTGCGAATCCGCACATCGGGCGGCTGAATCTGGGGCCGATTTCGACGATGAAGATTTCGTGGGATCAGCCGCACGAGGGGAATCTGTTCGACCATCTGTACTCGCGCCGGGCGTTTCAAGCGGTGCCTGAACTGGTGGGCTAGTGAAGATCGTTTACATTACCGCGGGAGCCGCCAATATGTACTGCGGCTCCTGCATGCGGGACAACGCGCTGGCGGGGGCGTTGCGGGAGGCGGGGCATGATGTAGTGCTGACGCCAGTCTACACGCCCACGCTGACCGATGAGGTGAACCACAGCCTGAACCGGGTTTTCTTTGGCGGGATCAGCGTGTATCTGCAGCAGAAATCGGCGCTGTTCCGGCATACTCCGCGGTTTTTGGATAAGTTGTGGGATTCGGAAGCGGCGCTGCGGATGGCGTCGCAGCGGTCGGTGGGGGTGGACCCGAAGTTTCTGGGCGAGATGACGGTGTCGATGCTTGAGGGGGAGCGGGGGCCGATCCGGAAAGAGTTCGACAAGCTGACGGAGTGGCTTGCGACCGAGAGCCGGCCGGATGTGATCAGCCTGCCGTTTACGCTGTTGATTGCGCTGGCCGAGCCGATGAAGCGGGTGACGGGGACGCCGGTGGTGTGCACGCTGCAGGGCGAGGACCTGTTTCTGGACGGGCTTGAGGAGCCGTGGCGGAGCCGGAGTTTGGAGTTGATCCGGCAACAGATCCGCCATGTGGACGCGTTTGTGGCGACGAGCGAGTACTACGCCGGGTACATGACGGGATATCTGGGCATTCCGGCGGAGAAGGTGCGGGTGGTGCCGCTGGGGAT
>JADCJL010000198.1 GCA_020247055.1 Acidobacteriaceae bacterium | reverse complement strand
GACCTGCCGCGGAAGGCGGACGCGGAGTAAGGCCAAGAGTGATCCTTCGCCAAGTGTCCACTTCGCGGTGAGGTGGACACCTGCCGAAGAGATAATTCAAAAACGGTGCGTGGCGCAAGACGGTCGCAGCCGGACGCTTACCTTTATTCTGCTCTGTTCAGGTTAACTCTTCCGCGGGGCGACTCGGCGGCTTGACCCTTCACGGACAATTGGCCTCGCTCCATGAGGGCAGATGCGATACCGAAATCGTCACACCAGGAATGCCTGGACACCAGCAAAACCGTACGACCCAGTGTGGGTTCCGGTAGAAATGATTCAGGAAAAGGGTGCTACGAATTGGGTATATATCCTGAATACATACATACCAGCTCCGTGGCAAACTCTAGCTGTGAATCACTCGGCTGATCGACAGGTTCGCTGGTTTGGCGATCGGCTGCAGTTGATCTCTACCTCGGAGTTCTGGCCTACGACTGACGCATCTTTTTTCCGCATCCAGCCGGGACGTCGATCGAACGATCCGGGTACTTCGATGCCGTCGTCCCGGCTGGCGTGGTCAGTCCGAGCCGAGGCCGTTATCCTTGCACCGCGGTGCCCCAGATTGGCCCGCAGGATAGCCCCTCACTGTTGTGTTGGTCGATCTTTGTGAGCCCGGATAAAGAAGATGCTAAGCAACATCAATGGCGAGGAACGGCTTCCTGAAACCGGCGGTGGGCTGTCTGCAGTGCCGTTTAGCCGCGAAGCCATCTTGAAGGAACTTGATCGTCTCAGCCGTGGCGCTCTGATGAAAAAGAAGGCGCTGCAGAAGATGCTTCGATTTGTAGTCGAGGCGACGCTCGATGATCAAGCAGCTTCCCTTAAGGAGTACACAATTGCGACTCTTGTTTTCGGGAAGGGTGATGATTTCGATCCCCGAATGACAACGCTTGTGAGGACCCAGGCGCACAAACTCCGAGAGGTCCTCCAGGCCCATTACGCCGGCGATTCCAATCATACGGGGCCATGGCTCTGGATACCGCCGGGATCGTACCGGGCGGTGTTTGATTGTAATCCAGCCCACAACCGACTCGGCAAAATCGCTGAGGCGACTTCAGGTCGCTTGCGCCTGACAATTCCGCGTTGTCATGTCGCACATCCAACGGTTTTGGCGCGCGGGAGTGACCTCAGTTCAGTCGCGAGCGCTGTCCACCGCCTTCAGAGCGAGCATGCGGGCTGGGCGCGGCGGGTGACACCTCCGTCAGAGCCGACGCGAAGATTGCGGGACGGCATGAAGGACGGTGCAGGTATGCCATGTGACTTCGAGGTCAAGCACACAATTGTTGAACTAGACGACTCTCTGCTGTTGACCGCTTACCTTCTCGCGGGGGAAGAAAAATCCGTCCTTTTCGGTCGTTCCTTCTCGGTGAGCTGGGCCGGGAATCCGGTTGCATCAATTTCCCAAATCGCGCCGGAGCTCTCCGCCTTCGTCTGCGCGGTTGAAAGAATCATTGAAACATTAGACCGGAGTGGCCGTTGAGGCGGTTTTCCGGGTGAGGTATGGGCCAAATGACGCAGGATTTTCAAGGGCAATGGGCTGTTGCATGTTCAGTCTACGCACGTTTCACGAGAATTCCGTATGCGAATGGGGGTACCCGTGAGGAATCGTTTCGCTTTTGATTTCCGTCTGGACCTTCAATACCGCGTTTGGTCCGCTCAACGCCGCCGTACCGGATAGAGTGGCATCCCTGCTCAAGTCCATTGCAGCTTGAGGCAACTGCGGGGTAAGTACCGATCGCCATGCTCCCGATCCTGTATTAATCAGTAATTAATCAGTAGGCGATAATCGCACAACAGTAGCTACCTAGATCAATAAGAGTGGCGAGGAGACCCTATGGTGATGTAACTCTCTAGACTAGATTAAACCTGCTCCATGAACTGACAATGCGTTAACCGTTAACTCCCTTCTGGGCTATGCGAAAGCCGATGTCCGGGGCCCTCCAGTGGCACATGCGCGTTTTCGTAACCGGTGTGGAATCAACGCATTAAGGGGTATCTTCTGCGTGATTGGGAGCCGGCTGTCAACCGTAGTCACTTTTCTTCCAAACTATAGCTATTGCGGCTAGACCGACTGGCTGTCATAATAAGCTGTACCTTTCAAGGAACCTAGTGCACTGAGTAAGGTGAGCGACTCGGTGCTGGCGTGGGCTCACTACACAACAATGAATTTGATATGAGGTTTGCGATGTGCGGATCAGGGCGGCAGCTTTGCCTAAAAGCGATTTAGAAGGTCCTCGCTGGTTTATCATTCTTGTGCAGCCCGGTTATGAAGTAAGCGTTCAGCGCAGTCTGGAATGCTTGCGAGATGTTAAGGCGCTCGTGCCGTATCGAACCGAGGTAAGACAGTGGGCCGACCGGAAGGTCATTAAACGTCGTGCTCTGCTTCCTGGATATGTAATCGCTCAGACGGATGCTGAGGCTCGGGGCCAAGTCGTTCGGTTGCCCCGTGTGCATCAGTTTTTGCGATTCGGCGGGGCGCCGGCTTGGTTGCAGGACAACGAAGTAGAGTCGTTGCGACGGATCTCAGAGCGGGCACTCGATCCGGAGTCGTGGGAACAACTGCAGCCCGGACAGGGAGTGCGGATTCTAAGCGGACCGCTGGCAGGGTGTGTTGGCGAGGTTGTGGAGCGAAATGCCCTCCATTACTTCACGGTGCGCTTGCCAATTTTGGGACGGCAGATTGCCACTAAGGTTGATCTGTCCGAGACCGAATTGAGTCTTTTGCCGACTTCGGAAGTGATTTAGTTTCGCGGGTTGGGTCTAACGGCAAGCCCCTCGCACTTGGCGCAAGTGGTTCAGATTCTATCCCTCGCGCCAAGTTTTTTTACGGGTGACCCTAGCGGGAGCGGAAGCCGCAGGGCGATGTTTCACGACCGTGTTCTGGTTCCTTCGGTAACCAGCGCTACGGCGCAGAGCGATGGATGCCCATGGGCGCTGCGGTGGACGGCGCGTAGAGCGGCCACCCGTTCGGCAATGTCGTCTCTACGCGAAGTCGACCCACCGGTAGTCTGAGAGACGGACCGCGGCCCTGGAACCGATAGGGGACCACGCGTTCCGGCGAGGCTGAGTTGAGGATAAGCGTCGGAAGACTCCCGCCAACGAAGTGGAAGTAGCGTTCCCATCGGGCCTTACACAGATAAATGTGGTCGCCTTGGCAGCTCCGTTGGGGGGGGGGCAGGTGCGAAGGTAGCCAAGCAGCCGTTGGACGGCGCAAGCGGAAGCTGTCTTATCGAATGTTTCGAGGCAACCTGATGCGCAGTTCGGGGCACTCGGCAATGCGATACGAGCAAGAAGTCTATCGGGAAAAGAAGATTCGTTCCTCACGGAAGGTGGGGAAAGAGAATGTCAGTGTGCGGGCTGCCGACTTGGTCGTTGGTCAGTTGACGAGCCAACGTAGTTGAAACGACCAAAAATATTAAATACAAAGGCTTTGTTGTGACTGGAGGTTCGCATTGAGCCCTGCTCACAACATGGCGGGACAAATTGAAATGGCCATGAAGGGCATTGTATTAGCCGGCGGCACAGGAAGCCGCCTCTTCCCCCTAACGAAGATCACGAACAAGCATCTGCTGCCGATCTATGACAAGCCGATGATCTACTACCCGATTCAGACGCTTGTGGATGCTGGAATTGACGACATTCTAATCGTGACCGGGGGACGGAATGCGGGCGACTTTCTCCGGCTTCTGGCCAACGGGAAGGAGTTTGGTAACATTCACCTCGATTACACTTATCAAGAGGGGGAAGGCGGAATTGCGGAAGCTCTTGGTCTTGCCCACCATTTCGGCGCCGGGCATAGGCTGTGCGTGATCCTTGGCGACAACATTATTAAAGGGTCGATCCGCACCGCCGTCGAGGAGTTCCGCCATCAGCCCGCCGGAGCGAAAATCCTGTTGAAAGAGGTTCCGGACGCGGAACGGTTCGGTGTGGCCGAAATCGAAGGTGGCCGTATTCTGGGCATCGAGGAGAAGCCGAAGCAGCCGAAATCTAACCTTGCGGTGACCGGCATTTACTTGTATGACGAGACGGTGTTCGACAAGGTGCAGAAACTGAAGCGCTCTGACCGCGGAGAGCTAGAAATCACCGACGTTAACAATGCGTACATCGCTGAAGGGACGATGAGCTTTGCCCACCTGGACGGCTGGTGGACGGATGCCGGGACGTTTGACTCTCTGCTCCGCGCCAACAATCTGGTAGCAACGACTCGGGAGAATGCAGCGTGAGTGGGGCGGTGGAACACGGTATACCGCTTAACCAGAAGTGCGGCATCGGGGACGTTATCTTGAAGCCTGGGTCTGAGCATCTCATTCCCGGAGTGCAGGTTGTTCCGTACGCGTTGTGGCCGGATGACCGCGGTTATTTTCTGGAAGTGGCCCGGACGGGCCAAGGGGGCGTGGCGAACTTTCCGCCGGGATCGACGCAAGTGTCTGCGGCCCTGTCCCTGCCGGGAACGATCAAGGCGTTCCACATCCACCGATTTCAGACCGACTACTGGTGTCCAGCGGCAGGGATGTTTCAGGTGGCGCTTGTCGATTTGCGGCCGGATTCACCTTGCTTTGGCCGGCGGAACACCCTTTACGTGGGAGCGCTGCGCCCCTGGCAGATCCTGATTCCCCCGGGGGTTGGGCACGGCTATAAAGTGATCAGCCGAGAACCCGGGATGCTAGTCTACGTGACTGACCGAGTCTACAATCCCGCCGACGAAGGCCGCATTGCCTACAATGACGCCGGTATTCACTACGATTGGGAGTTGCAGCACAAATGAGAATCCTCGTTACTGGAGGCGCCGGATTCATCGGTTCCGCCTTTATCCGTTTGGCGCTTGCGGAGGCGAATGATCTCCAGATCGCGAACGTCGACGCCCTCACTTACGCGGGCAACTTGGAGAATGTCGCTTCGGTTTCTGATGACATCCGCTACACCTTTATAAGGGCGGACGTGGCCGACGCCACGGCAATGGAAGCTGTGTTCGCAGCGGTGCGGCCGGAGGCGGTGGTGCACTTCGCGGCGGAGTCGCACGTGGACCGTTCCATTCTCTCGCCGGAACCGGTAATCCGGACGAACCTGAACGGAACCTTCACCTTGCTCGAAGCCGCGCGCCGACACAAGACCGAGCGTTTTGTACACGTCTCGACGGACGAGGTATACGGTTCCATCGAAGAACCACATGAGGCGGATGAGAACTACCCGCTGCGGCCGAGCAGCCCGTACTCGGCGGCCAAGGCCGGCAGCGATCTGTTGGCGCTGTCATACTTCACAACGTTCAAGATGAACGTAAGCGTGACCAGGGCGTCGAACAACTATGGTCCTCATCAGTTTCCTGAAAAGCTGATCCCGCTGATGATCGCTAACGCGCTAGAAGCCAAGCCGTTACCGGTATACGGAAACGGCCTGCAGGTTCGTGACTGGTTGTATGTTGACGACCACTGTCGGGCGATCATGGCAGTTCTGGAGCGGGGAAGGGCGGGGCAGATCTACAACATCGGCGGAAGCCGCTCCTTGCCGAATCTGGAAGTGGTGAGGCGGATCCTCGCGGCGACGGACCAGCCAGAGTCTCTAATCCGCTATGTATCCGACAGGCCCGGGCACGACCTGCGATATGCCATTACCAGCGAAAAGCTGGAGTTGGAGACGGGGTGGAAGCCGCAACACGAGTTCGAGGCCGGGCTGGCGGAGACGGTGCAGTGGTACAGAGACAACGCCGCGTGGACTGCAAATGTTCGAAGCGGCGCCTACCGTGACTTCTACGAAAAGAACTACGGATCCCGATAGATAGCCTGACAAAAGGGAACTCATTGTCCATTCAGAAAAAGCCGCCGGGCTGTTGTTGTGGTTGCCTCTGCAGGCCAAACGCTCTGGTCATGCCTATTTCCGGCTGCATGCTGGGAGCAAGAAAACGACAGACACCGGAGTGAAGCCATGACCACGGAACTGTCCAACCGAATCATCGCCTGGATATGGGCGGCGAGTCTAGCAATCGCCGTGGTCCTAATGCTACGGCCGTTATCAGACCTTGCAGACGACCTGACCAGCCTACACCCGCAGTCCGATCTTGCTTTGCACTTCAGCATTTTCGTTTATCTTCGGTTTCTGCCCCACGCGACTACCTGGGGGCGGACGAAGGCCGTTGAAATCGCCATTAGCCTCGTCGCATTCGGCGTTGTTCTGGAAGTCGCCCAATCCTTGACCGCGACCAGGACGGCGTGCTGGGAGGACGCGGTCGCCAACACGGCTGGGGTGGTTGTGGGGAGCTGTCTTTGCCCGTTACTGCAAGAAATCCGAGGAAAACATGATCGTTAACGCGGAAAGTACGAAGCCAGAACAAGGAACGATGAATCACCTGCAGCAACTCGCGCGGAAAATCACGCAACACGAGCAAACGAGCGGTGTTGTCGGTTTAGGCTACGTCGGCTTCCCTCTTGCTGTGGAGTATGCGGCGAGTGGATGCACTGTCATTGGCTTCGACATTTCGGCGGAAAAGGTAGCGACAATCAACCGGGGCGAATCTTACATCCAAGACGTCTCCTCCGCCAAGTCTGCTTCCCTAGTCGCGGCGGGGAGACTCCGGGCGACGACCGACTTTTCCGAAATTGCCGCTGTGGACACGATAAATATTTGTGTTCCAACGCCATTGCGAAAGACCAAAGACCCGGACATGTCCTATGTGGTGGCGGCGACGGAAGAGATCAGCAAGCACCTGCACCCTGGCATGCTAGTCATCCTGGAATCGACGACGTACCCAGGGACGACGGAAGAGCTTCTGCTGCCGATCCTTGAGCGTGGCGGTTTGCGGTGCGGAGAGGATTTTTTCCTGTGCTTTTCCCCGGAGCGAATCGATCCGGGCAATACAATGTTTCAGACACGGAATATCCCGAAAGTAGTCGGTGGCGTGACGGACGCCTGTACCGCGCTGGGGCGGTTGTTCTACGAACAGGCGCTCGACCGAGTGGTACCCGTCAGCTCCACTCGCGTTGCCGAGATGGTCAAGCTGCTTGAGAACACGTTTCGCATGATCAACATCGGAATGGTGAATGAGTTGGCGATCATGTGCGGGCGCATGGGGATCAACGTCTGGGAAGTGATAGACGCGGCCGCGACGAAGCCGTTCGGATTTATGCCCTTTTACCCTGGACCGGGCCTGGGGGGACATTGCATCCCGATTGATCCTTTTTATCTGAGCTGGAAATCGAAGCAGGCCGGCACCGAGGCGCGGTTTATCGAACTCGCGGGACAGATCAATGCCGAGATGCCTCGCTACGTGGTGAACACGGTGCAAGATGCCCTCAATCGGGAAGGAAAAGCGATCAAGGGCTCAACGATTCACATCATGGGCGTTTCGTACAAGAAGAACATCGACGATGTTCGGGAATCGCCGGCGTTAGATGTGGTTCACCTGTTGCACACGAAAGGTGCGCTCTTGAGCTACAGCGACCCTTATGTTGCCGAACTCTGGCATGAAGGAATTGCGCTGCAGGCGGTGGATCCGAGCGCGGCGAGCGAGGCTGCCGACTGCGTTGTGATCGTCACTGACCATGACGCATTTGATTATGATCGCCTGCTGGAGAGCGCGAAGTTGATTGTTGACACGCGCAACGCCATGCGCCACCGCCGTTCGGAGAAGATCGTTCGTCTCTAGCGACGGCCGCGCGAACTGATTTGCCAGCCTGGGCACCAACAGCTCGAACGCTACCGGTGTCCGTTGTGGATTCAGATTCAGCAGCCTACAAGAGCTCTCGCCGAATTGGAATGTGCGCTCTGACGATCTTCCACACCACCCGAACGGCCAATGCTGGCGCGCGATTGTCCAAGCTGGCCGAGTGGAGTGGCGTTCCGTCTCAGGCAGTGGCACTGGACGACATCGGCATGGCAAGAGTTCCGGTGGGGCTTTTCACGGACGCCGATTCGACCGTGGCTATGACCGCCGACGCGTTAACGTATTGGCATGAAAATGCGGGGGCGTCCGGACCCCATCCACTCAGTCCACGGGAAGTTCGATGCCAGCTGTTGTTTTTTGGCTTTGAAGGAACCGAACGCGAAGGGAGCGCTGTGTCGTGGCTAACCGGCTGTCTGGTACGAGTATCAAGAACCGAGGAACCCGGCAAGGCGATCGTCTCGTTTCCAGTCGAAGGACAGGAGTTGAGCCGGCAGTTGGCAGGAACTGAGTTTGTAAGCCCCCAGAGCAGAGCGGTCGCCGTTTTCGAAAGGACGCAGGGCGGGTCCGAATTCGTGGATATCGCGCGAACGAACGGCCGACCGATCTTCATCCAGGCGGTGACCAAACAGCCGAAACTTTGTTTGCTTGGCGGCGCGAAAATCGCGGATATTGACACCCCGATTGTCGATCCGCGAGATCTTGACTGCTACTACGATCGGGTCATTCCGGTCCTGATGTTTCTCAAAGCCAGTTTCGGACCGCGCACCTGGCACAGCAAGAAGCCTGTTGCGCGGCTGATCATCGATGATCCGGTCCTCTCTGATCAGTATGGCTATCTGAACTACGCTGAACTTCAGGCGTCGATGGCACGGGCGGATTACGCAACCACGATTGCCTTTATACCGTGGAACTTTTGGCGCACGTCGAAAGCGGCCGTTAAGCGATTGCTGCTGAAGAACCCCCGCCTGTCGCTGTGCATCCACGGGTGTGACCACACCAATCAGGAGTTTGCCGAAGGTGACGAGTCGGTTCTGGCACGAAAAGCAAAGCTGGCGATGAAGCGGATGTTCCGCCACGAGGCACGCACCGGAGCACGGTTCGAGCCGATCATGGTGTTTCCACAGGGAAAGTTCTCAACGGGCGCCGTTGAAGCACTCGAGCAGAACGGTTATCTTGCGGCGGCCAATAGCGCTTATTTTCCTTGGGGAAATGAAGGCGCCGCCATCCTCCTTGGCAACCTGCTGCTTCCAGCCGTGACCCGATGGGGCGGGTTTCCGATTTTTCCGCGGCAGTATCCCGATCAGCAATTCCAGTGCGCCCTGGCGCTATTTCTCGGGCGGCCCCTACTGCTGGTCGAACACCATCAGTACTTCAAGAATGGATATGGGGCTACGGAGCAATGCATCGCAGCACTTCGCCGGCGAGAGCCTAGCCTGGCCTTTCTTCCGCTGCAAGAGATCGTCGAAGAGGCCTGTCTCGTCCGGAAGCCCTCCCGGTCAGTCGCCGACGTTCGGTTCTTCACGCGGAGTTTCCAGTTTGCGGTGGAAGATCAGTCGATCTCCCTACTCCGGTTCCGAAAGCATGAGCCAGATCCTAGCCGAGTCTCGCGGGTGCTGGTGGACGGCCGTCCGGTGCCGTTCCGGATTGTAGATCCCCTCCTTCAGTTCGAAATTACGGTACAGGGGGCCCCCCGCACGCTCCGCATTGAGGTTGAGCTCGCACCGGCGGCACAAACTCACGTTTTCCGGCGTCCCGGTCTCCGTTACGAGTGCGGCGTGCTGATGAGGCGATTCAGTTCCGAGTTCCGCGACCAAGTGCTGTGCCGGAACGAAACGCTGCTCCGGTTTGCGAGAGCCGTGGTCCGTAAGGCGGGTTTGACGGGGGAAGCGGTATCGCCCCCGAACGCCGTTGCCTTAAAGCCGAGTTCGCGTCTTCCCCGGCCGTCCTCTTAGGGAAACGCAACTCGGAGCGCGTAGATGTCGCCCGGCGCCAGCCTGCGGGACGACTACGAATAAGCCACCAGAAGCGAAGCCCCGCGATACCACCACATCGCCGGCGGCAGACCGCCAACCGGAGCCCAAGTTTTCCGGAACCGCTCAGCGGGCGGACGATGGCGCCTCTGGTTCATACAGCTTCTCCATGCTGGGGAAATCTGGCCTACTTGCATGCAAGCCGGCCAGATTTTTGTTTTGAGCGACAACCGTGAGATTGCAGGCGAATCTCGATGTACCGGTGATCGCCTCAAGTTATTCACCCGCCAGTTCCCTGACCCTGGCCGAGCACACAAGGTATACGACAATGAAATCAATTCGAGCCTTAGCCGTCTCCGCCTTTCTGGCGGCGGCCGCTTACGCGATTCCAGTGAGTAATGCCAAACTGACCAACACCGGCGTCAGCGGCGTCGGTTGTATCGGCACCGTAACGCTGACTGCCGGATGCAGCGTGGTCAACTCTGGCACAATCAGTGATAACTTTTTCAATCCACCCTACCAGCTGATTAGCGGACCGGCAGGAAGTTCCCTCCAGACGGTCGCGGTAACTAAGCCGGGAACGGGAGTTCCTGTTGGCTGGCTGGGAAACAACACGACCTCTCGGTGGATCACCCCCAACAATCTGAATGCTGGAATGACCGATCCGGCTGGTATGTACGTCTACACGCAGACGTTCAACTTGGCCAGCGCTACTCAGGCCAAAGAAATTACGGGCCAATGGGCGTCTGACAATGGCGGCATGCTGGAGATCAACGGGAACGTAATCTCGACCACCGGCTCCAGTGACTTCGGTACCTGGACTCCGTTCACCATCAACAGTGGATTTCAGACGGGTGTCAACACGTTGACTTTCACCATTATGAACAATCTGAGCGGACCCAACCAGACGCCCTCCGGCCTCCGGGTTGAGTTCGCGTCGGTTAGCCTGCCGGAGGCGCACGAAATGACGGCGCTCTCCCTGATGCTCGGCGGGCTCCTGCTTTTCGGCCTCAAGCGCCGGAAGGCTAACTCCGTAGCGTAGGCATTTCCTCGCTACTTTAACCTGGCTTGGGAGACCGGTTCCAACCAGGGCCGGTTTCCCACCAGCAAGGAGAGCCGGGCGGGGGAACCAATCTTTTTTCCCTGTCCCGGCTGACTTCTTGGCTACCTTTCCGAAGTAAGGGCATCTTGCGACAGCGGACGCTCGGGCACACTTTCTCTGTTCCCACGGCCGATTCATCTTCCCGCAGCGAGACCTTATGCAGGGCGAGGCGTGGTCAATCGCGATCAGCAAACGCAGGCACCGCTAAAGGCCGCCATTTCCGCAGTCCGCGGTCTCTTTTTCCAGATCGCCGCCTATCAGCTGGCACACCCTCAGTCCCATACCCAATCCTCCAGCCTTTCCGAGGTACAAACTTCATGAACTTCTCCCTCCGTACCGTCCGCCTTCTTCTCCCCCTGCTCGCTTCGGTGAGCCTGCTGCCGGGTCAAACGCCCCCGCCTCGCAGCCAAGACTATCCCGCTTCGATCGACCTAACCACACCCAATTATGTGCTCGGTCCGGAAGACCAAGTCACGATCAAGGCACCGCTGGTGCCCGAGTTGAACGATCGCACTTTTCGCCTCGGTCAGAACGGATCGCTCGAGCTGCCAATCGTAGGTTTGGTGCAAGCCGGGGGGCTCAAGGTACGAGATCTGGAAGATCTGTTGATCGGAAAGTTGAAAGAGACCATTCGAAATCCCCAAGTAACCGTGATTCCGCTCATGACCCGAAACCAACCCGTGTTTTTCGTTGGCTCATTCCGCCAGCCGGGCATGTATCCGCTATCGGGAAATCGAACGTTGCTCGAGCTCTTAGGTTGGGTGGGGGGAGTGACACCGAACACTGCTAGAAAGATCACCATCACGCGCCGCAGCGACTACTCGACGGTGACCTTGCCGGGTGGCGTGGTGGATCCAGTGCGGAAAACGAGCACGCTGCAGATCCCCATTGCGGATGGAGCCTTCGCCATCCGCCCGGAAGACGACATCGCCCTGGCGCCTTACGACATCGTGACCGCTGAGCGCGCCGACCGGGTCTACGTTCTGGGAAACGTGGGCACACCGAGGAGCATCGAGTTGGGCGAACGATCGACGATTTATTTGTCCCAGGCGCTGGCTGAGGCGGGCGGGATCGCGCCCCTTTCCGTGAAGGATCGCGTCCGGGTGTTGCGCCTGATTTCGGGCACCGACCGGCGCGCGGAAATTCCAGTGGATATGAAGCAGGTTTTACAGGGCGGCCAACCGGACATGCTGCTTCAAGCTGACGACGTCGTGTTTGTTCCGTCTTCGAAGCTGGCACTTCTTGCCCCCGGACAAGGCGGGTTCGGCAACTATCTCGCCTTCATCTTCCTGGGGCTGTCGCGGCAGTTCTAGCCGGAACGCAGAAGGAAATAAGACCTACAGCCATAGGAGAAAACCATGAGACAAACACCGAACGGCAGCATGCTTGGACTGCTTGTGTTGTTACCGATCCTCGCCGGCGCTAGTGTGCTGCGGGCGCAGGTGACGAACGAACCGCAGAACTACAACGGGCAGTTAGCGCCGGCACCAAGTAATAGCCAAGATAGCGTAGCGACCGGGCGCATCTTGATCCTGGAAGGGCAGGGGGTTCGCAACAGTATTACGGCCAAGACGGCGATCAGTCCCGTGATCCAGTTGCTCAGCGTCGACGGCCGTCCCATAGCGGACGCAGAGGTTGTCTTTCGGGCGCCAGCGACGGGCGCCGGGGGTCTATTTGGGCTTGCCCCGATCGCGACGACGAAGACAGACCGCGTGGGGCAGGCGACGGCGCGATTCACGCCGAACAACCAGGCCGGACGTTTCACTATCCAGGTGCAAGCAAAATGGCCGAGGGGGGCCGCCGAAGCGTCGATCGTTCAGTACAACGATCCTAATTTGGGTTCGCCGGTGACGAAAATCAGCAAGCGTCCGTGGTTTCGGGACTGGAGAGTGTGGGCTGCTGCCGGAGGCGCGGCGGCTGTCAGCACGTGGCTGGTTCAGCGGAACGGAACGGGCGGCCAGCCCTCCATCACGATCATTCCTTCGCCGATCGGAATTGGAGGCGCGCGATGAACCCGCTACAGCATCCCCTCTGTCGCCGGCTGATGTTGAGTCTGTTGACGGCTACTCTCTGCAGTGGCCAGTTGGTGCAGTTTCGAGGGCCAGACAGCGGCTTAGTGTATGACCCGCCAACACAGAGTCTGCGCAGTATTGCCGGATTGATCGGTGCAGCCCGCATGGGAGATGCAATCGTCCAGGAGGTGGAGTGGGCTTCGGTTGCACCCAACGGCAGAACGGCATTCTATCGCAAAGGCGGAAAGATTCTGTCTCTTACGCCGGCAGGCCAGGTGAAGGAGGCGCCGATATCTCAAGTGGCGGACCCGGAAGAGGTCTTCTGGGGTGCAGGATCGGGAACGGCTTTGCTGGTGTGGACCCGGGCCAAGCTCACCCAAAGACTTGAAATCGATGCGGCTGGGGCGATCACATCGGACGGCGTACAAACTCTCGAATTGGATGGAGAGATTACGGCCGTCACCGGGGCAAATGACGGCCGGATCTTCGCCGCGGTTGCCGGAAGAGGTGTCTACCTGGCGGACGCCCGAAAGGGTACGAGCCGGATGCTCCTGCCTATGGCATCCTGTCAGGCACTTTCGTCCAGCAGCGACGGGACCGAACTATGGGCGGTTGATGGGGAGCGCGGGGTGCTGTACCGGATCGGAACGGGAGATGAGCAACCGTCTGTGGTCACGACGGACCCGGAGCGGCTGACGGGCGTGTCACGCCTGGCGATGTCGTCGAACCAAATCGACCTCCTGCTTGCGAATCCGCACACCCGAAAACTCTACCTATACGGCGCTAGTAGCCGTTCGTTGACGGAAGTGGCCGCCTTGGAGGCCCCGGTAACGCAACTAAGGCCTTTGGGCAGGGAGACGCTCTTTTTGTTGAGTGTTCGAACCACGAAGGCGGAGACTGTACAGCTTTACGACGACGCACGTGGCGACGTCTTTTTCGTACCTTTCGTGGGAGGGGAGCAATGAGAGCATTCCTTCGACTAGGCCTACTCCTGGTGTTGGCCAATGTGGCGAGTTATTCGCAGATCTTTCTTAGCGTCACCCAGGGAGAGGTCACAAGCGGCCTGACCAACGGGGGCGCTCTAACGGTCACCGCCCCGGCTCTGAGCCAGCCGGTAGATTTTATGGTCTCGGTTACCTACGCCGGGCCCGGAGTGCTACGCTTCTCCGGCGCACCACGTCTGGCTGGCTCTTCCGACTTCCGGAATGGATCGTCGACTCCGGCAGATACAACGCTGGCCTCCGGGCAGAGTGTTGCTGTCCCGGTCCGCTTCTTGGCCAGTACGGCGGGGATAGCCTCGGCGCAGCTGTCGTGGGCGTACTCGGAAACGCTCGTGGAGACGCAGGTAGCGCGGACGGGCGCCATTGTGGTCCGAATGAACGGATTGGCTCCTTCCATTGATCTCGGTTACAGCTTCTCGCTGGACGGCAACTTCAACTTGTTGCCTATGACGGATGGCGTTTTGCCCTTCCCGCCAACGCCGATCAACTCCACCACCTCCGCAGAAATGACTTTGCTGAATCGCGGGACCGGGCCAGTTGAAATTGCATCCATCGCAGTCACGGGTGGCGCCTTTACGATGACCAATCGCTCGCTCCTGCCGGCTACATTAGGGACGGGAACGGCCCTGCGTTTTCAAGTCCGTTTCCAGCCGCGGACCAATGGATCCCAGCAGGGTGTACTCACTGTCCGGTACGGGAATGGACAGACCCATCAAGTGACTCTGCGCGGCGAAGCAATCGCGTCCTACCTGCAGTACCAGTTTCAGACCGGAACCGATGCGCCTGCCGCGATCGCGCCGAACAGCCTGGTTTCGATGCCGGCCACTCCGGTGGGTCAGCGGGCGAGCGCAACGATCCAATTCACGAACACAAGCCCGTTCGACATTAGCATCCCGAGCATCGCAGTATCCGGGACAGGTTGGGCGATTGCTGACCTTCCATTTACCCCGTTGACGATGTCTCCCGACTCCAGTCAGTTCTTCACCGTATCCTTCGCCCCGACACAGCCTGGGGTGGCGCTCGGTCGGTTGCGAATCGGCAGCGACACCTTTGAACTAAGGGGCGAGGCGCAGGGCAGCCAGCTCCAGTATCGCTACTTTGTAAGCGACCGCGAAGTGCCGCTCAGCGCCGGGGGAACAATCACGTTCCCGAACAGCACGATCGAAGAGACCAGCAACATTATCGTGTCGGTCACTAACAACGGCACTAGCGCGGCATCGATTCTCACGGTCTCGGTCCCGGGTGCTACTGGGAGCGGCTTCAGTGTGGCGAGCTTTCCGCCGCTGCCTTTCAGTCTCGCTCCGCGGGAGACCTTCCGTTTCAACCTGAGGTTCAAACCGGTCACACCCGGCGCGACGACGGGAACCCTACGGATCAACACGGACCAGTTTACGCTCTACGGTGCCGCCGATCAGTTGCCGGACTTTCCGGAATTTACGGTCCAGGGCCCGCAAACCACGCAAGCTTTTGAACAGCCTCGGATCGCCCTAGTCCTGTCCAAAGCCTACCCCGTATCCGTGCGCGGAACGCTGGCGCTGGCCGTAGAGTCGGACGGTTATGCGGTTGACCCGTCCACGCAGTTCTCGACAGGAGGCAGAAATGTAACTTTTACGATCCCGGCCGGGAGTCTGAGGGCGACTTTCTCGAACGGAATCCAGGAGATCCGGTTTCAAACGGGAAGCGTAGCGGGAAATTTCTTGATCACCGCCGCTTTTTCGACAACAGCCGGAACCCCGATCACTACCGATTCCACCAGGGCTCTGCGGATCGGTTTCTCACAAACAGCGCCGAGGTTGGTGAGCGGCGGTGTTTCTGGACGCAGCCCCAACAGTCTCTCCCTGGAGTTAATCGGGATTACAACGACCCGTTCGTTGACGAAATTGACCGTCAGGGTGAAGCCTCGGGCGGGTTACCAGATCGCTAACGCGGAGTACACGCAGGACCTAAGTGGTCCGTCGATGCTTTGGTTTTACTCCATGGCTTCAATGGGATATGGCGGGCAATTCGTCGCCACGCTTCCGCTGCAGCTCTCCTCTAGCGGCAACGGTACGCCCGGGACCGACTTGGTGCAGGCCATTGAATCCATCACCGTCACGTTCCAGAACGAGCGCGGCAGCTCTGATCCAATGACTGTCTCAGTCCAATGAGATGGGTTCGCAGCGGAGGGAGTAACCAGCGCCCGAGCCGGAACCGCCCGCGTTCCGGCCCCTCGAAAAGCGCCCTGGTATGCTCCCACCGAATCGTGGTGAAACTATGATCGCAGTCTCCCTCATCAAAAGAACGCCGATACCGAAGGCCGACCAAATGGCCTTGGAGGACTCCGAATCCTTTCGGCGACGGCAGGAATACGAGCGGCGCCGCTCCATGCTGAGCAAGCGTGGCTACACGGTCGTCACCATATCTCCCAAAACGCGACGGCTCGGTTCGCCGGCGCTTGACGAATTGCCGCAGCGCCTGCAGCGGCTGCGCCTCAGTATCCGCCGCACGGACTCCATCGGATGGTACGACTCCGAACAAACCATTGCCGTACTTTTCACTGACATTGCGAAGGAGCAGCAATCGAGCTGCAATGCTGTCTTTCAGAAGAAGCTGGAAGCCGCCGGCTTTGGTTTCGAGTACGAAATCGAGCAGAACAATTCGTGGTGTGCCGCTAGGATTGCCGCTTCCACTGGTCTAGGCCAGCCGCTCACGCCAGCCGAGTTCGCCGCTCGGCTCCGTGAGGAGCACCTGCGCTACTTGAGAGATGGCGTGGGATACGCTGTTTCCACGCACCGCAACTGGGAAAAAAGGGCCGAAATGGACCAGTGGCCGGGAACGGCGATCTTCTACTCAGTCGCGCGCCACGCAACGGAGGGAGAAGTCGTCCACCGAAGCGTTGACAAGCACGATATTGACGTCCTGCTGCTGCAACCGGGCCCCATGGACCTCAACCTCGAACTGGTGGGACGGGCTGGTTGGGATGGTCCCAAGAACGAGCAACGCATCACGTTTGCACCGTTTCCGACCGGGGAGTGGCGCAAGGAACTGGATGCAACTCGGAAGATTTACGAAGACAGCCATTCCGTACTTCCTAAGTCCGCGAGAGCCTTGTTCGCGAAGCGGCTTCTCGACATTGTGGGCAGTGTGCTCGGTCTGCTGATGGGGGCGCCGCTTTTTCTGCTTCTGGCGGTGGGGGTGAAGTTGAGCTCACCCGGGCCAGTCCTATTCCGTCAAAAGCGGGTGGGGCAGTATGGGAAGGAATTCACCTTTCTGAAGTTCCGATCGATGAAGCATGGCAACGACACTTCCGTCCACGAGAAATTCGTGGCGGATCTGATGGCGTTGCAGGCGGCGACCGAGGGCCGGGAAGGCGCGAACGGCAATCCTGTTTACAAGTTGGTGAACGATTCCCGAATTACGCCGTTCGGCGCGTTTATCCGTAAAACGAGCTTGGACGAGCTTCCGCAGTTGATCAACGTCTTACTTGGCGACATGTCGCTAGTCGGGCCGCGCCCGCCGATTCCATATGAGGTGGACCGATACACTCCGTGGCACCTCGAACGTCTGATCGCGTGCAAGCCAGGCATTACCGGCCTCTGGCAAGTCGAGGGGCGTAGCCGGGTTAGTTTCAACGAAATGGTCCGGATGGACATTCGCTACGCGAGGGAATTTAGTCTCTGGTTCGACATCAAGTTACTGATCCGAACCATCGGCGTGGTTTTTAAAATGACAGGCGCAAGATAGCGCGACAATATAACGACTCAATTCACAAGGAAATACCAACCCTCTCATGATACGATGTGGACTAATTGGCTATGGGTATTGGGGGCCGAACATCGCCCGCAACATTCAGGCTAACGATGACCTAGAACTGGCAGCGGTTTGCGACAAGTCCGAGAAGAATCTGGCTCGGGCCGGAAAGGCTTATCCCGAAGCGCGACTGACGAAAGACGCTGAGATGGTTCTGCAGGCGCCGGATATTGACGCGGTGGCGATCGTAACGCCAGTGTGGACGCATTACCACTTAGCAAAAGCCGCTCTGCTGAACAATAAACATATTTTCGTTGAGAAACCATTCACGGCGACTTCCGACCAGGCGAAAGAGCTCGTGGACCTCGCGGAAAGCCGCGGGTTGATCATCATGGTAGACCATACGTTCCTCTTTACCGGAGCGGTGCGAAAAATCAAGAGTTTGGTGGATGACGACACGCTCGGGAAACTGTATTACTACGACTCGACGCGCGTGAATCTTGGCCTGTTTCAGCACGACGTGAATGTCTTGTGGGATCTGGCCCCGCACGACCTGTCGATTATCGACTATTTGATCGGCAAAAAGCCGGACGCCATCGTGGCGACCGGACAAAGTCACTTGAGCGACCTGGCGAACGTGGCCTACCTGACGTTGTACTATCCAGAAAAAGTGATCGCCCATGTGTGTGTGAACTGGCTGTCTCCGGTAAAGCTGCGCTCCACGTTGATCGGCGGGGAACGGCGAATGCTGGTGTGGAACGATTTGGAAGCAGACGAGAAGATTCGGATCTACGACAAGGGCGTGACGATGACCACGGGCGAAGGCATGTACGAGGCCCTGGTGAGTTACCGTTCCGGGGATATGTGGTCTCCAAAGATCGAGGCGACAGAAGCGCTGAAGCTCGAACTGGGGTACTTTGCGCAGAGCATCAACAGTGGCACTGCTCCTTTCAACGATGGTAAGGCAGGGTTGCGGATCGTCGAAATGTTGGAGGCGGCCGAGTTGTCACTCGGAAAGGTTGGGGAGCCAGTACTGCTATGAATGATTTCCGCTGTGTGGCCCCCGACGTTAAGCTGGGCCAAAACGTCAAGCTGGCTCAGTTCGTGAACCTCTACGGATGTGAGATTGGCGACGAGACGAAGCTGGGTACGTTTGTCGAAGTGCAGAAGAACGCGCGCATCGGGCGGCGCTGCAAGATCTCAAGCCACTCTTTTGTTTGCGAAGGAGTGGCCATCGAGGACAACGTGTTCATCGGGCACGGCGTCATGTTCATTAACGATGTTTACCCGCGTGCGACGGCGGAGGGCGGCGCCCTGCAGACCGAGAAGGACTGGACGGTAACGCCGACGACGGTAAGGAAAGGAGCGTCGATCGGAACCGGGGCGACGATCCTCGCGGGGGTAGACGTGGGAGAAAACGCGATTGTCGGCGCAGGTAGCGTGGTGACCAAGAACGTACCCGCCAACACGATCGTCGCGGGAAACCCGGCGCGTATCCTCCGTGCACTTTAGCCTCTCGAAACCAGGATCATTGTGACAACTACCGAAAACATTCCATTTCTTGACTTAATTACGCCGCACGTGGAACTAGAAGCGGAACTGCTGGAAGCGGCACAACGCGCCCTCAGGACCGGATACTTCATTGGCGGGCCGGAGGTGAAGCGTTTTGAAGATGACTTCGCGGCCTACTGCGATGCCAAGCTCTGCGTAGGGGTTGGCAGCGGTACAGATGCGCTGCGCTTGACTTATCTGGCATTGGGTATCGGTTGCGGCGACATCGTGATTACCGTGCCACACACGTTTATTGCCACGACGGAGTCAATATCTCAGACTGGAGCGCGTGTTCAGTTCGTTGACATCGACGAGGCGACTTACAACCTGAGTCCCTCTGCGCTGCGGCGGTTCCTCCAGACCAAATGCCGAATAGACCCGGCGACAAAGACGACGACCTGCATCGCAACGGGCGAGCGGGTAAAGGCCGTAGTTCCGGTCCACATCTACGGTCAGATGGCGGACATGGACGCCATCCAGGAGATTGCCGATGAATACGGCCTACTGGTTATTGAGGACGCGGCGCAGGCGCACGGGGCCAAGTACTTTTCCACGAAGCAGAACCGATGGTTGACGGCGGGATCCATCGGAGTGGCGGGATGTTTTAGCTTTTATCCGGGAAAAAACCTGGGGGCCTGCGGCGAAGCCGGAGCGGTGACGACCGCCGACGAAGAGCTTGCGGCGCGAATCCGGATGTATCGGGACCACGGACAGCGTAAGAAGTACTACCACGATGTGGAGGGATACAACGGCCGTCTGGATGCGATTCAAGCGGGAATGTTGAGCGTGAAACTGAAGCGGATGCCGCTGTGGACCGAGCAGCGCCAACAGGCGGCAGAGCGCTACAACGCACTTCTTGCGGACGTTGATGTGCTGACTCCGTTTGAGCCGGCGCATTCGAAGGCCGTCTATCACCTCTATGTGATACGCACGAAGAACCGTGACGGCCTGATGCAGTATCTGGCAGAAAGAGAAATCGGCACCGGGATCCACTACCCGATTCCGCTGCATTTGCAGGTAGCCTACACAGGTCACTTCTACAAAGCCGGGGATTTTCCCATTGCAGAAGCAGTGGCGACCGAGATCGTTTCCCTGCCTATGTTTCCCCACATTACTGCGGAGCAGCAGGAGCGGGTTTCGGCCGAAATCGAAGAGTTCCTGGCCAAGCAAAAGGCACCGTTCGAAGGATGACAGTGACCGGTCCTACAGAGTCAACCCTCTCCGAAAGA
The DNA here is from genome assembly GCA_020247055.1 of Acidobacteriaceae bacterium. GTDB lineage: Bacteria > Acidobacteriota > Terriglobia > Bryobacterales > Bryobacteraceae. The sequence goes on along the minus strand of JADCJL010000198.1, from coordinate 21,046 downwards.
GGATGTTAGCAGCTTGAATAACCTGGGAGAGGTAGTTGACGCCGGAATGTGCGCGGGATGCGGTGCCTGCGCTTACGCTGGTCCCGCGGGAACGCAGATGGTGCAGATCGAGGCGGTTGGAAATCGACCGGCATTTCCGAAGGCGGTTGAAGGCGAGGCGGCCTTTTATGACCTATCGTACTGCCCCGGCGCCGTGGTCGACGCTCGCAAAACGGAGACCAGCGGGCTGCGGATGACAGCAGAGAGCGAGATAGGGCAGGTGTTGGAAGTGTGGGAGGGGTACGCGTGTGACGACGAGCTTCGATTCCGTGGCTCGTCGGGAGGGGTACTTACCGCGCTGGCGCTGTTTAGTCTGGAGCGAAATAATTGCAAGGCGGTGCTTCACGTCGGCAGAGATGCAGAGAAGCCGTGGGCGAACCGAACGGTGATGAGCCGAAACCGCGAGGATTTAGTGGGCCGCACAGGATCCCGCTATGCACCGTCCTCCCCTTGCGAAGCATTGGGCCAGATTGAGCAGGCGGAGGGGCCCAGCGTATTTGTGGGCAAACCCTGTGACGCCGCGGCGGCAAGCGTGCTTCGTGATTCCCGAGCCGCGCTGGGGGAGAAGTTGGATGTGATTTTGAGTTTCTTCTGCGCGGGAACTCCGGCGGCCCACGGGACAGAGAACCTCATCCGCGAGATGGGCGGAGCGCCAGAGCAAGTCGAGTTGGTCGATTACCGAGGACAGGGATGGCCCGGATTGTTCCGAGCCGCGGAACGAGGCGGCAGATTTCACGAGCTAACCTACGAAGAGTCCTGGGGCCGGCTCACGGGTTACCGGCCGTTGCGGTGCAACCTGTGCCCTGACGGGCTAGGGCGGTTATCGGACATTGCCTGTGGCGATGCTTGGCACCGGTACAAAATTAATGGAGATCCCGGAAGATCGATTATTCTCGTTCGGACGGAGAAAGGGAGGCGGCTGCTGGCGGAGGCCCACCAGGCCGGGTACGTGTACCTGGAGCGCTCGAGCGAACAGGCGGTACTGGATGCCCAACCGGGACTGCTGCAACGACGGAGAGAGATTTTTGGCAGACTGGTGGCTTTGCGGATGCTGGGGATCCCAGTGCCGCGCTTTCCCGGATTTCGGCTCCGCTCCGCGTGGCTGCGACAGCCGCTGAGCGTTCAAGTAAAGACTATCGCGGGCACGCTACGGCGCGCCCTACAGCGACGCTGGTGGAAGCGGAACAACGAGCCTTCGTACTGAGCTCCCTATGGATTATCGGTATATCGTAATCACACCGGCCAGGAACGAGGCCGAATACCTACCGGACACGATCCGAAGCATGACGTCTCAGACGATGGCTCCTCTGGAGTGGGTGATCGTTAACGACGGCTCGAGCGACGAGACGGGCGCACTGATCGATGCCGCGGCAGCGAAATATCCGTGGATTACCGCGATACACGTTCTCACCGGGGACCAAACCAGCGTTCGTGGAGATCGGGCCATCGATGCCAAAGAGATAATCGCCTTTCACAAGGGCTTCCACCGGAGCAAATTTGCCGAATCGTGGGACTTCGTGGTAAAGCTGGATGCCGATGTCGGCTTTTCCGCTGACTACTTCGAGCGGTGCCTGCAAGAGTTCACCCGCGATCCGATGTTAGGGGTTGGTGGAGGCAGTGTCGTCAACAAAATTCCGGGCGGGTTCGAGAGGGAAAGCCATCCAGTCTTTCACGTTCGCGGTGCAACAAAGATCTATCGGCGGGACTGCTGGGAGGCCATGGGGGGGATTTCGACAGCGCAAGGCTGGGATACGTTGGATGAGGTAAAAGCCAACCAACTTGGCTGGCAAACGCGCACTTTCCCGGACATCGAAATCCTCCACTACCGCCCTACCGGGGCCGCGAACGGCGCGTGGAAGAATGGGGTGAAAAATGGGATGTGGAGTTACCAGATCGGGTACCATCCGCTTTACCTCCTGCTGCGAAGCGCGCGGCAACTGTTCCGGCGACCGTACCTGACCGGATCTGTCGCGCTCGTGACGGGGTATTGCCTTGCAGCTCTGACGGGTAACGCCCGGACCGATAGCGACTTGGCGCGATACGTCCGACAGCAGCAATGGAACCGAATCGCTGGAAAGCCTTCGATATGGCGATAATCGGTAGGGCGCCAGACCTCAGTATCATCATCGTGAACTGGAACAGCCTAGACTACCTTCGCGGTTGTCTAGAGTCTCTCCGGCACGGAAGCGAAGAGACCATTGTCGAGGTCATCGTCGTCGACAACCAGTCGACGGATGGGTCCCGGGAGGCACTAATGGGCGGGGAGTTTCCTGATGTGAAACTTCTGGTGCCGGAGCGAAATCTGGGGTTTGTCCGGGCTAACAATCTCGGGGCTAGCGTGGCGAACGGTCGTCACTTCTTGTTCCTGAATCCCGATACCGTCGTAAAGGGAGATGCTCTCGCCATCATGACGCGGGCCCTTGATGAGAATCCAGGCATGGGGATTGTCGGGTGCGAGTTGCGGAATGGCGATATGACGCTGCAAACGACGTGCGTGCAGCCGTTCCCCACATTGACCAACCAGTTGCTCGGCGCAGACGTTCTACGGAAGATCTTTTCGTCGCCCTCGCTCTGGGGAAATGCTGTTCTGTACGAGCCGCCGGAACAACGGCCCAAACCCGTTGAGGTCGTTTGTGGCGCCTGCCTGATGATCCGGAAGAATCTGTTTCGGGATCTCGGCGGGTTCAGTCGGGACTACTTCATGTATGCAGAAGAGGTCGATCTCTGTTACGCAGCCGCCAAGGTGGGCTGGCAGGTTGGATACATCGGGTCAGCGAGCGTGGTCCATTATGGCGGTCAGAGCTCCCGCCAAGTGAGGAAAAGCTCTTTCGCGGACGTACTGATCGCAAGCTCTGTCTTTACCTTCTTCAAGAAATCAAAAGGGACGCCTTACGCGACGCTCTACCGTTTGGGCCAAGCGATCTCGGGGGTATGTCGCCTCGTCGTGATCGGGTTGGGGTACCTACCCATATGGTGTGTACGGAAGCGGGATACGGACCTGCTGCGAAGCGCCGGGGTGAAGTGGGTGGGAATTACCCGGTGGGCTCTCGGTCTGGAACCTTGGACTCAACAGCTCATCCGTGACGTAGAGCAACATCAAGCCACGTAACGGCACAGTTTTGGTCGGGCTAGCCGAAACCACCGTTCTCTACTCCGAGACGAACCTGGCTGAGTAGACGTCTCACCGGCCTAGGAAGTCTATCGATCGGCGAACGTCGAAACCGGAAGCGGTCCCGAAAGTCAGTACGGAGTTATACCGCCAGATCAGACACAGGCGCCTCCGGCCGATCCCGATTGCTCCGAATCCCTAACTCCGATTGTTATCTGTCTGCCAGGCCACCTCTCAAACGGGATCTCATCATATCTTCTGAGATCCTCTGCAAAGAGCCGACCTCAGCGAAGCTCTCTACCAGAAAGTGATTTCCATCACCAGAGGCTGCGCCTCTCCATATAACACTGCGTCCAACAACACCCGAGGAATCGAACGCATGAGAAAAATGAGACCGGAAAGGTTAGTAGTGACACTCCTACTGTTGGCCTGCGGGACGGCCGCTTCCAGTGATACGTATTACGTCGAAAAGACTGGTAAGGACCAGAACACATGTCTGAGCTTGCAACAGGCGTGCCTTACCATCACACGCGCCAGTCAGTTGGCAACCCGTCCTCATGACGTAGTCCGCGTGGGCCCCGGAGATTTCAACGAACGGGTGAGAATCACCAGGGGCGGGGAAGAAGGCGCTCCCGTGCTCTACACCGCGCGCATCGGGCAGGAATGTCCCTCGACGGTGATTCAGGATCCGAATTCCAGAGGCGAGCGGCCCGCGCCCGTCACAACGCTCCGAGGGTTTTCCATCGAGGCGAGTTATGTGACCATCGATTGCTTCCGCATTGTGGGCTCCAATATTGCCGGCGAAGCGGGGTCTGGCGTCTTTATCGCGGCAAAGCAGCGGAATATCACCGTAACCAACAATGTGGTTGACGCCAGCCAGACTCCGGGGCGACCGTGGGCCGGCGTTGCCATGAAGAGTAACGTGCCGCCAGCCGAATTCTCGAGGGACATCACCGTAGCAAAGAATTACATTCGCAACACCGGCTATGGATTCATGATCTATTGTGGAGACAACTGCGTCTTCGCCGACAATGAGGTGCAGGAGTTGAAAGCCGAGGGTGGGCGGGGCGATAACGACTACTCAAGAATCTTCGGAGAGAACGTTACCTTGAAGAGAAACTACTTTCACGGTAACCGAATCCAAGACTGTATCGACTGTCACATCGATTGCTTTCAGTCCTATAACGTTGGCCAGATTGATAACATTGCCCGGAGAATCGTCATCGATGGCAACACCTGTCTCGGCGCCCACCAGGCAATCATAGTCCGCGACACCAGCTCGAAACAAGCAGGGTCGTACACCAGCCACTACGACTGGACGATCACTAATAACGTCTTAGGATTCGGGCCGGAGGGAAGTAGGTCGACGTGGTGCGTGCTGTTTGATCACGTCGGCTCCGTCGTGTTCGAACACAATCTGTGTGTCGCGAACGGCTTTGCGGGCTACCTTAATGGGACGCAAGCGATCCATCGTTTCAACCTCCATGTAAATACCGGGTGGAAGCCGTATGGTGCAGAACTGTCCGGCTACACCAACGGTGAGGTGGTCGCAACTGGAAATCTTCTCTACCGCGACGACGGACAATATGTCCAAAGCCAGTGGAAGGGGGACATCGTCAACCAGCAGCCTCTCTTTTCGGACGTGATCGGCCGAGATTTCCGGATCACACCTCGAAGCCCAGCGCGGGATGCCGCCCATGGCAGTACCCTGCCGTTCGATAAAACCGGGCAGCAGCGGCCATTGGGCTCGATTAGGGACATCGGACCCTACGAACAGACTCCGACCAGGCCATTCTCCCTCCCTTCCACAGATGACTCCCGTCGAAAGCGATAAGCGCTCATATCGATGTTGAAATTGCTGAACCGGGGAAGTCGTGCCACCGCCGCAGTTGCCGCGGCGCAAGGCACGATGCAACTCAGCTCCTTCGTCCGGTACGCGGTAATTGCGCGTCTGCTCTCTCCAGCCGAATTCGGCATCGCTGCCCTTGTGGCCGGCGCGGCCCAGTTAGGCGAGATCATAAGCAGCGCTGGGGCGGACACCATCTTGATTCAGGCACCGGACGGAGACGATGAACGCCTCCAACGGTCAATTCACTTACAGCGAACGATTCGTGGCGCTCTTAACGGACTTCTTCTCTATCTCGTAGCCGGGCCTCTCGCTGCGATACTCGGACTGAGCCAATGCGTGGACGAAATTCGGCTTTTGGCTGCTTTTCCTTTCATTCGCGGGTTCTACCACACGGACTGCAGCCGCCTGCAGCGTCATATGCGTTTCAACCCGTGGATCATCACCGAAGTTGGCACTAATGTCATCACTAGCGGCGTGTCGATCGTACTCGCCGTCTTCCTCAAAGATCACCGCGCAGTGGTAGCCGGAGTGTTGCTGCAGGCGTTGATAGCAGTAACGTTGTCGCACGCTATCAGTGAACGCCCGTACCGGTGGTCCTATGATCGCACTGTTTTGCGCCGCTACTACAAGTTCAGCTGGCCGTTGGTCGCAAACTCTATCTTACTGTTCGCCATCACCCAAGGCGACCGTCTCGTCATTGGTTCGGCCCGCACGCTTCTCGGCAACACCTCGCTGACTTTGCAACAGATCGGTGTGTACTCCAGTGTTGCGACCATCACGATGGCTCCATCGTTTGCCATCGCCAACGTGATTCTCTCGCTTGGGCTACCATACCTCTCGCAGGTACAAACCGACGAGGACGGATTTGGATGGAGATTCCAACGTCTCCTGCAATGGGGCCTCGTGATTGCCCTCTGCTATTTTGCTCCGCTCGTACTCTACGGCCCCAGTCTTATAACCGCTGTGGTTGGCGAGCAGTACGTGCCTTCGTCTCTGTTAGTAACTGCGATGGCGGCAGCGTGGGCTTTCCGAATCATCAGGGCTGTTCCCACGGTCGCCGCATTAGCGCAGGCCGACACTCATAATGGGTTGCAGTCGAATCTGGTTCGTGCAGCGGGATTGGGGTGTATTTCCGCCGCCGTAGGCCAGAATGGAACATTGGGGACGGTGGCCGTGATTGGGGCGATCGCCGAGATCAGCGCGACCATAATCAGCTTTTTCCAACTAAGCAAGCTGAGGCATAGAGTCGTGAGAAAGGCACTGCCGGTTCTTTTGGTGGGAGCCGTGGTAGCGTCATTGCTCGTACTGATCCAATCGGCGCCGGTCTCTCCTTTACTGCGTACCGCCGCCTTCCTTTTGTTAGCAGTAACAGTGTTCCGCACCTGCCGAAGCGTTCGGCTGGATTTAAATGTCGCAATTAAATAGCCAAGGCCGGAACGAAGATCACCTGCACCGGAGCATCCTCTCTGCTCTCTTGGTCCGAGCGTACAGTGTCCGGCTGCTCCGAAGAGTGAGCTGGTATCTCGCCCAAGTGCTGGAGGGTGGGGAACTAACATCGTATACCGCACGCTGTATCGTCAGAAAATACCATGGAGTGGAAGTCGGCAGCTACAGCTACGGCGAATGCATGAAGCCTGGCTCTTTCCCGGCAGGGATAACCATTGGTCGATACGTCTCGATCGCTGCCGGCGTAAAAGCTTTCCGTCGAAACCACCCGACAGAACGAATCTCCACACATCCCTATTTTTACAATAAGAGACTTGGTTGGTATGAAGATGATCAATTGCCGGAGTCGCAGCGTTTGTTGATAGGTCACGACGCATGGATCGGGGCAAATGCCATCATTACGCCACGCTGCAGTCGAATCGGAATTGGGTCGGTTATTGGTGCTGGATCCGTGGTCACCGCCGACGTGCCCGATTTTGCAATCGTCGTTGGCGTTCCGGCCCGCATTCTCCGCTATCGATTTCCGCTTGACTATCAGGCGGCAGTCCTGCGAGGGCGTTGGTGGGAGCTTCCAATTGAAGAGGTGATGCAGTACAAACACGACATGGGCAAAGATTTGCAGCAATTGCCACTTAACCATCCCCTGCTCTCTTGCAGACAACGCTAAGAAGGGGCCGCAAGGCCAGCGAAACCAGATGTCGCCATTGCCCAATCAGCCCCAGGAAGGACTAACGAACTGTGGGTGACGAAGTAACAAATATCACTACGCCCGGCGTCCTAGCCATAGGTATCCTGGTTTTATTGTCTGTCCTCATCGGAAGGCGGTGGGTGCCGATACCCGTTCTCATCGCCGGTTCCTGGCTAACCCTCGGACAGCGCTTGGTGTTCCTGGACTTGAACTTTACGGCCCTCCGAGTGGTGCTGATCGCCATAATGATCAGGATGATCGTGCGAGGGGAATGGAATCAAATAACGCCATCCGCTGTCGACCGACTGTTTACAATCTGGAATGTTCTGCGCGTCGTTACTTTTACCGCCCTATGGCTAACGGTGGATGCATTCGTTAATCGAACCGGATTCGCGCTTGATGCGATCGCGCTGTATTACTGTTTCCGCTACTCGATGCGGGACATGGCCGATGTTGCGCGGATCACGAGAGTAATGGCTTATATCCTCGTGCCCGTGGCTGTTTTAATGACGGTAGAACGAGTCACCGGATTTAACCAATTCTCGGCCTTGGGTGGCGTTCCGGCATTCAGTATTGTTCGAGACGAAATCGTCCGAAGTCAGGGTCCATACTCTCACCCTATTCTAGCTGGTACCGTGGGCGCCATCTGGCTGCCATTGTTTCTCGGGCTTTGGAGGTTTCGGGGAGGACGCATGGCCTGCATTGCCGGCGTACTGTCCGGTCTCGGCATGGTGATAACATCCGGGTCGAGTGGGCCGCTTATGACTGTACTGTGCGCCGTGGGTGCGCTGTGTTTATGGCCTCTCCGCAAGCAGATGGGACTGGTTCGGAAAGGGATTGTGGCGGTGCTGGTCGTGGTGCAGCTGTCGATGAGTGAGCCGATATGGTTTATCTTCGCGAGGATCAACGTATTGTCGGCCTCTACCGGATGGCACCGGTCGTTCCTAATTGACATGGCCGTCAAGCACTTTTTCGAATGGTTCGCTTTGGGGACCAAGGACGTAGGGGCGTGGGGAGTGTTTGCGGGAGACATCACGAATCACTATTTGATTGAGGGGCTGCGTGGAGGGTTCGCCACTTTAGTGGTTTTCGTTCTTATTCTTAAGCGGCTATACTCTCTCATCGGCTACGCGGTGCGGTGGGAAAACTGCTTGCCGCGGGGGGAACGTTTCTTCGTGTGGACGCTCGGGGCAATGATTGCCGGACACACGGCAACGTTCTTCAGTGTGGCGTACTTCGAATCGCAGAGCATGCTCCACTGGTTTGTGACCGCTGCGATGGTGGTGGCCGTTGGGCACGCGGTAGACCAAGCCAGGAGTGATTCAGCGATAGAGGAAGGCTTGCTCGACGCACCCTCGAATCTGGGTAGCGAGACAGAGGTCAAAGTGCAGGAAGTGGCCTTGTGAAGATCGGTTTGCTGGGAGCCTCCGTCGACACGGGTAATATGGGCGTCAGTGTCCTCGCCGCGGGTTCCGTCCAGAACCTTTTGCGGCAGTATCCCAATGCGGATGTCTATTTCCTTAATTACGCCCGGCAGGCGGAGGAGCTAGAGTTCCGGGGGGTTGATCGAAAAAGCCAGCACCGGTTGGTCCCTATCCGGTTTTCGAAATATCTGTTTCAAGATAACAATGTCTTCCTTCTGACCGCATTTTTGGCGGTGATGCGCTTGTTTTCGAGACAGCCCGCCCGATCCGGTTTCGCCCGCAGGAACGCCGTGCTCAGCGAAATGGCCGACACCGACCTCTTCGTTGCGATTTCAGGCGGTGACAGCTTTAGCGATATCTATGGGCTGGTGCGTCTGCTTTATGTTGGTCTTCCCCAAGTCCTTGTGTTGCTGTTGGGCAAACGCCTGGTTCTCCTGCCGCAGACCGTCGGCCCTTTCGAGACGCCAGCGGCTCGGTTCCTCGCAAGATACATTCTCCGCGGAGCTGAAACAGTCTACTCCCGCGATGCAGAGCGCCTCGACGCCATCCGACAGATGGCCGAACTGCGGGGAGAACAACGAAAGAAGATCAGCTTCGGTTACGATCTAGGTTTTCAAGTGCCACCGGCGCGAAGGCTAGATCTCGAGATCTGGGAACTGCCGCCCGGAGATGTAAGCGATTCGAGTCTGATTGGAATCAACATAAGCGGCCTTCTTTGGAACGAAGGGCGAAAGTTCAGCCTGTCGGTTGACTACCGCCAGTTTACGATCCGCTGCATCGAGTACTTCCTCAAAACCACGCCTTCGCCAATTCTGTTGGTTCCGCACGTGGTGAGCCCGGGCAACGCGGATGACGACGTTGGGGCGATCCAAGAAGTGATGGCCCACTTCGCGAAGACTCATCCGCAGCGGGTTGGAGCCGCGAAAGTGGGTCTGTTGTACGACGAGACCAAAGGGCTAATTGGCCGGTGTGACTACTTCATGGGCGCGAGGATGCACGCCTGCATTGCCGCGCTGTCGCAGGCCGTCCCGTGCAGTGCACTGGCATACAGCGGAAAGTTTGAGGGCGTGATGGCGAGCGTCGGAGCCAATACGATCACGATCGACCTTAGAAGCACCGACATAGAATCCGCGCTAAAAGCGGTGATAACCAACTACCAGAACCGGCATAAGCTTCGCGAGACCTTGCGCCGAACTATGCCCGAAGTCGTGAAGGCAGTCGCCCGCGTATAACACTGAACAAGAAGTAAGATGGAAAAAACAAGCAGTCAATCGACTTTTGTCCGCCGCGACGCCGGGGCGGATTCTGAAGGTATACAGCTTAGCAGTCTAAAGAACGCCGCCAAGCGGCGATGGAAGCTGATCCTGTCATGCGCAACCGTGGTCCCGTTAGTCGTGATGGGTGTGGTGGAGACACTTCCAAGCCAGTACACATCTAAAGCGACGCTAGTACTCATGCAGGGGCAGATACCCAAACAATACGTTGACCAGATGGCGGTCGGCAGCAGCGCTGAAATGATCAACGGCGTGACGCGACAGGTCCTTTCAGTGCCGCGTCTTGCTGGCGTCGTTGAGCGATTCGGCCTCTTCCCGGAATTGAAACAAAAGTTAACGGGCGAACAGTTGGGGGAGGAACTCCGAAAGCAGATTGAAATCCGACCTGTTGACCAGCTCACTCCCAAGGCTGATTACACCGCGTTCGCGATCTCTTTCAGGTGGGAAGATCCAAAGATATCGCAACAAATCCTGAGCCAGCTCTGCACGCTATTCGTCGAGGTGAACCTGCAGGATCGTGAGGCCCAGTCGCGGAGTACGACGACCTTTCTCAAGAATCAAGTAGAAATTTCGCGAAAGAGACTAGAGGAACAAGAACAGGCGCTGTTGGCCGCTCGGGTAACTAACGCCTCGCAGAATCCAAGCCTCAACGCTGCGAAGCTCTCACTGCAGGCGGACCTTCGGATTCAACTGCAGATGAACGCAGCGAACATCTCGCGTCTGCAGCAGCAACAAGCGTCCATCGAGGCGACGATGATGGCGACGATCGGACGGCTGGAGCAAGAAAGGCGTACTCTACTGGCAACGTACACCCCCCAACATCCCGAGGTGCGGGCACGAACCGCTGAGATTGAGGCGCTCCAAAGGGCGGTGAAAGGTGGCAGCGACGGCGGAAAATCGGAAGCAACTCTGACCGACCCAGTCCTCGCTGACATGCTTGCTCAATTGGAGCGCGGCAAGCGAGAAGTCGCGACGCTCACCGAAAACGCGAAGACGTTACGTGATGAATTGGCGAAATACAATCAGACCCTGCTTCAGTCGTCGCCCCTCAGTGAACAACAACTTGCTGTCGCCCAGAAGGATTACGATCTGTTGCGTCAAGAGTTTGCTGAACTTCAAACCAAGTACTTCCGGTCACAGGTTGCGGCGAACTTGGAGGAACAGCAGTCCGGGCACAACTTCCGTCTAGTCGATCCGCCGACGTTGCCTTCCATGCCGTCGTCGCCCAATCGTCTGCGCATCAGCCTGATCGCGTTGGCCGCCGGCTTGGCGATTGGCCTCTTGGCCGCCTTCGCAAGCGAGATCATTTGGCCGAACTACCTTACGTATAAGGAATTCACCTCCGCCTACCCCAGTCTACTGGTGATCAATGTTCCTCTCATGTTAACCGCAACGGAACAGAGGAAGCTGACGGTGCAGAACATCCTTTTCATATGCGGTGGTATTGTGGCCGCCGTTGTGATGGCTGCGTGGATGTACCGCATGTATACCAACGACATTACATAACCGTTGCAGGAAACACAAAAGGGAAGACCCATGGAAACTGAAAAGTTCGAACGTAGCGGATCTCTAGCGCCAAAGATGGAAATCGTGGGGGATGAGGTAGGCGTCACGCTGTCAGAGGATAGCCGGTTGGCTATGCTCGAGAAAGCCCGCGTGCTTGGGGAGGATCGTTTCCGGCTGCTTCGGCACCATTTGCGGGAAATGCGAACGACCCGAAAACTGAAGACGCTGCTCGTGACGAGCGCGATTCCGAAGGACGGCAAATCAACGATTGCAATCAATACTGCTGCTGCCCTCGCAGATGGGGGCCGGCAACGAGTGCTCCTAATCGAGGCCGATCTCCATTGTCCGAGTATTGGCCGTGCACTCGGGCTTGACAACGTCCCAGGGACTGCCGAGTGTCTGGAACTTGGAGATGATCCGGTTTCCTATATCCGAAAGGTTAATCCGCTCGGCTTCTACTTTCTTCAGTCTGGCAAGGCCGTCACGCATCCAACCGACCTCATTCAATCGGATGCTTGGCCAAAGTTGCTTGATTCCGTGCAGGACATGTTCGATTGGGTCATTGTCGATAGCCCACCGGTTTGTCCGGTGCCTGACACGCTCACCATGTGGAAATGCGTTGATGGGGTACTCATGGTTGTTCGGTCCGGTGTCACTCCGCGGGCGCGCGTGGACGAGGTGCTGGAATTGGCAGGACCGACAAGAGTGGCCGCGGTAGTACTCAATGGGTCGGTGGAGGCTACAGAGTCGTATTATAAATACTCGTCTTACTACGGCGCAAAGTATGGAGCCTCGAGCTCCAGGAAATAGCACAGTGTTTCAACTCGGACGAACAGTAATAACCGCAAAATGCGAGGCCCAGCTGATACTCAGCCGTCCAATGCCTGGCCCCGCGCGCCGACAAAAGGAACTGAATGCTCCGGCTTAGGCTTAAGGTCTACTACTCGATTAAGCCAATCCTTCCAAGATGGTTAGTTCTACTCGTTCGGAGATCCCTGGCGCGTCGGCGGCGGCAGGATTTCGCCAAGTGTTGGCCAATCGACGAGCGTGCCGGGGAGGTTCCGCCAAAATGGCCAGGTTGGCCGAATGGAAAGCGATTTGCAGTTGTCCTAACCCATGATGTTGAGGGCGCGGCCGGGGTCCAGAAGATCGCCGCCCTGACGGACCTGGAGCGGTCTCTCGGTTTTCGATCGAGTTTCAACTTAGTTCCCGCTGATTCCAGCGTGACACCAGAGGTGCGGACACAAATTGTTTCGTCCGGGGGGGAAGTCGGCATTCACGGCTGGAAGCACGACGGTAAGCTGTTTTTTTCACGCAAGACGTTCGAAAGTTATACGGGTCGGATACGAGGTGTCTTGTCCGCGTGGGGTGCCGTTGGCTTTCGTGCTCCGTTTATGCATCGGAGGCTGTCGTGGCTGCATGACCTCGGTCTCAAATACGACTCGTCGACATTCGACAGTGACCCTTTCGAGCCAGAACCGGATGGTGTTCAGACTATTTTCCCGTACTGGATAAATGATGGAAAAGACAAGGGGTACGTCGAGCTACCCTATACCGTGGTGCAGGACTTCACCCTCTTTGAGGTGCTCGGGGAAAAGACTATAGACGTCTGGACGAAGAAAGTAGACTGGATCGCTGATCGTGGCGGGATGGTACTTGTCAATACACATCCCGATTACATGGCGTTCTCCGAATCTGACCGAACGGCGGTTTATCCAGCGACATACTATCGAGAGTTGTTGGAGTACCTCCGCAACAGATTCGGAGATAGTTTCTGGCACGCTCTCCCGGGAGAGGTAGCAGACTATTATAGGGAGGCGATGCCGTCGCACGCGAGAAATAGCCGTAAGCGAATCTGTATGGTAACGTACAGTAACTACGAGACGGATAATCGCGTGAAGCGCTATGCGGAGGCATTGCGCGCCAGGGGCGATCAAGTCGAGGTGATCGCGATCGAAACCGGCGACGCGCCGCTCGGCAAACGCACGGTCGCGAAGGGCGTGGAACTGATAACGATCCAACGTCGGGTACACAATGAGAGAAGCCCGTGGAGTTACTTTTACCGCTTGACCCGGTTTCTTATCGTTGCGTCGCTCATGCTCCGGCAGCGACACATTTGTGGTCGGTACGATCTGATTCACGTACACAATATTCCGGACTATATGGTATTCTCATCGTGGTACCCAAAGCTCTACGGAGCGGCTGTAATTCTGGATATTCACGACATCGTTCCCGAGTTGTTCGTGAGCAAGTTTCGGACGCGAATGTCCGGGATAGTGTTTCGGCTACTAAGGGCCGTCGAGGCCGTTTCATGTGCCTTCGCCGATCATGTTATCATTGCAAATCACTTATGGCATCAACGGCTGACCGCGAGGTCGGTTTCGCCGGACAGATGTACCGTGTTCATCAATCACGTAGACCGGTCGCTATTCTATCAGCGGAAACGAACGCGGACGAATGACACCAAGATTCTCTTGTTTCATGGGTCTTTTCAATGGCACCAGGGTATCGAGATCGCGATCGAGGCGCTGCCGATAATTCATCGGGAAGTCGGAAATGTGGAGTTGCACCTGTATGGGGGCGGGGCCGGCGGTGCGAGGACGCGGGAGCGACTTACACAACTGGCTGAGTATCATGGCGTGGGTGGGAGTGTTCGCTTCTTTGCTAGTGTGTCGCTACAGGAGATACCGGAGATTGTGGTGAACGCGGACATCGGGATCGTGCCCAAGCGGGCGGATTCTTTTGGAAACGAAGCGTACAGCACGAAGATCATGGAATTCATGTCTCAGGGGGTTCCAGTGGTCGTCTCGCGAACGAAGGTCGATAACTTCTACTTTGATGACAGCACGGTGTCGTTCTTCGAGTCGGGCCAAGCTGACGACTGTGCTCGTGCCGTACTCGAACTTCTGGGAAATCGTCAGCTGCGCGAGCGGTACGTGGAAAACGGACTAAAGTACGTCGAGAAACATTGTTGGGAGAACGTCGAGGCAGACTATCTGACGCTGATCGACGGACTTCATTGTGGTAGGGAGAGAGGATGATCTGCTCGCTGATCTATGGAGACGATCATGCGGATTTGTGACATTCATCCTTCAGAAGATGGCCGCTGGGACGAGTGTCTTCAAGCTTTGCGGGCAGCGACGATGTTTCACACCGCATCCTGGCTGAAGGTTATTCACAACACGTACGGGTGGGATAGCCGTGTCCTGGCTATTGTCGATGACAATGGAGTTGTAACAGGGGGTGTCCCGTATTTTGCGATCAACTCGGCTATTGCCGGGCGACGGATCGTCAGTGTACCCTTTAGTGACTACTGCCATCCTCTCTGTGAAAACAACGATGAATTAACGAGTGTGTTGCGGGCGCTTCGCCAGATAGCATACCAGGGCAGGGTCGATGCCGTTCAGATGCGTGGAATCGCGAGTGATGAGGTGGCTACACAGGAAGGATGGGTGCCTGGCGCGAGGTTTGTGTCCCACAAGGTTTGGCTTACCGATGGGATTGAGGCAACCGAGCAGCGATACCACAAAGACTGTGTTCAGCGAAAGATTCGGAAGGCAGTGCGGGAGGGCGTTCAGATCGAGCGAGGGAACCGCAGTGAAATGGTTGATCAGTTTTACGCACTCCTTGTTAGAACTCGGCGGCGTCACGGCTACCCTCCACCCCCGAAGCGTTGGCTAATCAATGTCGCAGAGTGCGTGCCGGGCGCAGACTATTTGATGTGCTCCTATCAGGGAAAGCCTGTGGCGGGCGTCGTCACGATCCGTTGGAAGGATACTCTCTACTACAAGTACGGGGCCTCCGACGAGCGATTCCATCACTTGGGAGCTATGCCGCTGGTGTATCGGGAAATGATCCGTCGAGCCGCGGAGGAGGGTGTTCAGAATGTTGATTTAGGGCGCACTGAGTTGTCTAATCGGGGCCTTGCAGAGTTCAAGGAGCGCTTCGGCGCGGTTCCGACGATGGTTCAATACTGGGAGTGTGGAGCCGTGAGGAGACGGGAAGGTCGGTTGTCTGGGGCTGTTTGGAATCTGGGTCGAGCTGCGATCTCCCGTCTACCGTTATTCGTCCTGCCTAGCATCGGAAACGCGGTCTATCCTCACATAGCGTAGTACTTCAGTGGGCCCGAGATTGCCGATTACCCCCCGTCGCGTTTGTGGGAATCACAAGAATCGGGCAGTCCAACACGCCCGGCTCTATCTGCACACTCCGCTATTTGGAGTGAGTTGGAGCGCTGGCGAGAGCTGATGCCAACACGGCCGCGTGCCAAGGTCGGGGAGAGGTTGAAGTCTTTCGATTTTGGGAAGGGGTATTCGTCGTGGACCTGCCCATGGAGTTTCGGGCCTTTTGTTTTCTGAGCTTTTGTCGACTACCCTCCTTGAAGATGGTACTGTTGCCGGCCGGGTTCAATGACCGGGACGTCGTAACGGGAAAATGTGAACGGGTGCGTCTTATTGTCCGCTGGATATTCGCTATGCTGACATGTAGCTGCCCGGGCGTGGTAGGGCGAGCCAAGCGGGGCGCGTGTGGGCAGGCTTGCGCTGCCGTATCCGTGAAACAATCTTGGTTATTAGTGGTCTGCTTCAAACAGTGAATACCGAGACAATCGGCCGAGTAGTGATCGATTGCGGCGAAGATCGTTGCCGTTCTGTTGCTATTTTGTGGCGGGTGAAAACGAGGAGTGGTTCTCCGTGGACATCAAGAGTCTCCGAAAGTGTCGACGCGGTAATGCGGCGGGCAAGGGCCAGGAAGACAGAGGCTTCATCAATTTCGACATCCCCTCGAATAGGGCTTGGTCAAGCTATTCCCATTCAGTCTTGATCAGACCGCAGGCGAACTGGTCACCGGCAGGTGCTTAACTGCTGTGATTAGATCGATAGGCCCTCGACTAGAAGCAAAACCCAAAGGTTTTCTTTCAAAGCAGGGGACTTGCGCATTCGTACCGGCCGCCTGAGCGATAATCCAGGCACTCGGAGATCGACGGTTCCGTTCACGTGGACTAGATGTCCGACGAAGTGATTTATGAGATTCAACAGTTTCCGCCGTGATGTAGAAGTCCTTGCCAAGGGTGCGCCAGCACGCTGGATCGCGTTCTGCTTGTTGCCACTCATCATCAGCCACCGAGAGCTACTTGAGCGGTATCTGGGGCGAATTGCAAGCGACGATCGGCTTTCCTCGCTATACGTGGTGCCGGTCGTCTTTCTTCTGATGCTGTGGCTTGAAACTGATCGGGAATATCCAGTCCATGGCACAGGGAAAGTGATTGCCGGGGCGGCGAGTGCACTGGGCGTTGTTTCCGGAATTCTTGGGGCGACGGTCTTTCAGGGCGAATGGGCAAGTCTGGCTCAGTGGTCAGTGGTCGCCTTCTCTCTAGCCGCGGGCTTCGTATTCTTTTACGGGTTTGACAGCCTTCGATCTAGGCTGGCTGCATTTTCGCTGCTTGCGTTTATCGCGCCTCCGCCAGAGGCGACGGTCTCAGTCGTTGAAGGGTTTTTGCAAAGCGCATCCACAGAGGTCGCAGAATTCCTTTTTAGTGTGCTAGGTGTGTCCTACGTCCGGCAAAATATGTCGTTTTCCCTTCCAGGTATTGTTGTTGAGGTGGCGCGCGAATGCAGTGGTGTCCGTTCTGCGATGGCATTACTGTTGGCCACCTTTGTGTTTGGACGGATCGTGATGTGCACCAATGCGTCCCGCGCCGCGTTATTAATCTGGGCAGTACCCGTCGCAATCATCAAGAACGCTATTCGCATCGCGGTGTTGGCTACCTTGGCGGTGTGGGACTCACCGGACGTGTTGCGAGGACCGCTGCATCAGTATGGTGGTCCAGTGTTTTTGGGTGTCGCGATCCTTCTATTTGCGCCTATCGTATTATTGCTGCGGCATAACGAAGGGAGGCGGAGGAACATCCAGCTAGTACATGTAAGCACTGAATGAAGGTAAGCGTCCGGTCTCACTTTCAATTACCCACAAATCTGTTGGATCAGGGGGAGATAAGCCATAGAATGAATAGCCAGTATGCCGAAACAAAAAATGGAAGAATTGTTTCGGGGGCCCGGCGGCGGCGGTTCCCTGCCGCTGCCAACCGCAACGACCGCTGCTCTGGAACAGGAGATCGCTGCTTGCCGGTTTGAGGACCTTCGCCTTGGTCGGCGCTTTCGCTAGCTCGTCGAACAATTGGCGCATAGCATTGGGCAATCCATTCCGCTGGCCTGCCAGGATTGGTCCAACACGAGGGCGGCTTATCGTTTCCTCTCGAAGCCCAAAGTGGACGAAGAGCGAATTTTGGCAGGCCATTTCCAGGCCGCCAAGGAGCGTGCCACAGCATCTGGCGTTCTGATCCTGATCCTGCACGACACCACGGAACTTACGTTCTACGGGGAATCAGCGCAAGAACTCGGGATGCTGCATAAGGGCTTCAAAAGCGGAGGGAAACAACCGGATGTAGTGCGTGGAATTTTGACGCACTCCAGCCGTGCCGTCACCATCGACGGCTTGCCTCTAATACTACTGTGTCACGGGCGAAGGGCACAACATAACGGGCAGCATGGAAGCCGACCGGCCAGCGCCCTCGCGACCCGAATTCTTAGGGTTGCGGTCGAATGCGGGTTATGACGTTGCGCTCGCCCCGCCCGGCTTCCAGTCGGGTGGAACTTCGGGTAGGGCAAGTTGCAGTTGTCCAGCGCGCCGAGGGGGAAAAACGGCTTCGTTCCGCGATCAGAAAGCCGTAAGCAGCAATGCAAAGTGTGGCGTGATGATGGAACCCGCGCCAACCTCGGCCCTCATAGTGCCCCAGGCCCAGTTCCTGCTTCAGCTCTTCGCAATCCCGCTCAATGATCCATCGTTGTTTGGCCGTCGCCACCAATGCCGTCAGCCTAGTATCCGCCGCGAGGCTTCCCAGCCAGTACTTCGTCGGTTGCGCTTCGTCTTCAGGCCATTCGACCAGTAACCAATGCTCGGGCAACGGTTCACTCCGCTCGTAATCCCGATTCGCCGGCCGGACCCGCACTGCCGCAAAACGGGACGGCAACTTCTTCGTCGTGCCATCGCGCCACGTGACAGTCTGCCAGTCTTTGGGCCCAAATGCGGCCGCAATCCTTGGCCAGAACGGGTTGGTGGTTGGGCGCACGCTGACGCAACTTGGGCGGATGGCCGGTGGACTTACGCGGCTTGGGTGGAAATGGTTCCTTGCCCGGAGGCCACACGGAAAGGGTCGGCTGAATACCCAACATAGACTCCAGGCCCATAACCAGCAAGGCTTGGCGGAACTTGGTGTCGTTGCCGTAGGCAGCGTCGGCTACCACGGGCGCCCGCGGAACCCCTTCGGCGACGGCTTGCCGGATCTGTTTGGCGGCGATGAGCGGTTTGGTGCGGAACACGGCATCGTCTGGCACACCGGCCTTGCGGCGCCGTTCGGGGTCCTCGCTCCAGGCCTCCGGGAGGTAGAGTTCGTAGGAGATGGGTAGGCTGGCTGATACCGTGCTGATAGAGAGGCTGACGGCGACTTGGCAGTTGTCCTGTTTGCCGACTTAGCCGCAGTATTGCCGGACAACGCCAACGGAGTGTCGCTTTCTTCGGGAAACCGATATCGTCGATGACCCAGGCGGAGATGGGCGCACGGGAGGTCATCTGGGGAAGGACGTACTCACGGACGGCTTGGAGGAGGACTTGGTTATTCCAGGGCGCTACGGAAACGACGTGATGCAGGGATTGGTGAGCACGCCGGACATTGTTGGGGTCGAGACGAGCGGCCATGGGTTCCACGCTTTTGCGCTCTCCGGGCAGGAGAAGACCGAGGCAGTAGCTGGTTAAGGGCTGATGCCGGTCCTTGTGTCCTGCCGCTTGCGCCAGACCCTCAAGGTAGGCGGCAAGACGCTGCTCGCGTGGGCCTGGCCCGGGGGGAGGTTGCGGGGCCACGCCAGAGGTTTATCACATCGTCTGACACAGTAGCACTAGCAGCCCATGGCAAAAGTGCCCATTTTTCGGGCTCGCGTCTCAAGCCGCCAGCGGCATTTGCCGATAACCGGAAAATGCTCTTCCGCACGAAGCGACTTCTGCTGCCCGAGGGCAAGCCATCTCTGCGTAAAACATGCCATCAACGTGTCGATCCAGGCGTTGATATCGCTGATAACAAGGCCCTTCCGCCCCTGGTACCCCCGGCGCGTTCCGACCTGGAACAGGCCCCGCAATACCAGGCGCAAATTGAACGCACTGGCGTGAATCAGCATCCGCTTCCGGATGTTATCCCGCCCTCGTACGTGCGTCCGTCGCATCGCCCCCGTCTCATACAGGTGCGCAAACGATCGCTCAATGTACTCGCCCCGCCGCCGCATTAGCTGCTTGCCGTGTGCTCCCCGCATCCGCCGCCGGTTCCCATAAATCGCCTTCTTCTCCGCCGCCTTCCCCTGCCAGTTCCGCCGTCCCCGCTCCGGCTCCGGAATGTAGCTCCTCACCCCGTTCTCACCAAGCTTCCGCAGCACCGCATTGCTGTGATAACCCTTGTCCGCCACAACCTCTTCCGGACCCTCCGCGCTCACCCGCTCGCCCTCCGCCTCGTTGTTCACCGCCGCCGCCGTCTCGGCGATCCACTCCCCCGCCTCGGCCACCGTCTCCCTCAGCGTCGTCGTGTCGACCAAGTCGGCCCCCTGCAGCGTCACCGCCACAATGGCTCCCGTCTCCAAATCCACCGCATGCTCAGCCTTGTGGGCCATATGCGTGGATCCGTCCTTCATTTTTGCAATCCGCGCATCCGGGTCATGCGGATGCTCCCAATCCTCATTCGACGTGCGCTTCTTCCGCTTCCGGTCCAACTGGGATAGCTGCTCGCGCGTTGGCGTTTCGATGCCCGACTCTTTGGCCAATCCAGTCAGGAATTCCTGGTAGTTGTCGCCGGTGTCCCGGCGAACGATGCTGCGCATCGCTGCGTTGGCTTCGAGGGTCGTGGCGTCCACGCCGATGGTCTTGCCCTTCAACAATCCCCGCACGGCAATCACACGCAGAACAAACCCGAAGACCTGCTCATGCGTTTCGACGTCGATCAGTCGGCGGGTGCGCGAGAGGGTGGAATGATCGGGACTGCGTTCGTCGAGTCCGATTCCCAGAAAGTGGCGGATGCCGAGCGAATCGGAGGCCCGCCAGGCGATACCGCGTTCGGTATCGATGCCCTCGAAATAGCCGACGAGGAGGGCGCGGAAGTAGATGCCCGGGGTGAGGCTGGGCCGGCCCATTTTTTTAGCGTAGAACTGCTTGCAGGCAGCTTCGGCGAACTCGTCGAACTTTTCGGCGTCAAGCAGTTCATTGAGCCGAGTGTAAAAGGCGTGAGCGGCCGAGGCCGGCAACTCCTGTTGGGCGATCCACAATGTCTCCTGCCGGATCCTATGCTTGCGTGTTCTCAGCGCCATACCCGATTTTCCGAGGAAACATTTCCGGCATCAATTGATTTCGGCAGGGCGAGCCGACTTTAACCACGGACTGCTAGGCCTTTGTGCGATCAAGTTTTGGACGAGGGATCGCTTCAAGGGAACCAATGCGCTGAAGCGAACGGTCAACCCCACGCGGGTCCCCATCGAAGACAAAGAGAGCGTTCGCTGGTTGGACAACCTGAAGCTGTCCACGCAGCTGCTGGGGAAAGCCGGCCGATGCGTACATATTGTGGACCGGTAGAGCGACATCTACGAGCTCTTCTGCAAGGCCCAAACCGAGAACACAAGATTT
>JADCJL010000197.1 GCA_020247055.1 Acidobacteriaceae bacterium | reverse complement strand
GTAGAGCAACGGCGTCCTTGGCGGAGTGATCGAGCGGTACGAGAATGCGTTCGTAATGGGGAAGGTCCCAGAGGCCGGCGGGGTCGGCGGGCATCGCGGGGGCGGCGGCGCGACGGCGGGAGACGAGGAACGGCTCGACGATGAGGTAGGCAAGCAGGGCGGCGAGGGCGAGGGCGGGAACGACTAACCACTTGTTTAGGTGGTTACTTACGAGCCAACCATTCAAGCAGATGATGATGGCAGAAACCGCAAACGCGGAGATTTTGAGCCAGAGCGGGCTGACGAAGTCGCCCATGCGGGCGCGGTCGCTGGTGAAGCGGACAAGAGGGACGACGGCGAAGGGTAGCTGGAGGGAGAGGACGACCTGACTGAGAATGAGCAACTGGTAGACCTCGCCTTCGCCAAACAGGAGGATGGTGAGGACGGCGGGGATGATCGCGAGTGCCCGGGTGACGGCGCGCCGGATCCACGGCTGCATGCGAATGTTGAGGAAACCCTCCATAACTACTTGACCAGCAAGGGTTCCTGTGATGGTAGAGGACTGGCCGGCCAGAAGCAGAGCGACGGCGAATAGGATGCTGGCGGCGGCGGTGCCGAGCAGGGGGGCGAGCATAAGATAGGCCTGCTGGATCTCGGTAACAACCATGCCGCGCTGCCAGAAGACGGTGGCGGCGAGCACGAGGATGGCGACGTTGATGAACAGGGCGGCGTTGAGGGCGATGAACGAGTCGACGAAGTTGTAGCGGCAGGCCTGGCGTTTGGCGGTGGGGGAGTCGTCAATTTCGCGGGTCTGGACGAGGGCGGAGTGGAGGTAGAGGTTGTGGGGCATGACCGTGGCGCCGAGGATGGCGACGGCAACGTAGAGGCTCTCCTGGTTCAAAGAGGGAACGAGACCGGCGGCAATGGCCGGCAGGGAGGGCTTGGCAAGCCACAGTTCGACGGCGAAGCAGGCGCCGATGGCGCCAATGATGCAACGGATGAGGAGTTCAAAGCGTTTGACGCCGAGTTGGAGGAGGAAGAGGATGAGGAAGGTGTCAACGGCGGTCAGCAGGACTCCCCAGAGCAGAGGGAGGCCGAAGAGGAGTTGGAGCGCGATGGCGGCGCCGAGGATTTCGGCGAGGTCGCAGGCGGTGATGGCGAGTTCGCAGAGGACCCAGAGGAGGACGGCGACGGGGCGGGGATAGTTTTCGCGGCAGGCTTGGGCGAGGTCGCGGCGGTCGACGATCCCGAGGCGGGCCGAGAGGGTCTGGAGGAGAATGGCCATCAGATTCGAAAGCACGAGGACCCAGAGGAGCTGATAGCCGAAGCGGGCGCCGCCTTCGAGGTCGGTAGCCCAGTTGCCGGGATCCATGTAGCCAACGCTGACCAGGTAAGCGGGGCCGCCGAAGGCGAGCAGGCGCTTCCAGGAGGAGGCGGCGGCGGTCGGGACGGAGGAGTGCATGTCTCCGAGAGAGCGGGGGCCGTGTGAGCGGGACGGGGGTGGAAGCGTGGGGTCCACGGGCGTTCTTAACTATAGTTAATTCTATGCGGATTTCCTCGATAAGTCTAACGGCGGCAAGCGGTTCGCGGAGGGTCGGGCTGGTTTCGCCGGGTAACCGGAAGAGCATCCGAAGCGTCTGCCTGTTGGATCGGCGATTTTCAGCCGATACTAGCAGTTGTGTGAGTAGGGCTTCGGCAGAGATCTTTTAACTAGGAGAGTTGGATGGCGAGAGTGAGTTTTTGGGTGGGGATGTTGTCGCTGGCAGTTTCGCTGGGGGCACAGACGGAGTTTCGATTCTCCGATGGGGGTCGGCGGACAGCGCTGATTCTAGCCGCTGATGAGGTGTACAGCAGTCGGCCGGGAGCGCTGGCGGGACGGACGGGCGCCGCGTGGGCGGGGGGCCGGGTGTTTCAGGTGGACGCCGGGAGCATGAGGGGTTTGCGGAGTTCACGGGCCGGACGGAGTGCGGTAGTACCGGTTTTTTATGACCGGGCGAATCTGCCGGCGGCGGAGAAGCTAGCGGCGATGGGGCCGGCTGAGCGGGCGGCGCGGATGGCGTCGGCGCGGCGGCTGATGACGCCGAAGGTTCTGGTGCGGATGGGGGCCGATGGGTTAAATGCCTTGGCGGCGACGCGGCCGGTGGGCACCGAGAAGACCTATCTACCGGGTTGGACGATTGTCGTTTATGACGACGCGTTTGCCGCTCTCGATGCGGTGGAGTGGATGGCGCGACGCGGTGGATTCGAGTTCACGCCGGTGCTGGCACAGGAGACGTTTGTGCGGCAGACGTTTCAGATGGTACCGAACGATCCGCTGTATCCGAAGCAGTGGCATCTCGATGATAGCAAGCCGTTTAACATCGGTATCCGGAACGCCTGGGAGCTGGCGACAGGAAAAGGGATCAACATGGCCGTGCTCGACGACGCGCTCGACCTGAAGCACGAGGATTTTACCAATGTTTATCCGCTCGAGTCCGGTTATCACCGGAATTTCAAAGAAGACGGCGCGCCGAATGACCCTAGTCCGATGAAGGCGTCCGAGAACCACGGGACGTACTGCGGCGGGCTGGCAATGGCGGCGGGATTCAATAACACCGGGGTGGTGGGGGTTGCGCCGCAGGCGCGGGCCATGGGTTTGCGAATCGTTGGGGGGGCGACGGCGGCCGATGCGGAGCAGACGGCGTTGGGATGGCAGCCGGATGGGTTGCTGACCCATGTTTCGAGCAACAGCTGGGGCCCGGCCGATGATGGCAAGAGCGATGGGCGGATGAGCGCGCTGGCTTTGGCCGGTCTGCAGAAGGGAACCACGGAGAACCGGGAAGGCCGGGGGACGGTGTTCTCGATCTCCTGCGGGAACGGACGGGACGCGGGCGACGACGCTAGCTACGATGGATTTTCCAGCACGCGTTTCGGGATTGCCGTAGCGGCGGTGGGACAGGACGGCAAGCAGAGTTCATACTCCGAAAGCGGCTTGTCAGTGGCGATTGCGGCGTTTGGTGGCGAGTTTCAACCGCCGGAGGTGCTTTGGAGCACGAACGTGAGCGGCGAGGAGGCCTTCAAAACGAAGGGCGAGAACTTCCCGACCACGGAAGCGCCGATCAACTATACGGATAGTGCCAACGGCACTTCGTCGGCGGCGCCGCAGGTTTCGGGGGCGGCGGCGTTGTTGCTTGAGCTGAATCCGAAGCTGGGCTACCGCGACGTGAAGGAGATTCTGATGCTGACGGCCAAGCAGGAAGGCCTGGTGGGCAACGACGAGTTCAAGAAGAACGCTGGCGGTTTTTCGTTCAGCCATGCGTTTGGGGCGGGGCTGCTGAATGTAAGCGCGGCGCTGGCCAAGGCGGTGGACTGGGTGAATCTGGGCGAGTTGAAGGACACCGAGTTGAGCTTCGATCAATCGAACGCAATTTCCGATGATGGCAAGGCGACGGGCGTGGAGTTCAACTTCAATTCCGACAAGGACAATCTGCGGGTGGAGCACGTGGAGTTGACGGTGAACGTGAAGCACAAGAACCGTGGCGATCTGCAGTTCGTCATTGAATCGCCGAGCGGTTTTCTGGCGGTGGCGCTGCCGCGCAAACCGGACGACAACGCCGACTTCACGGATTTTACGTTTACGTCGCCCCGGTTCTGGGGCGAGGACGCCGCGGGGACCTGGAAGGTACGGGTTTCGGACATGAACGCCAACGAGGTGACCGGAACGCTCGACAGCGTCAAGCTGAAGATCTACGGTACGGCCAAGAAGTAGACGGCCCTCGGGCGGAAGCTCCGCGGTCAGCTTTCCGGGTTACCGGCGGGCGGCACGCGGAGCGTCCGGGTGCTGTCGACGGCGAGTGAGCAGAGCGCGAGCATCACGAAAGCTCCGGCGCAAAGCCAGAAGATCTCGCTCCAATCGGCGCGGTGCCAGGTGGTGGCGATGATCATGGGAATCAGTTTAGCGACCATCGAAGCGCCAAAGTTGCCCCACATGTTGGACCAGGCGATGGTGGAGGCAACGTTTGAGCCGCCGATGTCCTGACCGATGGCCCAGACGGCGGGCATGACGCTATCCGCCGAAAAGGCGACCAGGGCGCAGGCAACGGAGACGGCGAGGGGACCGGGCAGCAGGGGACAGGCGATGTAGGCGGCGGCGGCGAGACTGCAGCCGGTGAGAAACGGCAAGCGGCGGCCCCAGGTCTGGCCGAAGCGAACGGTAAGCTGATCGCACCACCAGCCGCCGAAGAGCATGCCGGCCATGCCGGCGGCGAGAGCGATGGAGACGTTACGGCTGGCCGTGACCTGGTCGAGACCGCGGACTTCGACGAGGTACGCCGGCAGCCAGGTGATGAGGAAGGCCCAGCCGAAGTTGAGGCCGAGCATACCGCAGTTAAGCAGCCAGAGCCCGGGGTGGAGGCAGAGTTCCCGAATGGGGAAGCCGGGCGGCGGCGAAAGCGGGGGGGGGCCGATGAGGGCGCGTTCGGCATCGTTGACCCAGGGGTGGTGCGCGGGACGATCGCGGAAGATGAAGTGGGTCAGGGCGGCGAGGACCAGGCCGCCGACGCCGTAGACGAGCAGGACGAGGCGCCAGGAGCCGAAGTTGGCGATGGCGAGGGCGGTGAGCCACAGCGCGAGGGCGTTGCCGACGCGGCCGCCGAAGGAGACAACGGCGTTGGCGCGGGCGCGGTGAGTGAGGGGGAACCAGCGGGAGATGAGGAGGGCGCTGGCGGGGTAGGCCCCGGCTTCGGCGAGGCCGCAGGCGGCGCGGACGGCGAGCATGGCGAACAGGGTGGAGGTGAGGCCGGTGAAGGCGGTGGCCATGCTCCAGAGGATGATGTAGGCGACCAGCATCCGGCGGGGCCCGAAGCGGTCGGCGAGGTAGCCGGCGGGGAGTTGGCCGAGGGC
>JADCJL010000196.1 GCA_020247055.1 Acidobacteriaceae bacterium | reverse complement strand
GGTCACCGCACCACCCCCCACTCCGCCTTCAACTCCGCCGTCCGGCGCTCGCGCAGCAGCGCGGCTTCGTGGTTCGCCTTGGCGCGGGTGGCGATGACGAGCCACACGCTTGCCCGCCCGTATTGATGCAGTGCCAGGCCGAGGGCGCAGACGGCGAGGACTAGGACTGCTCCGATGATTTCCATTAGGCGATCCTCCAGACTCGGTATTTGTGGCTTGCCAGCTTGCGCGTAAGTACCTTAATGCCGTTCCGGTGAGCCGTTTGCGAGGCGCATTTGCGTTGGGATTCCGTGCATTCAAACGAGTCGCCAATTTCCATTTGCCTTAATGCCGCCGCAAGCAACCCATACGGCCCCCTTCCATCTTCAGGTACCGGCAGTCCCTTCTCAATCCTTATTTCCATGTTTCCTCCTTGAATACGGGGCGGCTTCCCGCCCCGGCTAGGTGCCTAGAACGGCACGTCCTGGTCGCCAATCGCCGCGAACGGCGAAGGCCCTGCCTCCACTTCCCGCGCCGCCGAACCACCGCCGCGCGGGAATGGGCCGTTCAACCGCACGCCGTACTTCTCCTGCTCCTCGGCCACGACCGACGCCTGCGCGTCCGCCAGTCGCAGATTCAGCTTCCGCAGCCAGTCGCCACCAGTCAGGTCGGCATCGGTTGCGCCTAGGGCTTCGAGCCGCTTGCGAGTGTAGCCAAGGCTTTTTGGGGTCAAAAACAAATTCGTGCTGGCCTGCGAATCGTCGGCGAACCGCACCACGACCTCAAGCGCCTGCGTGCCGTTCTGGCCCAACTCGATTTTTCGCAGCCCGACGATGCGGACGTCGTACCAGGTCTTGTCTTGCAGCGATTGCGCTATCATTCAGCGCCTCCCTTGATCTCTGCCAGCTTGTCGGCAAGGGCGGTGGCGGCTCCAATTCGGCTTTCGGTTTCCTCGACCACCGACTGAATCAGCGAGTCGCTGGTATCCACCGCCGCGCCGCCCCCGACCTCGGACGCATGGAACGCATGGAACCGAGACAGCATCCGCGCAAACAGCATCTCGTGACCAAACTGGTCGTAGGTACCCGGCTTGTTGTCCTTGCCCCGCGACCGCGCCACCAGCCCGCTCCGCGTGGCGTCGTCGAGCGTGTAGCGAATCCGCAGCGGCTTGCCGTGCTCGTCAGTCATGGCCTCGCCCATGAAATAGAAGGCGTACTCCGATGCCTTCTCGGTGTGTTCGACAGCCTTCCAGTTGTACCCGCCGCGCCGCAGCAGGACCGCCCGGCCCTTGTAGTGCAATGCCGGAATCAGCATACCGCCCTGCGGAATCAGGTGGATGAACTGAAGCGACTGGGCCTCGTTGAAACCGTAGTCCCGCCCGTACATATACTTCAGCTCGATCTGCGGCGCGGGGATGCCCAGCGCCTGCGCCCGCCGCCCGGCCTCGAAGGCGTCGATGCGGAGTTGATCGGCGCGGCTCTTAAGGGTCGCGTCAGTGATGTCGTCCAGCAGCGAGCGCTTCGGCTGCTCTGGCGCGGCAGCGGGTTGCGCTGCCTGAATTTGCTCTGTAAGTGTGCTCATATGTCTCCTCTTCCCCGTCACGCCGGGAACACGCGGAATGGCCGGGATACCGACGGCTTAGCGACCGCCTTGTATACGTCCGGAAACTTTGTCTTGAGCGCCTTGCTGTCGACGCGCATTGGTGTTTGCGGCTTGCACAGCACGCGGAATCCGGGGCACGTTGCCCCGGCACGATCGCCTAGTATCTTCATGGCGTCGGCCTTCACTGAGTCCATCGCCTCTTCGGCTTCGTCCCGCACGTCGCGGAGTTGCAGGTACTCTTCGGCCAACGCAGCCAGTGCCGGGATTTCGTCGCCCGTATCGTCCACGTCGACCGCTTCTAACAGCGCCGAGCCCTGGCAGGAGTGGCGGTACTCGCACTTGCCGCACCGCTTATCTGATACCGGCAAGCGATCCGGTTCCCCGCAACCGCCAACCATCGACCAAAACTGCACCGCCATCTCGCGGACAAGTTCGTAGGCGCTTGGATCGAACGACACCTCAAAGGTCTCGAAGCGCCAATTGGACGGTTCGAGAATCGCGAACGCGCCCCACTTGTATCCAGCCAAACCCATGTACCACTGGATCTGCAATTGGTAGCTGAGTGGTAGCCCGTCGCGCATGAACGACCGAAATGCCCGTTCGTTGGCCGTCTTGCACTCCAACACGCCGGGCCCGCGCTCGTCGCCGACGATCATGCGGTCCATAGCCCCGGCCTGCCAGTCCTCCTCGCCGAACCGCGAACCGGTGCGCCGGACCTTGCGGCCCGTGCGCTCCTGGTACTCCTCTACGATTAGCGGTTCCAGCTTGGTTCCGCGGATGAGGTGTCCGCGGAACTCGATTTCGTAGTCGGGCTGGATGCCGCGCTTCTGGTACCACAGCTTGCGGGCGCAGCCGTAGGGCGGGGCGTTGACGATGTGGCCCAGGTCGGAGCCGCCTATGAATCGTGTTCTGTCCATAATCTCCTCTTTTCATTTGCCCCCAGCCGTGGGACCGGGGGCTAGGTAGTCGGGTTAGCCAATCGTTCTAATCGTGTTTTTTCGTCCGGTTCCTCCTGATTAAAATACCGTCCAACGGACGGCTGGCATTGACGCCAGGAAGCCGGCCAGCGGAATCCACGCCGCCTCTCGTCCGGGTATACCCGTGTGAGATCTGGCCGGCCACCTCGCGTTACTGCAAGGCGAGGATCAGGATAACCGCGGACTGAATCAGGATGATTCCGATGAGAGAGCACACAATCTTTTGGTGCTTCTTGCGCTCCATGTCCAGGAGAACGCGACGGATGGTTCGGCGAGTTTCCTCGCAATCAATATCGGAAAGGCTATTCATTCGCTTTCCCTGCGAGAACGCAACCGGCAGCCGCCAAGAAGGCGCCAGCCAACCCCTGCAAGATGCTGTGGGTCTCTGCCGCAGCATACGCCATCACGCCGCATCCGACTGCGATGCTGATAACGCTTAGGATCAGTTCCTTCATATTTCTGCTGGTACTCGGATAAAATAGCACTCCGGCTACGAAGATGCTGGAAAAAATGACGATCAACTCCGTCATATCGCCTTCTCCCAATTCCACAGAATCCTGCGAATCAGTTCCCAAAACGGGATACCGCGCTTTGCGGCTTCTATGCGAAGCTGGTGTTGCAGGGCCTCCGGTATGGGCGCTTGCAGTTTAATCATTCCGTCCTTCATGGTTAGATCGTCTCATACTGAATGAAGTACCGCAAGTATATTAATCCGATTTAATGAAGCGCAAGAAGAAAGAGCCAGAACTGTCGCTGCACGCGCAGGCGCAGAAGCGACTGGACAATGTCCGCAGCATGATCGCAAGGCTGAATGCTGCGATCCGCAACCCTGCCGGCGAACTGAGCGCCCGCTTCCGCGCCCTGCCGGAGGAGAAGCGAGGAGAGGTTCTTCAGCAGCTGGAGAACTTCCGCACCCTCTACCGGCGGGACCAGTGCATCGTTGATTTCAACGCCTTCGTCAAGCACGTCTACCCTGGCTACATCGACGGGCCTCATCTTCGCAAGCTGGCCGATGTATTCCACCGCATCGACCGCGGCGAACCGGTCCGGGTGGTGATCAACATCGCGCCCCGGCACGGTAAGTCGGAGCAGATCTCGGTGCGATTCCCGGCATGGTATCTCGGGAAAAACCCAACCAAGCAGATCATCCAAGCGTCCTGTACGATGCAGCTGGTTGAGAAGTTCGGCCAAGCCGTGAAGGACACCATTGCCCGTCCGGAATACGCGGACGTGTTCCCGGACTTCAAGCTCTCGACCGACACAAAAGCCAAGACGAAGTTCAAGACTCGCCAGGGCGGCTACTACCTTGGTACCTCGACCACGGCGACCGCCGTTGGGTTCGGCGCCGATGTCCTGATCGTTGACGACCCGCACGGCGAACAGTCGGCGATTGGCAGCGAAAAGTCGAACGTCATGCCCACGAAGGAAGACTTCGAGCAGGTCTGGAACTGGTTCAACCAGGCGCGGGCCCGTCTCCAGCCGGGGGGATCCATCGTGGTGGTCATGCAGCGATGGGCGCCGTTCGACATGACTGGCCGGATCGTTGAGCGGATGAAGAACGACCCCAATGCGGAGAAGTACGAGATCATCGAGTTCCCCGCACTGCTGATCGACGAAGACGAATACGGGAATCCGAAGATCGATGAGAACAACGAGCCCGCGTGGAAGTCGCTTTGGCCGGAGTTCTGGAAGGTCGAGGAACTGCTCAAGATCAAGCACACGATGGTGAAGTGGCGCTGGAACGCGCAGTATATGCAGAACCCGATTCTCGAGACGAGTAGCATCGTCCCGCGGGATCAGTGGCGCTGCTGGGGAATGGACGAAAACGGAGAAATCGACTTCGACGCCAAGCCTCCGATCTGCACCTACATCATCCAAACCTGGGATACGGCGTTCAGCGCGAAGACCCTTTCGGACTACTCTGCGGTCACCACCTGGGGGGTATTCGATATGCCGAAGGAGAACGGCGGCCGCAACGCCGGCATCATCCTGCTCGACGCTTGGCGGGGGCAAGTTGACTTCCCGGCACTCAAGAAAAAGGCCCACGAGAAATATCGGCAATGGAAGCCTGACGCCTGCATCATCGAAGCCAAAGCAACAGGCATGCCCCTGATTCAGGAACTTCGCCAGATGGGTCTTTCGATCCAAGCGTACACCCCTACCTGGCAGACCGGCGATAAAACGATGCGGCTGAATTCGGTGAGTCCGATCTTTGAGCAGGGCTTTGTCTGGTACCCGCCTCGCGACTGGGCCGACGCCGTTCTCGAGGAGGTGGCGCTGTTCCCGCGGGCCGATCACGACGACTACGTGGACACCGTGATCATGGCGCTCATGCGGTATCGATCCGGTCGGTTCATGCCGCTCCACGATGACCACGAAGAGGAAGAACGGGCTCCCAGAATCAGGCGAGCGTATTATTGATTCTTATACTGCTATAATCTGAACAAATGATCGAGCGAGTGAATCCAGGCGAACCGGAAATTCAGATTGAGCAGACGGTTGAGGTCTCACCGCTCAACGTCTCGACCGAGGTCGAACTTCCCGATGGCAGTATTGAGATCACCATCGAAGAAGCTCCTGGGAATCCCACGCTTGACATGGCCGGCTTCGATGCGAACCTTGCCGAGTATTTGCCGGGTGAGACGCTGAACGCCATTGGCCGCGATCTGCTCGAGCAGATCCGCGAAGACGAAGCGTCTCGCGAAGACTGGATGGACGGGTTCCGCGACGGACTCAAGCTGCTCGGGTTTAAGCCCGAAGAGCGAACTGAGCCGTGGGCCGGCGCGTGCGGCATCGTGTCAACGATGATCACCGAAGCAGTGGTCCGGTTCCAGTCGAACGCCATCATGGAGATCTTCCCGCCGGATGGCCCGGTGAAAGCGAAGATCGTTGGCCGCATCACGAAAGAACGGATCGAACAGGCCGAGCGTGTCCGGTCGCGCATGAACTACGCGCTCACCGAAGAGATCCCGGACTACCGACCGGAGACGGAAAAGCTGCTGTTCGGCCTCGCGTTCATCGGCAGTGCATTCCGCAAGGTGTACCCTGATGCTCGCTTGGAACGCCCCACGGCTCAGTACATCCGCGCTCAGGACATGATCATCCCCTACGGGGCGTCCTCGCTCCAGACGGCGCCGCGGTACACCGAGGTCATGCACCTGTTCCCGTCCGACGTGAAGCGCCTCCAGGTGAACGGGGATTGGCGCGATGTGGCTGTGGACAAAACGCCGGATGTTTCCGAACTCCAGGAAGCCATCGACGAGGCAACGGAACGCACGGCCTCCTCGCTGGACGGCGATCCGGGCACGTTCTATGAGTGCCACACGCTGCTGCACATCGAGGACGACCCGGAGTCTCACCCGAACGGTCTCCCGATTCCCTACGTTGTGACGTTCGACCGTGCCGGAGTCATCGTTGCCATCCGGCGCAACTGGCGCGAGGGCGACCCGAACAAGCAGAAACTGCTGTGGTATGCCGCCTACTCCTACATCCCGGCGGAGGGCCCCTACGGATATGGCGTTCTCCACCTGATCGGCGGGAGCGCGAAGGCGGCTACCAGCATCGAGCGCCAGCTGATCGACGCCGGCACACTCGCGAATCTTCCCGGCGGCTTCAAGACACGCGATGCGCGTGTGGCCGACATGAACGATCCAATCTCGCCTGGCGAATGGCGGGACGTGGATCTTTCGGTCGGGAACCTGCGGGACGTCTTCTTCCCGCTCCCGTACAAAGAGCCGTCTGGCGCCCTGCTGACGCTGCTCACGCGCATCGAGGAGAACGGTCGACGCCTCGCCTCGATCTCCGACATCCAGGTGGGAGATGCCAGTGCGAACGCGCCGGTGGGCAGTGTCCTCGCCCTGATGGAGCGCGAGATGAAGGTGATGTCGGCGGTGCAGGCGCGACTCCACGCCTCGCTGCATGACGAACTCCGCATCTTGGCGCGGGTGATGCGCGACTTCACCCCAGATGAGTACGAATACGATGTCGAGGGCGGAAGCCGTAGTATTAGGAAATCCGATTTTGATAATCGCATCGACATCATCCCGGTGAGCGATCCGAATGCAGCAACCCTGTCGCAGCGGATCACGATCTACCAGGTCGCGATCCAACTGGCCCAACAGGCGCCGCAACTCTACGACCTCGCCGAACTCCACCGGCAGATGCTGACCATCGCGGGCATCAAAGATGTCAATCGGATCATTCCCGATAAGACTGACGTGAAGACGATGGACTCTGTGGTTGAGAACATGGCTCTCAGCAACGGACAGCCAGTCAAGGCGCGGGAATGGCAGGACCACCAGGCCCACATCACGTCACACGTTTCGTTCTTGCAGGACCCGACCACTGCTGCCGCTCTCGGCCAGAACCCTCAGGCACAGGCAATCTTTGCTGCGGCGCAGGCCCACATCGCCGAGCACTTCGCTTATCAGTATCGGGCGAACATTGAGCGAGAACTCGGAGTTCCGCTTCCTGGCCTCGACCAGCAACTTCCTGGCGACATCGAGTCGCAACTCAGCGTTCTGGTGGCTCAGGCCGGGGAGCAGTTGCTCCGGAAGAACCAGCAACAGGCACAGCAGCAGGAAGCGCAGGCCAAGGCACAGGACCCGGTCCTGCAACTCCAGCAAGCCGAACTGCAACTGGAGCAGGCCAAGTTACAGCTGAAGGCGCAGACCGAAGCGGCGAAGATTCAGCAGACCGCACAGGCGGCACAGGCCCGCAACGTCATCGAGATGGAGCGGATCCGGTCGCAGGAGCGGATGCAACAGGAAGGGTCCATCGACCGAAACCAGTTGTTCCTCGCTGAAGCGAAGCTGAATGCTCCGGCGCAACGCGCTGAGGTGGAGAAGTTGAAGGCCCAGGTCGCTGAGATCCTGGCGCGAATCGACCAGATGCTATGACGCAGGAACTGTCTCTCCAGAAAATTCTCGAAACGCAAATTTCGCAGCTTTCCGATGGTCTCGCCAAAGGGCAAGCCAAGTCCTATGACGAGTATCGCTATATCGTCGGCCAGATTGAATCCTGCCGGCGCACAATCAACATCCTTCGCGACTTCGCGAAGAGCACCCAACAAGAAGAATGAAACCAATCGAAGAGATCATCAAACCAACCAGCTACCACATACTCGTCGAAGTTGTGAAGGCGCCGCGAGAGATCCGCGGCATTGCCATCCCGGAAGAGCGGGCCTCGAAAGAAGACCAGGCGTCGCCCATGGTGAAGGTCCTGGCCTTGGGTCCGGACTGCTTCATGGACCTCCAATCGAATCCGCCGCGCCGCAGGGGGACTCCCCGGTGTGCGGTAGGTGACACCGTCCTTGTGCGACCGTATTCCGGCAGCACGAAGGTCAATGTCAAGGGGTCCGACAGAGAATATCGCATGATCGTAGACGACGCCATCGAGGGCATCGTGATCGATCCCGACATGATCCGGAGGGGTGAATAATGCCTGAAGACATCGAAGTCGAACTCGACCAGCAGCCGGATTCCGATCAAGTAGAAATCGAGATCGTAGACGAAACCCCGGAAGAACTGAAACAGCCGGAGCGACGCAGCGAGAACAAGGCGCCGGAACTCACGGCGGAAGAAGAGTCGCAGGTCGGCCCTCGCGTGCAGAAGCGCATTGCGCGGATAACCTACGAAAAGAAGGAAGCCGAGCGCCGAGCGCACGAAGCCGAGCAGAAACACTTGGCGGCGATGAAGCTGGCGCAGATGGCAATCGCCCACCAGAATCAGCTGGCGGCTCGGGTGAACGAACTCCAGGTTGGATTCAAGCAGGAGGCCCTCGGCTCCCGCGATGCTCGGTCAATGCAGCTGCGCTACGAGATCGCGAAGGCCAAGGAAACTGGCGATAGCGACAAGGAAGCGCAACTCATCCAGGAGATGGCCGAGATCGCCGCCGCCAAGGCAACGGTCCAGAACTGGAATCCAGCTACGTTGCAGCAGGTCGAAGTCCCAGTGGTGGCTGAGGCCCCTCCTCCTCCGCCCGCTCCGGTTCAGGAAGAACTCGACCACGAGACGGTCAACTGGGCACAGCGCAATACCGGCTGGCTCCAGAAGGTCAATGCCAGCCCGGAAGCGGCGGCCGCTTACCAGCACGCCAACAACTACCAGAAGTTGCTCGCGATGCAGGGTCATGATACGCAGTCGCGGAAGTGTTATGATTTAATCGACGAAGAACTTCGTCGCAGATTCCCGGATGTGGTTTCTCCATCCGCACCCAGTCGAACGGTATCCGCGGTTACCGGCGCCTCTCGCGTAAACACCGCCGCATCCGGCAAGCGTGTGATACGGTTGACTGCCGCGGAAGCGGCGGTTGCTGATGGACTCGGTATTCCCTACAAGGAATACGCGGAATACCTACAGAAAGGAGCCCAATAATGGAAGCACCACGTCGCACACGCGCCGATGAAACTCGCGAGGCAAGCTCGCGCCCTGTGACCTGGGAACCCGCAGCATCGCTGCCGGAACCTGCGCCAAGAGAAGGCTGGGTACACCGCTGGTGCGCTTCGAGCGTTACCGGCCAGACGCACGTAACCGGAATGAACAACTCGCTCCAGCAGGGGTGGGTTCCGGTGAAGGCTGAGGAGTACCCGGAGGTGACGAGCCGAGTCTTCGGACATTCGGGCAAAGGCCAGATCGAATACGGTGGCCTGACGCTATGCCGGATGCCGAAGGAAATGGCCGACGCCAGACAGGCCTACTACGACCGCAAGAACCGGACGGAGATGGCGGGAGTCAGAAGCGACCTCGCTTCGCAATCAGGAGACCGTCGCTACGGCGCTATCTCGCAGCCCACGCTGACCCAGTCCTATGGACGGCAGCTGGACTTCGGTAGCGGCGAATAGCCGGATCTCCTCCAACCACTTCAGGAGAAACATATGTCTGCAATTTCCTCCCCGTATGGGTTGGAACCAGTTTTCCTGGCGGGCGGAAGTCCGCAGGGAGCCCTGCGTTCCTTCGTTCTAACGGCGAACTCAACAACTGGATTCTTCAACGGCGACATCGTCAATGTTGGGGCCGGAGTAATCACCCCGGTTACCGCCACTCCCACGACGACCCGAAACAGCAACACGCCAACTGGAATCTTCATGGGCTGCTCGTATTTCGACGGGAGCCGCCAGTTCCAGAATGCGAACTTTCTTCCCGCGAACGCATTCACCAATTTCAGCGCGAACGGGCCGATTCTGGTTTTCGTGGCTGACAATCCCGACGTGCAGTTCCGGATTCAAGCCAATGGAACGGTAGCCTATACCGACATCGGCAAGAACGCTGCGCTGACCGGCTTTTCAAACGGTAACACTCTGAACGGAATGTCCAGAGTCCAGCTGGATCGGACAACCATCGCCACCACGAACACCTTGGGCGTTCGTATCATCGACATTGCTCCTACCGTGGGCAACGCCGCCGGCGATGCCTTCACGGATGTCATCTGCGTCTTCAACCAGAACGTCCACGCCTACCGCAACATTTTGGGGGTCTAGTTAAATGCCAGTTATCACAAGAGCACAACAACAGAAACAGCTGCTTCCCGGACTCAACAAAATCTGGGGAGATACCTACAAGCAGTATCCGCTTCAGTGGCCTGAGATCTTTGAGCGGCAGACCTCCAAGCGCAGCTTCGAGGAAGAGCAGAAGATCTCGCTGTTCGGCTTGGCGGCGGTCAAGAACGAAGGAAGCCCGGTAACCTTCGACTCGGCGCAGGAAGCCTTCACCGCTCGGTACACCCACATCACCTACGCCCTCGGCTTCGCCATCACGGAAGAGGCCATCGAGGACAACCTGTACATCCCGCTGGCCGGCCGCTACACCAAGGCGCTGTCCCGCTCGATGGTTCACACGCAGGAGATCGTGGCGGCCGGCATCCTCAACAACGGCTTTACCTCCGGTCTCGGTGGCGATGGCGTGGTCCTGTTCTCAACGGCTCACCCGTTGGTAAACGGCGGCACGAACTCCAACCGTCCGACCACCGGCGCCGACTTGAACGAAACCTCGCTCGACGCCGCTCGCATCCAGATTGCGAAGTGGACCGATGAGCGCGGGTTGCTGATCCAGTCCCAGCCGACCAAGCTGGTGATCCCGGTCGATTACGCCTGGACTGCGGAACGGCTGATGAAGTCAACGCTGCGCCCCGGCACCTCGGACAACGACGCGAATGCCATCGTGACCTTCGGCTTCCTGCCGGGTGGTTACACGGTGAACAACCGCCTGACCGACACGAACGCCTGGTTCCTCAAAACCGACGTCACCGACGGCCTGAAGTTCTTCGAGCGTGTGCCGGCGAAGCTGTCCGACGACGGCGACTGGGAGACTGGCAACATGCGGTACAAGTCCCGCATGCGGTTCTCTGTCGGCTGGTCCGATCCGCTCGGGATGTTCGGCTCGCCTGGGGTGAACTAATATGGGTCGCTCAACCTTCTCCGGCCCGGTGGCATCTGCCGCCGGGTTCGCGGCCTTCCAGGAAAACGTCGACAACGTCAGCCTTCCGCTTTCGAGCACGGGAACTGGCGTGGTCTCACTCACAACGAGCGTGCCCTACTTCCTCGGCGCTCCGGTGACGGTAACAACGGCGGCCGCAGTAACCTATACGCCAGCTCAGGTCAAAACCGGGTTCATCATTCGCAACACGAGCGGTGCTGCACGGTCTGACCTGTTTCCTACAGCAGCGCAGTTGGTAGCCGCATTGCCCGGTGCCTTCGTCAATATGACGTTTGACGTGGAGATCCGGAACATTGCTGGCGCCGCTGAAACCATCACGATGACCACGAACACTGGTCTTACCTTGTCCGGGACGATGACCATCGCGCAAAGCAACCAGAGGCGCTTCCGCATCCAGCTGACCAACGTAACAGCTGGGGCTGAGGCGGCCACGGTGTACTCAATGAGCGCCGGGGCGTTCTAGCTAAACGGGGCGCTCCACGGGGCGCCCCTACTTCAGGAGATTTATATGGCTCACCCCATGACCCTAACGACGAGCGGCGTATCCGCTTCTTCAGTCGCCCCCCTATGCAATTTCGTTGGTCGGTTTAACGTCAGTGTGAACACTGTCGTCACCGGCAGCGCGACCTACACCTTGCAGTTCACCGCGGACGATCCGTTCGCGTCGAATTTCGTTCCGGCATCCGCCAACTGGAAGTCCCACCCCTCGATGACGGCCTCTACTATCAGCGATATCGTTGAGTTTACCGCGCCCGTTACCGCCGTGCGGATCAACCAGACGGCTGGCGCCGGGAGCGTATTGGCGACCGTGATTCA
Source organism: Acidobacteriaceae bacterium (assembly GCA_020247055.1). Lineage (GTDB taxonomy): Bacteria > Acidobacteriota > Terriglobia > Bryobacterales > Bryobacteraceae. Next base: position 17,828 of record JADCJL010000196.1, on the reverse strand, counting down.
GATGGACGTTTAATGGTCCAAGTGGACCTGCGACCGTGATTCAGATGGACGTTTAGCCCCATCCGCCCCAACGATTACACCATGATTCCCATGAAATATCTCGCCCTTCTCCTCATCTCCCTCCCTGCCTTCGGGCAGTTCGGCGCGGCCTCGCGCATCCTCAGCGGAACCGGTGCGCCCGTTGCGGCGCAGTGTACCGTCGAAAATAACGTGGGCCTCGTGTGGGCGCGGAAAGACGGCGCGGATGCCGGCACCACGTTCTATGTCTGCGGGGCGACCGGGGTCGGGACGTATGGCTGGGAGTTGCGCGGCGGGGCTCCGGGCGGCGGGGCCGCGCTGAGTACCGTCGGCTCCGTCCCCTTCGTCACGTCGGGGGGGGTGCTGGGGCAGAATACCAATTTTCGATTCTTCGCCGGGACCGGGAATCTAGTAGTCGGCACCACCACCGACGACGGGGTTAATCGGTTGCAGGTGGCGGGGAGTGTTTACACGACTGGTCCGCTTCGGGTAGACAATAACGACGGGTTCATCGGAAACCTAACGACCGGAACTTTTTTGAATATCGGCTCCCTGGGCGATGCCAACAATGTTTGGGTCGATGCTCGCGGCACGGGCGCAAATGTTGGCATGAATTTTCGCACCAAAGGCTCTGGCTTGTTCAGCTGGTTTAACACGACCGCAGGGGTCTCTCTCATGACGTTGTCCAACGCAGGGGAACTTAGCGTCAGGAACCAAACCCCCACCACCGGATCCACCTCCCTCGTCGTCCGGGCGGGGGCGGGGCAGGGCACGACGAATTTGACGACGTGGCAGAATGCGGCGGGGAGTAGCTTGGCCGCAATTGTTAGTGATGGCTCCGCGTATTTTCAAAGGTATTTCGACTCGGGCGGAACGATTTTCAATCTAAACGCCACGGCGTTGGATGTTCGATCTGCTTATTTGTTTCGGTTTTCTTCGACGACAGTAGAATCCGGCACCAAAGACCTCTCCCTCTCCCGCGCCTCGGCGAACACTTTGCAGGTGGGGGATGGGGGCGCGAACAGCAACGGCACCATCGTAGCTCGAATCCATACCTGGGCGAACGGCACCGAAGGCACTTGCGACGCCACCCTGCGCGGGCAGGTCGTCATGGTGCAGGGCGGGGCGGGGGTGGCTGATACCTTCCGCATCTGCCGGAAGGACGCCGCGAATGCTTACGCATGGACGGCTTTATACTAGTTCCATGGACCCGATCATCATCATCATCATCGAGCTGGCCGCCGCTTTCGGCATCCAGCTCTAAACCGATAACCAACAGCGGCGCTGCTCCCTCGCGACAGCGCCGCTATCTGACCAGGAGCCCCTTATGAAATTCATCCTAGCCTTCACCCTCGCCGCCGCCGCCTTCGGGCAGGACCAGTCCAAGGTTGAAATCACCATCACCCTCGCCGACGGCAGCAAGCTCGTCGAGTCGATCAGCGGCCCACCCGCTGCGGCGGGAATTGAGACGGTTAGCCTATGGATGGCGACACAGACGGAATGCAAGACCGTCGCCGAGGTACCCGCTGAGAGGGACGCCGAGGGCAACGTGACGAAGCCGGGGAAGCCGGCCGGGCAGGAGTGCAAGCCGAAGTACGAATCGGTTGCCGACGCGTTGAAGCATATGGTGGTGAACTCGGCGTTGTCGCTGGCGCAGCAGTTCCCGAGCAAGGCATTGCAGCCCGACATCGTTGAGTTACGGCAGAAGATGGCCGCCATCGAAGCCAAGCGGAAGGCGTTGGCTGAGGAGGCGCTGAGGCAGTAGCCATGTCGATTGAGTATCGGGGCAGGACCTTCCCCGGCTACAACAAGCCGGTCAAGTCCGACAATCCGAAGAAGAAGAAGATGGTACTCGCCAAGGAGAACGATCAGGTGAAGCTGATCCACTTTGGCGATGCGAGCATGGGCCATAACTACAGCGCCGCAGCCCGCAAGTCGTATCTCGCCCGAAGCGCCGGCATCAAGGGCAAGGACTCGAAGCTGTCGGCGAATTACTGGAGCCGCAAAGTCCTGTGGGCGGGACCGGGCGGAGAGAAGAAGGATCCACCGAAATGAAGAAAGAGACCAAGATCTCCAAGGTGATGCGGGAGTTCAAGCAGGGCAAGCTGAAGTCCTCCTCCGGCCAGAAGGTCACCAACCCGAAGCAGGGGATCGCGATCGCGCTGTCTGAGGCGGATCGGATGAAGAAGTCCAGCGCCACGAAGAAGTCGAAGAGGAAATAGCCATGCTCCGCATCGGCATCCTCCCCTCGAAATAGTTGCCATGTCCTACACCAAGCCCTCCCTCCGCGAACGAATTAAATCCGAGGTGATGGCCTCGGGCAAGGGAGGCAAGCCTGGTGAGTGGTCGGCCCGTAAAGCGCAGATGGTCGCGCAGAAGTATGAGGCGGCTGGCGGTGGGTACAAGTCAGGGAAGTCCGCGGCGCAGAAATCTCTGTCACAATGGACGAAGGAAGACTGGGGGACGAAGTCCGGTAAGCCTTCCATTCAAGGGCCAACGGCCACCGGCGAACGCTATCTGCCGAAGAAGAAGCGCGAGAACATGACCGCCGCTGAATATGCCGCCACCACGGCAAAGAAGCGTCGAGATCTCGCGAAAGGCAAGCAGTTCAGCAAGCAACCGGAGAAACGCTGATGGCCACTTCAGGCACCGCGACATTCAACCCCAGCGTCTTCGAGATCATCGAAGAAGCCTACGAACGGGCTGGCATTCAGAGCCAGACCGGTTACGAGTTCACTACCGCCGTTCGCAGCCTGAACTACCTGTCGATGGAGTGGGCCAACCGGGGCGTGAACCTGTGGACGCTTGAACCGAATACCCTCGCGTTGACAGCCGGCGTGGGCGACTATCTGCTGCCGGCGGATACCGTGGACGTCCTCGACGGGCAGCTTCGACTGTACAGCGGCAACCCGACCCTCCAATCCGACAGCACCATCAACCGCGTCACGTTCGCCCAATACGCCGAGAACCCGAACAAGCTGGCCCAGGGGCGTCCGGTTCAGTACATGATTCAGCGCGGTGTGGAACAGCCGCGGATCTACTTCTGGTTGGTGCCGGATCAGACCGGCCTGTACACCTTCTACTATTGGAGGATGCGGCGCATTCAGGACGCTGGCAACGCGCTCAACACCTACGACATCCCCTTCCGGTTCATTCCGGCGCTGACGAGCGGGCTGGCCTATCATCTGGCGTCGAAGCGCAAGGAGGCGATGCAACTCGTCCCCGGCCTGAAGGCCCGCTACGACGAGGACTGGGCGAATGCCACGGCTGAGGATCGCGACCGGTCTCCCTTGAGGATCGTGCCGTATCGGAGTTACCGGTGAGCTCCTACGCCACAGGGAAACGGTCGAACGCCTACTGCGATATCTGCGGTCGCCACGTCAAGTATCGCGAACTGCGCGATCACGTCTATAATCAGAGGAAGGACGGCCTCCGGGTCTGTTCGCAATGCGACGACGAGGATAACCCTCAGACGCAAGTCGGTCGTTACTTTCGAGCGGAACCGCAAGCCCTCTGGCAGCCTCGACCCGACACGCCAGAGTTCGCGACATCCCGCGCATTTGCACGATGGAATCCAGTAATGGGCCTGGTCATGCAAGTGACGATGGGCCGAGTTGAGGTGAGCGCATGAAGTTTGAAGGGAAACCGATGAGGCCGCCGGTGAAGCGGCGCGAAATAGGCGGAACGCTGGGAATGCCCACGAACGCCGTTGCCCAGAACGCGATGGACCGCATCCGCGGCCTGTCGTTGGGGGCGCCTCAGCTTCCGGCCATGCCGGCGCAGATGGCCCCGCCGGTGAATCTGTCGCTTGAGACGGCACGCAACGCGGCCACCCCGGCCTTCAATCCCACTCCCAGGCGTGGCAAGAACCAGATGCAGGAGTTGCTCCAGTCTGCGCTGATGGGAGGTCTCGCCGGATTCGGCGGAACCGCTGGAATCACCAGCGCCCTCGCGATGCAGGCTATCCCGATCTTGGCGGAGGCTCTCAAGAAGAGATCCGCAAGTCCGAAGAAAAAAGGAGGTGGTCCAATCATGAAAGGCAAGACGGCGAAACCCGCCAAGAAAATGGTCAAGCCCGCCAAGAAAATGACGAAGATGGCGTACGGCGGAAAGATGAAGGGGAAGGCGTGCTAGCGTGACCTACGCGACCCTTGTCCAGTTGATGCAGGACTACCTCGAGAATGGAGAGGCGTCCTTTGTCAGCAACATCCCGGACATCATCCGGACGGCGGAAGAGGCAATCTACAACGCCGTCCGGACCCCGGACCAGCGCCAGACGCAGACGGGGACGGTCGCAACCCAGACCCTAACAACGCCAGGCGGATTCGTTGAGCCCCTTGGCCTGTACCTCGGTGCGTCAACCACGCCTCTTCTGCTCAAGAGCCCGACCTACATCCGCACTGTGTGGGGCGGCCTCACGGGCGAACCGAAGACCTACGCGATCCTGACATCCACCGCTGACAGCCCGAACTCCACCGCGCCGGCTACGATCCTTCTGGGCCCGGCGCCGAGCACCAGCTACTCCTACACCCTCGATTATGTTGGGGTACCCACCTCGATCACAGCAGCCGCAACGCCATCGCGCTCAACCTGGCTGTCGATAAATTTCTCAGGGGTTCTGCTGTACCGGTGCCTGATCGAAGGATACATCTACAACAAGGGGGCGGCCGACATGATGGCGGTCTACGAAACGAAGTACAAGGAACTCCTCGAAGACCTCAAGCGCAGTTCGGAGGGCTTGGTGATGCAGGATGAATACCGCGATAGGCCGGTTGGCCGGGAGGTCACGATCTAATGGCGTTCTCCGGCAGCTACGTCTGCACGTCGTTCTATAACGATCTGCTGACCGCAAAAATCAATTTCGGCACCAATACGTTCAAGCTGGCGCTCTACACCAACGCCGCCACGCTCAACGCCGCCACAACGGGATATACGGCCACCGGCGAGGTCTCTGGCGGTGGCTATTCGGCCAAGGGTGAGGTTGTGGCCGCGACCATTTCCACGGTAACCACCGCATCCGGGGATGTCGTACTGATCGACTTCGCGAACGCCACCTGGAACCCGGCCACCTTTACGGCCCGCGGCGCACTGCTCTACGACGAAACCGCCGGCGGTGATCCGGCGATCGCGGTGATCGACTTCGGGATGGATATCACGGGGAATGGGACAACGCCGTTCGTGGTGACCTTCCCGCCGCCGACAGCGAACGCGGCGTTCCTGGCAATCAATACGGTACTGCCCAATGCCTAGCACATATACTGGAAATAACACCCTCACCCTCCAAGCATTCAACGAGAACCCCAACAGCTGGGGAAGCATCCTCAACACTGTCCTCGAACTGGTCGATTCCTCCCTTGATGGCATCGAGGCAGTAGACGTGGCAGGGTCTGCTCCCACCGCAACGCTCACAATTGCGGATGGCGCTTCAGCACAAGCCCGGTCTCGGGTGCTGAACTTCACCGGGGCGAGGACCGTCACGAACATCACGGTCACCATCGGCCCCAACACTGCTGAGAAGATCTACTGGGTCAGGAACAGCACGACCGGAGGGTTCAGCGTCATCCTCGCGCAAGGCAGCGGCAGCACCGTGACCATCGCGCCGGGGGCGTGGGCGCTGGTGTTCTTGGACGGCGCCGGGTCTGGCGCAGGGGTGACCACTCTCACGAGCTTTGCGATGGCCGGATCCTCCTCGGGCATCACGATTCTTCAGCCGTCGGCTGTGGCGTCAGGGACTCTGACGTTGCCGGCCGCAACGGATACGCTGGTGGGACGGGCGACAACGGATACGTTGTCGAACAAGACGCTCGCGACCCCAACCATCACCACCAACGCAACGGTGCCGCTTGTGATCGGCGGCACGGGGACCACATCGACCCTCTCGCTGCGTTCGACCAGCGGAGCGGGGACGACCGGAGCCGACATCGTATTCCAGACGGGCACCAACGGCTCTACGGAGGCGATGAGGATAAGCAACAGCGGGAGTTCCAACTTCGGGAAGATCTGGACAGCCGGACTGCAGGCCACCGGAAACGCTACTCTTTCGCGCGGCGACCTCGTTGCTTTCGGCACGTCCTCTGACGGCGCTGCGCTGACCTGGGACGTGCAGACGAATGCGGGCAATGCATCGGTCATGGCGCGCCTGAGGCCGCGCTGGCGGGCGAACTTGGGCTACGCTCTCGATGTGTTCGCGGGATCGTGGAACAACGCTTACGATCCAGGGTCTGCGGTTGCGACGTTTGAGTCGGTGGGCAACCTCAAAATCGGTGGCACTGCCGACCGAGCCACAACGGCCGGAACGAATCAGGTGGTGATCTTCAACGGTACCGCCCCAGTCGGCACCCTTGCCAACGGCGCATCGTTCTACGCCACGTCGGGCGAAATGCGCGTCATGGACGCATCCGGAAACGCCACTCTTCTCTCGCCGCATGACGCCGAGACCAACGAGTGGATCTACGACTCGACCCATACGCCGACCGGGAAACGGCTGAAGATCAGCGTGGAAAAGCTACTTCGTTTTGTAAACGATCACTTCGGGCTTGACTGCGTCATGGAGGAAGAATGATCTACGACTGGATCTTCAATCCGCTCACAGTGAAGCCGATCGATGAGAGCATGACCAATGTAGTCATCACTGTCGATTGGCGCAGAACCGCCACGGACGGACCATTTCTGGCGTCTGCCTACGGGCGCGTATCGCTTTCGCCTCCTCAGCCTTCTTTGTTTACCCCATTTGGCGCACTAACCAAGGATCAAGTCCAGTCCTGGGTCATTGCGAAACTAGCGGAATATACCGGTCGGCCAGACATTGTCGCACAGATGGATTCTGTTCTGGCTGAAAACATCAACAGTCAGAAAAGCCCTACTGCGGTAGCAATGAATCCGCCGTGGGGAGAATAGGAGACTTATGTTTTTTGAGGAAGTCAAACAGACATTCATCGCGCAGGGTATGGCCATTGCTGCGAAGTTAAACCAGGACGCCGTCGAGCGATTCCTGGGCGCGTGCCGCAACTGGGCCGCGAACGGCGGAAAGGACGGGGAGCCGAAACCCGATCTTGCCATGGAGGCCGAGTTTTCCTTTGAGGGCAACTGGGAAATGCGGATCGTTGCGACCGACCGGTTTGTATCGACCCTCGCCCCGAAGTCGTTCCTGCAAACGTTCGGCACCGACAGAGACGCCATCGGCGGGCCTGTGGGCGGCCCGATTCCCAACCAGCCAGGGCGATTCTACGCAGCCAGCGACTCCACGCCGTATCTCGGCCAGGTCTACCGGGCCAAGGGCAAGACGTACGTATTCAGCGCCATTACGCCGTTCAATCGCGCGTGGGAGGAAATTTAGATGTGGTCGCGGATTAAACGCATCATCGGAGTCGCCGGGCCGGTTGCGCTGGAGTTCGTGCCGGCCAAATTCGAGGGCGTGGCGCGGACGGTGTACGCGGGCGTGACGAATGCGGAGGCCGCGGGCGGAACGGCCGAGACGAAGCTGGCGATTGCCATGCGCTACGTCAAGTTGCTGCTTCCGGCCATCGCCGAGACTGTCGAGAAGATCACGGGCAAAGAGGTCGTGGACGAGGTGGCGCTGGCAAGTGCTCTAGAGCATTTGGCCTCGTTCCAAGTCCAGATCACCAAGGCCGTCGGGAAGCGGCCGCTGTGAAGAAAATGATTGCCGGATTGCCCGGCGCGATACTGGGGGTGTTTGCGTCCATGCCAATTCTCATGAAGGGCTTAATTGCCCTTCAGGTGGCGGACTTCATTACGGGATTCCTCCTGGCATGGTCAACCGGCGCGGTGTCGTCGGATGTTTCGCGGAAAGGGTTTGTAAAGAAGGCCATCGCGCTGCTTTTGGTGATCGCGCTGAAGGTCGCCGAGACGGTGCAACCAATGCCGCTAGAATTATCTGCTTACGTGGCCGGGTGGTTCTGTCTGACGGAATTAATCAGCATCTGCGAAAACGCCGGGAAGGCGGGGCTGCCGATCCCGGCGAAGCTCACGAAAGTCCTCGCGCAACTACAAGAGAAAGAATGAAAAAACTGATCCCCATCCTCATCACATTCGCGCTTCAAGCGCAGACGCCTCTCAGCAAGGAAGAAAAGGCCGACATCGAAAAGGCCCAACTTCAACTGGAGAACATTGCCCTGCGCTCGCAGATCTTGAAGTACGAGCAGGAGAAGATTCAAGCTACCGCGCAGGCTGTGTTTGATGCTGCCTGCAAACGCGCCGGCATCGAGCCGAAGGCCTGCCAGTACGACCCCAAGACCGCTTCTGTTTCTGCCGCCACCGCAAAATAGATGCCGCTCAAGAAGATCCAGCTTCGACCAGGAATCATCCGAGACGTGACCAACTTCACGAACGAGGGTGGATGGTACGACTGCGACAAGGTTCGCTTTCGGATGGGGATGCCGGAGTCGATTGGGGGGTGGATAGAATTGCTGGACGGAGGATCAGCCTTCGTTGAACTGGAGTCCCCGTACGGCGTTTGCCGATGCCTCCACCAGTGGACAACGCTTTCCGGGCAGCAGTTTACTGCCATCGGGACAAATAAAAAGCTGCTGCTGTTGAATCAGACAATCCTGTCTAACATAACTCCGGTTGGCCCGCCGATAGCATTGACCCCGAATCCATTCAAGATGATTGCGGCTCCCGGAATCATAGGACCTCCGCAATCTAATTGCCTGGAGGTGGATCACATCGCCCATGGAAGATCCACGGGAGATTCTGTTATCTTTTCTGGGTCAACGGCCTTTGGTGGGTTCTCCGCTGCTGACATAAACAAAGAGTTCATGATTGAGGTTGTAGACGACGACAGATACCGCGTTTACTTTTCGTTCATGGTTCCTCTGATTGGGGGAGGTGGAGGTGGGTCCGCGGTTGTTGCCACCTACGAAATCCCTATCGGGCCAGTGTCGAACTCTTTCCTCTCTGGCGGCTGGGGAGTTGGGACTTACGGAACAGGAACATATGGAACGCCGCGGTCTGGCTTTGAATCTGGCATCCGCATTTGGTCGATTGACAACTTCGGCGAGGATCTCGTAGCCGCCATCATCGGCGGGAAGATCTACTACTGGGATGCTTCCGCTGGTGTGGGGCAGCGTGCGGTGGAACTGTCCAGCTTGTCAGGAAGCAACCAGTGCCCAACGATCAATTCAGCGGGGATTGCTGTCTCAGAGGGAGACCGACACCTCCAGGTATTTGGGGCGAACCCGCAAGGCTCCGCTGTGGCTGATCCGCTGCTGATTCGGTGGTCCAATCAGGAAGACCTACTCGAGTGGGAGCCGCGCCGCGACACCACCGCCGGATTCCTACGGGTCTCAGCAGGTTCACGGATTCTTGCTCACTCGCGAGGCCGGCAGGAGACTGTAGTCTGGACCGACATCGGCATGAACGCCTTGACGTTCACCGGGCCGCCGTATACATTCGGCCTGAACACGATTGCCTCAAACGTCTCCATCGTGGGTCCGAACGCGGCTGTCGAAGCGAGGAACCAGATTTACTGGATGGACCTGAACGCCTTCCGGTTCTACAACGGAAGCGTGAACTCTCTTCCCTGTACGGTCCAATCCTACGTCTTCGACGACTTCAACTGGTTTCAGCGTCAGAAGGTTTGTTCCGGCCACAACAGCCGTTTCAACGAGGTCTGGTGGTGGTATCCCTCAGCATCATCCATCGAGAACAATCGGTACGTTGCCTATAACTACGTCGACGATTATTGGATAATCGGGGAAATGTCCAGAACGGCGTGGCTGGATTCGTCGTTCAGTGGGTATCCGATCGCATGGGGAGTGGAGGGAACACTCAGCCGATATCGGTTGTTCCAGCATGAGATCGGAGTAAACCGAGTGCTGAGAAATTTTGCCGGCGCTCTCCAAGCCGCCCCCCTCTCCTCCTACATCGAAGGCGCCGACCTCACCCTCCTCGAAGGCGATCAGTTCGCGTTCATCAGCCGGATCGCTCCCGACTTCACGAAGACCGGGACTTCAGCAAATGGCCCTGTGGTTTTCGAGATCAAGCAGCGGAACTTCCCGCAGAACTCCCTGACGACCGGATTCAGCGGGGCGCTCGTATCGACCAGCAACCCGAAGGAATTGTTTGTCCGGGTCCGGACAAGGCAGTTCGCACTGCGGGTCTCATCGAACACGGTGGACATGGGGTGGCGCCTCGGCACCACGCGGTTCGACATCCGCGATGACGGGAGGAAGCTGTAGGTGAACCGCCACTTCCGCATCAAGCCCGTTGATATCCCGCCTCGGGATTGGTCTGACCAGGACATCTCGAAGGCATTTCAAATCGTCAACCAGCTTATACTGGCTGTGTACACCCCCGGCGACGAGGTCGCCGCATCCCTGCAATTCATTAGCATTGCGGAAAACGGATTCGGACTCCCCAACGGTGGGGTCTACGCTGATGCAGACGGCTTCCTGAAAGTGGTGCGGCCGGGGGACGCTTTCGCTCCCTCTATCCGTTTCATCGTCAAAATGGGCACCGTCACGGTGTCCGCGTAGGAGAGCAGCGATGTCGATTGAGAAAATGGCGCAGGCCCTGGCAGGGCTTGGGCGGTACGGGGACTCTGAACTCGTGCATATGAACCCGGAAGAGGTTCGGATTCTGGAGCAGCTGGCGGGGCAACGCATGACCACGAACCCGGTGACGGGGCGGCAGGAGGCGTTCAGCTTGGGGAAGCTGTTGGCTGGGATTGGCGCGTTGGCCGCAGCGCCATTCACCGGCGGGGCCACGCTCCCTCTGCTAGCCGCGCTGGGCGGAGGTCTCGCTGCGAGTAGCCTCTCTGGGGGAAAGAAAAAATCTCAGGACGTCCCCGCCTCCGAGGCCCGAAAGTACGTCGACGCCCTCTACGAACGCCGTCGTAAAGAAGCCGAGGAGCGGGGATTCCCCATCATTTCGCTGGAGAGCACTGGTCCGCAGCCGCTCGACCTGCTCGGTCGCGAACAGACCTATCTCCAGCCCATGGGCGGTGGCTTCAGGCCCCCCGGCAATCCTCCTCCACGGTTTGCTGAAGGCGGCGAGATGGAAGAGGACGACGACTACGAGGAATCCCCTGAGAATGGGATGTCCGTATCCGTCTCCATCGAGCCGGAAGAACAGCAGCGGGACCAGGTCTACATGGCCGCTTGCGATGCGCTCTGCGGGCGGAGCATGAACCCTGAGAAGGCGCTCAACGATTTCGTCCGAACCTACGGCCAAGAGGCCCTCCAGTCGCTGGCGCAGCAGGTCCAGTCCGGGAACCCTCTCTCGAAGATGGGCGGCATGGTGCGCGGCCCCGGCGCCGGCATGGACGACATGGTGACCGGGAGCATCGGCGGCGACCAGAAGGTGCTGCTGTCGAACGATGAGTTCGTGATTCCGGCGGATGTCGTCAGCGGACTGGGAGACGGGTCGAGCGAAGCCGGAGCCCGTGAACTATACGCCATGATGGACCGGGTGCGCCGGGAGCGCACGGGAACCACCGAGCAACCGAAGAAGCTGAAGAAGGGATCGGTCCTGCCGATCTAGGGAGCGCATATGCCTGAAACAACCAGCCAGATCAACATCACCGAACCGAGTGCAGACCTAAGGCCGTATCTGGAATTCCTCCGGAACGCCGCCTTTGGCGCCGTATTCACCCCGCAGGCGTTGCAGCGTTCCGGCATCCCTGGGACCGGTAACCTGTGGGGGAATCTGCCGCAGACAACGCAGCAGCCGCAGCCCCAAGTTCCGCAGCCGATCGCTTCGCCCATCGATGTTCCCTACGAGATCTTGCCGGTCGCTGAGATGCGGTCGTTGGCGCGGCAGGCTAGCTCTCCGGGAACTCGGTGGATGGCGCACTCCTCGCGCATGGCGGAGGGTGGTCTGGCTCGATCCGCGGCAGAGATCGAGCGGTCGCTCGCCGATGTTCTGCTCGGCCCCGGAGGGTCTCCCATCGGCGGAATCTACCCCGACCTTGAAGTCTCTCCTCCCGTCCGTATCCCATCGCAGATCGGGACCGGAACGCGGGTTCCGCCCACTCCGCAGCGTCCGAACGTCAGCCCTCTCCCGCCGGTAATCTCCACGCCGCCGACCGGGACCTTGCCAGTGCTGAACCCGAACCCGACCCTGGTGCAGCCGTCTCCGGGGATGCCGGGTGGACAGCTACCGCCCGCCCCCCGTCCAGCAGCCCCGCCTGCCGCGGCGCCACCCGTGGCATCCGCGCCTCCGTCCGCGCCTCCTGCTGGCCCATCGGCACCTCCAGCGCAGTCTCCGCTCCCGCAGTTTGTGACGCAGCAGCCGGAGAACTTCGCCGGGGCGGCGCAGGCCTCAGCGGCGGGGTACAACCCGAATCAGTACGCCGACCAATCGGTCGCGGAGCGGCTGGCTCAACAGATGGGCGGGCAGCTTCAGTACACCAACGTATCCGGCCCGATCGGGCCTCCGTCTCAGGCAACCCTGAACTTTGGCGGAGCGGCGCAGTTGAATGCCGGACTCGTGAATCAGTACATGCAGGAGAAAGACCCCGCGACACGGGAGATGAATCTCCGGATGCTGCGCGAAGAGATCTCGCGACTCGGCGGAACGGCCACGTTCGCCAAGGGCGGTACGGTGCGGGCGCAGGAAGGACTGTTCGCCGCCCCGGCGGCATCGGTATCGCCGCGGGGGGCGTTCGCGACCAACATTCTGAATCCGGCCTCGGCGCCGGGAACCGAACGGAATCCATTCGGCCAGCAGAGCAGGCTGTCCACCGCGGACCAATCGACTACGCCGCCGGCTACTCCACCGACTGCTCCTCCGGCCTTCGGGCAGGCGCCGCCCGAAATGATGCAGGGCGTCCTGAATCCCTACCAACGCTTCCAAGGTCAGCGCGTCCTCGGCATGGGGTCGAACTTCGGGCAGATGGGGCCTGGTGGAGAACTCCAGGTATCTGACCCCACTCGTGCTGCGCTCCAAGGGCTTCAGCGGCTTCCCTCGTATTTCGATCAGTTCGGCAACGTCCGCGCCGACCGGGTCGATGGCGTTGCCACCACCAATCTCGGCATCGCGAACGACGTGTTCGATGTCGCCGGGAATCAGGCGCTCTCCGCAGCGCAAACCGCTGGCTCTTTGTTTGACCGCAACGATGTTCGGTCGTCCTTCCAGGACACGATGAACTACCTGCGGCAGAATCCAACGGCGTTTCAGGCGGGGGACATTACGCTCGGCCAGTTGGGCGCTCCTCAGCTGGATGCCCCTCTCGGCGTAGCCCCCTCGGCGCTGACCAGCTTCCAGATGGAAGGCCCGATGACGGTCGACGCCACCGGTGCAAGGATCAATCCGCTCGCCGTCATGGGCGAACAGATCACCGGACTTCCGAGTCTGACGCAGTTCCAGATGGCCGGCCCTCGCGAAGTACAGGCGGGAGGGATCGCCCCTACCGCAGTGGAACGCCAGCAGGTCCGCGACATCATTGCCAACAACCAGGGGATGAACGTGACCGGCGAAGGGTATGGCGCCACTGCGATGAACGACCCCCGGCGGTTCATCGACACCGGCGTCTCCACCAGCTACATGTCTCCCTACCAGAAACAGGTGATCGACACGCAGCTACAGGAGGCCCGCCGGGCCTTCGATGAGCAGCGCCAGGTTCGCAACGCTCAGGCGATTCGCGCCGGCGCCTTCGGTGGGGGCCGTCAGGCGGTGGCCGAGTCCATTGCCGAGCGCGATCTCGCCAACCAGCAGCAGAACATCGTGGCGCAGGGACTGCAAAGCGCCTTCGAGAACGCACAGGCGCAGTTCGAGCGGGACCGGGCGGCCGGGATGTCAGCCCAGGCCAGGAACCAGGAAGCCGCCAACCAAGCCGCGCAGTTCGGCGCGTCCAGCCGGCAGCAGGCGGCGCTCGCGAATCAAGCCAACGCGCAGCAGTTTGGTCTGGCGAATCTTCAGGCCCTCCTCCAGACGCAGCAACTCGGGGCCAACCTCGGCCAGCAGGCGGCGCTCGCAAACCAACAGGCCGCTCTCGAAGCAGCCCGCTCCAACCAGCAGGCGGGGCTTCAGTCCCAACTTGCCAACCAAGCGGCGCAGCAAGAGGCCAACCGGCAGAACCTCGCCGCCGCACTCGGCGTCCAGGAACTGGGGGCCAATCAGCAGTTCACCGCTGCTCAGGCTCGCGCTCAGATGGGTCAGCAGGCCCAACTCGCCAACCAGCAGGCGATGCTCGAGGCCGCTCGGGCGAACCAGCAGACGGGGCTCCAGGCGCAACTGGCGAACCAAGCCGCCATCCAGCAAGCTCGTCAGCAGAATCTGGCTGCGGCTCTTGGCGTCCAGGAACTCGGTGCCCAGCAATCGCTGGCGGCGCAGCAGATGAATCAGGGTGCCGGCCTTACCGCTGGACAGGCGAACCTCCAGGCGGCGCTGGCAACGCAGCAGCTTGGTCGCCAGACGGGGCTGTCGGCAGCACAAGCCAACCAACAGACGCGACTCGCGCAGAACCAGGCGCTCCTCGATGCCGCGGCTCGCGCCGACCAACTGGCGCAGCAGGCGGCGCAGAGCAACGTAGCCAACCGGCTCGCGGCTCTCGGCCAGCAGACGCAGTCCTCGCTTGCCGCGAATCAGATCGGCCAGTCGAGGGCGGATCTTCAGCGGCTGGCGCAGGCGATGGAACTCCAGAACCTCCAGGCGCTCCAGCAGGGCGGCGGAAACATCGACGCTCGGACGCAGCAGGTCTTGGACCTTGGCTACCAGGACTTCATCAACCAGCGGAACTTCCCGTTCCAGCAACTGAACTTCCTCACCGGTCTCCTGGCGAATATGCCGCAGTCGGTGAATCAGGAGCAGGTCCTGTTCCAGCGGACGAACCCGCTGTCGCAGATTGCCGGCCTGACGACGGCGGGCCTGGGGGCCCTCCAAGCGGGATTACAGCGGTAGAGAATAGAGAGAGGCGAGAATCATGAATCTCATCCAGCAAGCCGAACGACTGAAGACCCTCCCCGATCAGGAGTTGCTGGCGATGCAGCAGCGCCCAACCGTGATCGCGCCCTACCTCGTGGTCGCCGAGATGCAGCGGCGTCAGACCATGCGGAAGGCAGCGACTGCCGGCCAAGACCCGGTACAGCAGACGACCGTGGCGCAGGAGATGTCGTCTCGCCTCGCCGGGATGCAACCGCCTCAGCAGCAGATGCAGCCCGCGCAGCAGATGCGGACGGGTGGGGTGGTCCGGGCGCAGACCGGTCTCGCTGTTGGCCCGGATCTCGCCGAGGTTGCCCCGAATCCGCTCACGAACTTCGCGGCGCAGATGGTTGCGGGGCAATCGGTTCCGGGGGCACCGGTGCCGACCATCGGAAATCCGTTTGGGATGGCGACTGACCCTGGTAGCCTATCTGGTTATGGATCTCCCACCGACACCGCCGCCGAACTCGCGAAGCTACGTCAGGTCCGCGGCGAGAATCCGCTGGCGAAGATCGCAGAGGAACTTGGCCTCGAAGAGCAGCGCGTCCGCGGGAAGAAGCAGGGCATCGGCGAAATCCTCATGCGCCTCGGTCTCGGCATGGCGGCTTCCCGGCGCCCGGATTTCCTCGGTGCCATCGGGGAAGGCGGCCTCGGGGCGCTCCAAGGATTCATGCAGAACCGGCAGTTGACGCAGCAGCAGGCTGACGAGTTGCAGCGCCGGCGCTTGGCTGTCATGGAGCGGGTCCAGGGTAGCGAGGATGTGCTGACGCGGGAGGCTGCGGATCTGGCGAGAGCCCAGAACGCCACCCGCAACATGGAGATCCAGACCATCGAGGCGAATCGAAGGGCGTTGGCGAATCAGGCAGCGCAGATGCAGATCGCGGCGAAAACTGCGGAGGCGAACGAGAGGTTGCAGATGAAATTGAGCGCCGCAAGAACCGAGTGGGAGCAGCAGAAGGCGATCGCGGATTACAACAACGACATCAATAAAATGCGTGAGGAGTACCGGCTTCGAGCGGAACTCGAACAGAAGAAGGGTCAGGGCGGCGGGGGCGGCAGAGAGGGCGGCGTGAATGTCGAAAAACAGCTGGGTGTCGTTAACACCATGATCAACCAAACAAGTTCTCAGCTTGAAAACATTCGCAAGGCGCAGAACGCAGCAACCCCTGAGCAGAGATCTCAGCTCGAAGAGCAGGAAGCAAGACTAGTCTCAAATCTCAATCAGTTCCAAGGATTTCAAGCAAAACTTCTTGCAGACGCAGGAATCTCGACTCCCCGTACCTTTGACCCAAATGTCGCTCCTCCCGAAGAAAAAAAAGGACAAAAGCCAAGCCAGGCTCCGAAGCCTAGACCTACTCCCCAAGGGCTCACGAGTCTCGAAAAATTAGGCTTTGCTATTAAGGGGATCACTCCTGCTGAGATTGCGTATCTTTCGGCTTCCAATCCAGCCCTCGCCGGGATTCTCAATACCGGAAGCATATTGAATCAGGGAGCCCGCCAGATACCATCAATTGCGAAGAGGGTTCGTCAGGCAATCCCCGATGTTGTTCCAAATACATTATTTGACCTGCGTCAACTGATGGGCCGGGAGAACTAAATGGCAGATACCTACAACGAATACGTCCCTGAGCTTGGAGAAGTAGTTTCCTTTCCAGTGGGCGTTAGCCCCGAGGCAAAGCGACGATTTATTTTAGGGACTCTTGCCTCTAGGCCTGCCGCGCCCACCCCCCCCACCCCTCCCCCGCCCACCTCCTCCACCATGGATGACGTCCTGCGGAACGTTGGCGGGTTCGCCCTCGGCGTCCCGCGGGGCATCATCGAAGGGATCGCCGCCGTCCCCGAGGGCATCGGAGGCATCACCGGAAGCGAACTCCTGAAGTCCACTGGCGCCGCCATCCGCGATAACCCGCTGGCGAATCTGTTCGCCGGAGAGGCCAGCACCGGGCGCATGGCCGGGGAACTCATCGGCAACCTCGCCACCTTCCTCGCCCCAGGGTCCATCGCGAAGCTGGCCGGCGCTCCGCGGCTGGCGACGGGACTCTCGGCGGTCATCGGTGGCGCTTCCGGCGCGGCCGAGCAGGTCCGGGAAGCCGAGCAGAATCGCCTTGCCGGAATGCAGGTTACTCCTGAGCAGGAGCAGACCGCTGCGATTATGGGCGTTGCCCCCGGCCTTCTCGACTTTCTGCCCTTCGGTCGCCTCACGCGCAACCTTGCCCCCGGACTGGCCGGTGCGGCGCAGATTGCCGGGGAAGGTCTTGGCGCACGGGCCGCCCGTATCGGGCAGAGCGCCGTGATCGGCGGATTGACCGAGGGAGGGCAGCGCGGGCTCCAGAATGTCATCGAGCAGCAGGTCTACAATCCACAGCAAGACGCCCTCGAAGGCATCGTCCAGGAGGCCGGCATCGGAGCCGTGGCCGAGGGCGGTCTCGAAGGCCTCATCGGGTTCCTCACCAAGCGGGTCGCCGTGAACGGCCTTCGGGCGAAGCAGCAGCGGGTGCAGGAAGGGGCCAGCCCCACCGTCGAGGCGGGAACGCAGGACGCTGTTGCTGTTGAGACGACCGCTGAAGGGCTACCGAGTTTCCGGTATGTGGGACGGGAGGCACCGCAGTTCACCACCGTGGGGACGCGCCAGCCGGAAGCGTTGGTTACCCCGCCAGCGACTGGCCCGATACCGGCACCACCAGAGGTTCCGTTCTTCCCGATGGGCTCGACGTACGGGATGGCTGGGATGCCGTCCCCGATGCTGCCGACTGTTGACGAGTTCGGGAACATCGTCCCCGCTGGAGAGGTGGTTCCTCCGATTGGAGCTACGATTCCGGCCAGTGGCCCGGCTGTTCGGGAGACGGCGCCTACACTGCCTGATTATACGCGGGAGCTTTCGCTTGAGGACTTGGCCCTAGCCGAGGATATTCGGGCGATGCTGCCGG
>JADCJL010000195.1 GCA_020247055.1 Acidobacteriaceae bacterium | reverse complement strand
GGCCTGACGGACGGAGGCCGCCGCCGAGTCCAATTCGGCCTCCGCTACGCCTTCTAACCGGAAACAAACCGAATCCCCAAACCAACCAACCAAAGGCCGGCCAACCCGAAAGGGAAAAGCCGGCCTTCAACATTCCCGCCGCCCCGCCCGCTGCGGGCGAACCCTGGAACACCGCGTTGCTTCCCGCGCTATGCTCTGAGCCCGCTATCCTCTGAGGATGCTCAACCGAATACAACCGAGCGGGCGCGCCGACGCTGAGGCAAAAGAACGCCTCCATGCCATATACAAACAATTCATCTCAGCAAAAAGCCCGAACATCCAAGCCGAGGCCGGCAAAAACCTGATTCGCGCGATCTTCGGAAAAGACGCGATCGCCGAAGATTCGGCCCGATAACCTACCTTGACCGCTTCGGCAGTATCTGCTCCAACGGGTCAAAGAGCGACAATTCTCGTTGACCGATCTCTCAGCGCTCCAAACATGGGTCAGGACCAACTCCGATGCGCCAGTCGGCGACTGGTACAAAGATTTCGGTTCCTTCTTCCTGTGCGGCACGGGTCAGTTCCCCAAAACATTTCTACTGAAGGGAATGAAACCCCACGGAACCCGCATACCGTAAAGTCCAAGTCTCCTGGCGCGCGAACAAACTCCCCGCCCAACGCAATTACGGCCAGGCAGAAACCGGAGCATCGCCCCGGCATCACCCAAACATAGCTCGAAAAGGACGCTCCAAATCAAAACTACCGGTTCAATTTTTTTTCGTTCTTTTCGTTTGCCGCCCGTAACACCAAACACGTAAGCCTCATCAATCCCCTGAAAGCTTACAGGAATGGCCTTTGGGGCTGGCAGTTTCGTACCCGTGTTCGCTGTATTCTTGTTCAGTTGCGGACCCGCCCCCAGGAAACCCACCCAAGGAGGTTTTGAAATGAACCCAGAGATGCAATCCCAGTTAATTGGTCAATGGATCCACTCCCACGAGGAAGACGCCTCAGGCCAAATGGTATTCCGCCACCCTGAATACGGCTTTCCACCCTCACGTGGACGCTCCGAATACCGGCTCGATCCCGGAGGGATGCTACTCAGTACACGGCCCGGTCCCACCGACAGACGCGAGTCTGCCCTCGGCTCCTGGTCTTTGGAAGAGGGCGCAACGCTGCTCTTGCAGCCCGCTGGACAGTCGCCCCGGCGCTTCCAGGTCGTCTGCGTCGAACCCGGCAAACTGGTTCTCACTCCCCGCTAAAGCGTTGCGCGCTTAACACTCTTCCATTCACTCTCACCTCGAAGTTAAGTCTAAAGGAGCCTGAACCATGGCAGATGAAACCCCTCGCCGCATATGTGGCACCCAAAATGCCCACATGCGACTCTTGGCCACCGACCCTGAATATGTCGCCGCTCGCGGTCGAATTGAAAACCACGCCCTCGAGTTCGCCCGTACCAGCCCCGCCGGACGCTCCGGCATCACCCTCATTCCCGTCGTTGTTCACGTTGTCTACAACACTCCGGCGCAAAACATCTCGGATGCCCAAATCAACAGCCAGATCGACGTCCTCAACCAGGACTTCCGAAAAGCCAACGCCGACTTGGCGAGCCTTCCGGCGGTCTTTGCACCCCTGGCCGCCGACGCCCGCATCGAATTTAAACTCGCAGACAAAGATCCGTCCAATAATCCCACCACCGGCATCACCCGGACGCAAACCGCCACCGCCTCATTTTCCGACGACGACAAAGTGAAGAGCGCCGCCACCGGCGGACACGCTGCCTGGAATCGCGATAAATTCCTCAACGTCTGGGTTTGCCCCTTGAGCGGCGGTCTTCTTGGCTACGCACAATTCCCCGGCGGACCCGCCGCTACCGACGGTGTCGTCATCAACTGCACCGCCTTCGGAACCAACGGCATCGCCGCCGCGCCGTTCAATCTCGGTCGTACGGCCACCCACGAAGTCGGCCATTTCCTCAACCTTCGCCACATTTGGGGCGATGATGGCACCGGCTGCAACGGCTCCGATTTTGTCGGCGACACCCCCAACCAAGCCGGCCCCAACTACGGTGCCCCTGCCTTCCCCCACGTCACTTGCGGCAATGGCCCGCATGGCGACCTCTTCATGAACTACATGGACTACGTCGATGACCGCGCCATGTTCATGTTCACCGCCGGTCAGGTCACCCGCATGCAAGCCTGTCTCGATGGCCCGCGCGCCACGCTCGGCACTCCCAAGCCGAACCCGACCCTCAAGTTCATCGACGATCCCGGCCCCAGCCTCAAGTTCCGCGACGACGTCACCCTGAAATTTGCCGACGACGCCACTCTCAAGTTCCGCGACGACATCACCTTCAAGTTCTCCGATGACGCCACTCTCAAGTTCCGCGACGACGGCGGCGGCAAGCTCAAAGTCGTCGACGACCCGATCGCTACCCTCGCCGGCGGCGACCCCATCGGGCCAGGCGATCCATTCGGTCCGGTCGTCAACCCCGGCGTCAACATCGGCGGCGGCCGCGGAGCACAGCCGTTCATCCTCTCGACGCCGCATCACTCCATGGCTTGGGGACGTTCGTTTCCAGAGGCTTTCCAAGCCCAGGTTTCCCAATACGAACAACAAATCGCCCAAGCCGAACAACTCCTCGCCCAGTGCCAGCAGGCGGAACAGGCCGGTGCCCTCACCGATGCCGACCGCCAGCAGGCCAACCAGATCTACGAGGAGTATCAACGCATCGTCGGCGAATACCAGCGCATGATCCACGGCCAGTAGGATCACTGCCGCCAACGAAGAGGAGAACCAACGTGATCGTAGTTATCTCAACAAAATCAGACTCCCATGCAACTACGGTGCTGCAGGAACTCGACCGGCTCGGCGAACCCGCCACGCTCCTCGACCTCTCAGAATTCCCTCTTCATTCCCGGCTTTCCATCGGTTATTCCAATCCCGAGCCGGCGCTATTCCATTGGAATGGCGCCGGTTCCACGATCGATTTCTCCCAGGTAAAGTCCATCTGGTGGCGCCGCCCTCAGCCCTATCAGCACGATCCCGCGCTAACCGATACCGCAAGCATACAATTCGCCTTGAACGAGGCATCCGAAGCCGTCTCCGGGCTCTGGCATTCGCTCGATTGCTTCTGGATCAACGACCCCCATCGCGATGCCGCCGCCCATCGCAAGGTCTACCAGCTCCAAATCGCCCGCCAACTCGGCATACCCGTCCCCGAAACCCTCGTCACCAACGATCCGGACCGCGCCCGCCAATTCTGCGCCATTCACGAAAAGGCAATCTGCAAAGCCTTCTCCGCTACCCAAACTCACTGGCGTGAAACCCGCCTCGTCACCGACCAGGAAATCGCCAACTTCGATGCCGTCCGCTTCGCTCCCGTCATCTTCCAGCGCTACGTCGAAGCCGTCTACGACCTCCGCATCACCGTAATCGGCAACCAGATCTTCCCGGCCGCAATCCACTCCCAACAAACCGAATACAAAATCGATTGCCGCATGGACATCGGCAGCGCCAAAATCGAGCCCGTCACGATCCCGCCCCCGGTCATGACCCAATTGCGCTCCTATATGAAAAAACTCGGCCTCGTCTACGGAGCCATCGACATGCGGCTCCAACCCGATGGCACTTACGTCTTTCTCGAAATCAACCCCGCCGGCCAGTTCCTCTTCATCGAAGCGGAAACCAAACAACCTATGGTTCGCGCCCTCGCCGATGCCCTCGCCAACCCGCCACCCGCCTCGTAAAGCCTTTCCTGCCCATCGCCGCCCACACCAGCAGGGGAACTCCTGCTGATTCCCGCCGAACCCCGCGCGGCCTCCGCTACCCCTGCCATCCGGAAACCAAACCTACCTCCAACCCCAAGACGACGCCCCGCCCGCCGCCAGAATTGGCATACAGGAATCGCCTGGCAATCACTCCTTATGGCGAAATCAAACGCCGCCGCCGCATACGCGCCGCCACCGTTCCGGCGCTGAAAGCGTGCGTGAGCCGCCCCTGCCGGGCACGGCCCCGAAAGGATCATGCTCATCACCAACGTAATCTCCAAACTACCCCGCCTGCCCTCCCCATAAGTTAATTCGACTGCCACAGCGCCGCCATCGCTCGTGCCTGACAAGTCCCGCCGATCGATCCTTAGCTACCGGCCCCGGCACCTTGCGGCGCCCCGCGGTGATATCATCCCCAAGTCATGACCCCGGTTCTCCTCTGGCTCCTCTTCCAAGCATCCCCCACCCTAGACTTACCCCGCGTCGAACAAAACCCCTTCACCTCCCCCGACCACCTCGCCCTCGGCCAAAAACTCTACAACGGCCGCTGCGCCGGCTGCCACGGCCTCACCGGCGACGGCGGCAAAGGCGCCAATCTCGCCGTCCCCCCCCCCCCCCGCCCCCGCACCGACCTCGCCCTCCACCGCATCGTCCGCTACGGCATCCCCGAAACCGAAATGCCCGCCACTCTCCTCGCCCCCCAGGAAGTCTGGCAGATCGCCGCCTTCGTCCGCTCCCTCGGCGCCTCCCCGCCCCAAACCACCAAAGGCGACCCCGCCAAAGGACAACAACTCGTCCTCGGCGCCCGCGGCGGCTGCCTCCAGTGCCACTCCATCGCCCTCCAGGGCGGCCGCCTCGGCCCCGCCCTCACCGACATCGGCGCCAAACGCAGCCCCGGCCATCTCCGCCGCAAACTCCTCGAACCCACCGCCGACATCACCGAATCCTTCCGCCTCGCCACCGTCGTCACCCAAACAGGCCGCCGCATCACCGGCGTCCGCCTCAACGAAGATCCCTTCTCCATCCAACTCCGCGACTTCTCCGACACCATCCACTCCCTCTTCAAAGACCAGCTCACCTCCCTCCAAGTCGAACGCCGCACCACCATGCCCTCCTACCAAACCCGCTTCACTAACTCCGAAATCGACGACGTCGTCGCCTATCTACTCTCTCTCCGGGGGAACTTACCATGAAGACACTGCTCGCCCTCCTCCTCAGCACCGCCGCCGGCTGGGCCCAGGGGCTCACCTACGAGCGCATCCGGAACCCCGAACAGGAACCCGCCAACTGGCTGACTTACTCGGGTAACTACGCCGGCCACCGGCACTCCCCCCTCAAGGAAATCAACGACGCCAACGTCAGCAAACTCAAAGTAGCCTGGGTCTACCAGACCAACTCGCTCCAGAAGTTCGAAACCTCGCCCATCGTCGTCGACGGCATCATGTACATCTCCGAACCGCCCAGCAACGTCGCCGCCATCGACACCCGCACCGGCCGCCCGCTCTGGCGCTACCGCCGCCCACTCCCGGATGATCTCCGCGTCTGCTGCGGCCAGGTCAATCGCGGCGTCGCCCTCCTCGGCGATCTCGTCTACATCGGCACCCTCGACGCCCACCTCCTCGCCCTCGACGCCCGCACCGGCGCCGTCCGCTGGGACACCATCGTCGCCGACTACAAACTCGGCTACTCCATCACCGTCGCCCCCCTCGCCGTCAAAGACAAAATCATCCTCGGCGTCGCCGGCGGCGAATACGGCGCCCGCGGCTTCCTCGATGCCTACGACGCCCGCACCGGCAAACCCTCCTGGCGCTTCTGGACCGTCCCCGGCCCCGGCGAACCCGGCAACGAAACCTGGAAAGGCGACAGTTGGAAAATGGGCGCCGCCGATACTTGGGTCACCGGCGCCTTCGACCCCGCCACCAATCTCATCTACTGGGGCACCGGCAATCCCGGCCCCGACTGGAACGGCGACGTCCGCCTCGGCGACAATCTCTACTCGGACTCCCTCATCGCCGTCGACGCCGATACCGGCAAACTCCAGTGGCACTTCCAGTTCACCCCCCACGACGTCCACGACTGGGACGCCACCGAAGTCCCCGTCTTAGTCGATGGCGAAGTCCGCGGCGAAAAACGCAAGTTACTCCTCTTCCCCAATCGCAACGCCTTCTATTACATCCTCGACCGCGTCACCGGCCAGTTCCTCCTCGGCAAGCCCTACGCCAAACAAACCTGGGCCAAGGGCCTCGACGACCGCGGCCGGCCCATCCGCGTCGAAGGCACCACCCCCACCCTCCAGGGCGTCAAGGTCTGGCCCTCGGTCGCCGGCGCCAATAACTGGTACAGCCCCTCTTACTCCCCGCTCACGAATCTCTTCTATGTCGCCGTCCGCGACTCCGGCTCGGTCTATTACACCGGCGAAGCGGTCTACAAACCCGGCGAACGCTTCGACGGCGGCGGCTACCGCGCCATCGCCGGCGAAGAAGAACAAGGCTTCGTCCGCGCCTACCAACCCGCCACCGGCAACCTCGCCTGGGAGTACAAACTCCACTCCGCCCCCTGGTCCGGCGTCCTCTCCACCGCCGGCAACCTCGTCTTTGGCGCCACCAACGAAGGCCAGATCTTCGCCCTCAACGCCCGCACCGGCGCCCCCCTCTGGCGCTTCCAGGCCACCAGTCTCCTCGTCCGGTCCAATCCCATCGCCTACGCCGTCGACGGCAAGCAATACATCGCCATGGCCATGGGCAACTCGCTCTACGCCTTCACCCTCGACTAATCCCGCGCCGCCCGGCGGGAAAGGCCAGTTTCCCGTCTGGCCGCCAACCGCACCTCACCAGCCGCATCCCGCCCGGCCCCTGCCAGATGACGAGCGAAGGGGTGCGCAAAGCCCTTCGTCTGCCCGAACGCCACGGGCGCGAACGCAAGGAAGCCTGAGAGCGGTTAAAGACAAAACGGGAACGCGGTGCCGCGCCGCCGCGTCGGCCATCGCGCCCCGGCCCTCTAAAACGCCGGCCCCCAGAGATCCCCACCGGAACCCCAAAACACGCAAGAATCCGTCCTCCCCGCCATCGCGGCCACCGTTGCCGTGGCAGCTCCCGGAATACACATCGGCCGCATCCCGCTACCCAGCAACATCCAACCGGTGCAGCAAAGGCAAATCCGTCCGCCCGAAATCCTCTCCCTTGTACACCAACGGAAGCCCCGAAACCCGCGCCACCGCGTAACTCATACAGTCGCCAAAATTCAACTGCGCCGCGTGCCGGCCCCGGCCAAATCGCAGAAACGCATCAAGGGCCACCCGCTGGTGCTCCTCGCGAAAGGCAATCCGTTCTGCCTTCAACGCATCGAGAAACGGAGGCAACACCACCCGCGCATCCACCCCCCTCCCGCTCAAAACCAATCCCGCCTCCAGCAGGCACGGCGTCGCCACGGCCACCACCTTCGCCTGATTCAGCAACTCGTGGAGCCGCTCGCTGCCCTCCTCCCGCAAAATGGCACAAACAATCGCCGAACTGTCCAGCAGCATCAGTATCCCTCCGGACCGTAGCCCAGAATCTCGTCCTCCTCCTGCCGCGTCAGCGTCCGGCCCCTCTCGCCCGGGTCCAGCCCAGGCCACACCTCCCCCTCCAGATATCGAAACGCCCGGTCGCCCAACCGCTGCGGCACCACCGCCAGCTCCAGTCGGCTCTTTCTCTCCTCGAGCGCCCGCCGGATAGCCTCGGTCTTCGATTCGCGGGCCAGCTGCGCCACTTCGCTGGCCAGCCGCTCCACGGCTTCATTCTTTATATTGAGCGCCATACTCCATAATTACACCATTTAGCCCAAGCACGGGCGAAAGCCCGACTGCGGCGTCCCGGGGCCTCGAGCCCCAGGCCACCGTCCGCCAGATTGCCTGCTTCCCTCCCCAAGCATGGCGGCCATGAAGAACATTGGCTGGCGATGTTCCGCCGAATCGGCGCGGTCCTAACACGTGGGCCGAAGTGCGTTTTGTCCCGCTTGGCCGCTCCTCAGAGCGACAGAGTTGCTGTTTAGGTCGTAGTTTCGCTGGATTTCTACATCCGAAACCACGGAAGGCTTCACCACAATGCCGCCTCTGCGGCCCGTGTCAATTTGTGACTGTAAATTCGCTATCGAATCCAGTGGTTAGGTTTAAGATTGCAGTTACCTGAGCGAAGGATAGGGCAACGCTGGGAAGCGCCCCGAGCGCCGGTTCAGGGGCCGGAATGGCAGGGGCGGCGTCAAGCCGCCCGGCACCGCAGCCATTCTGGCGCGAAAGCGATAAACCCCGGGAGCGCGAGGGCAGAACCCTCGCTTCAGCAGATCCTCCTTCCTTACTGGGCGGCCGCCATCGAAACTACCTTAGCTGCGGGTTCCTCAGCGGGCGCATCATCGAACTTCAGGTAGGCCTTGTCGGCGGTCATCCAATCTTCGTGGATTTCCACCAGCAGCATGCCGATCAGCCGCAGGCAGGCCCCGCGGTGCGGAAAGATGCCGACAACCCGCGAGCGACGGCGGATCTCCAAATTCAACCGCTCGATCGGGTTGTTCGAGCACAACCGCGTCCGGTGCGACGGTGGGTAGTGCAAATAGCTCAGCACATCGTCGATGCCCGCCTCGAAAATCTCCATCGCCTTGGCGAAGCGTGCTTGTAACTGGCGTATGACCTCGGCGGCTTTCGCCTTCGCACTCTTC
>JADCJL010000194.1 GCA_020247055.1 Acidobacteriaceae bacterium | reverse complement strand
TGCGCTGGCTGCTTGCTGGTCTTTTTCTTGTCGGGTCGGTCTCGGCCGCCAACGTGAAACTGTTCCTGCCCGACGGCACCTGGCACTGGGTCCGCGAGTATCAGGTGCTCGCCGACCGCGTCCGGTACTACTCGGTCGAACGGAGCGATTGGGAGGAGATTCCGCTTTCGCTGGCGGATCTCGGGCGGACGCAGGCGGCGGTCGCCTCCGGCCGCGAGGCAGACGCGGCAGAGAAGAAGGCGGAGGCGGAGGAGGCGCAAGCCGAGCGGGAGATGCGCCGGGAGATCCGTTCGGTGCCGGTGGCGCCCGGGGTGTATCTGCGGCACGAAGGGGCGGCGATGCAGGCGCTCGAACAGGCGGAGTTGAAGGTAGTCAACGACAAGCGCCGTTCCCTTCTCAAAGCCATCACGCAGGTGCCGTTCCTGGCCGGCAAGAGCACGCTCGAAATCGACGGTGGCACGGGCCGGCGCACCCTGGCCGAGGAGCGGCCGGAGTTCTACATCCGGCTTTCGAATGTCGAGCGGTTCGGACTGGTTCGGCTGTGGCCCGGGACCAATAAGAAATTGCCGAGCCGGATTGTGGAGAAATGGGACATTGTGCCGGTGGTGAAAGAGGTAGTGGCCGAGCGGCAGGAGGTAGAGATTTTCCGCAAGCAGGTGGGGGAAGATCTGTACAAAGTATGGCCGATGGAGGCGCTGCCGCCTGGGGAGTATGCCTGGGTTCAGTACAGCGAAGGCAAGGGCAACACGCAAGCCTGGGATTTTGCGATTGCCCAGCCCCGGTAGACGTTTCCTGAAACCGCAGTAACTGCGCTGTCGTGGAGACGCTCTTTACTGTGACCGGGCAGAGCTTAGCGCGAGCCGCGCCGACCGTCCCGAGCCGGGCGCTCGGGGAGATAAGTTGTTGGCAAGAAAAGGCTTTCAGTGTACTATGGGAAATAAAGGGTCCAAGTGATCCGGGTAAAATATGAAGACCACAATCGAAAAGACAGGAGGATCCCCGAGTATGATTCGCTCGATTCTCACTACGCTTTCCCTCCTCGTGTTTCTGGCCTCGTCGCTGCTGGCGCAGGGACTGAACACCAACGCAACGAAGGACGACTGGGAAGAGATCAATTTTGAAACGGGTTCCGCCGTTCTGGTGGATGGCTTCCCGAGCCTGCTACGGCTCGCCGAATTGCTCGCAAAAAATGATGGCTACCGGGTGAAAGTGGAGGGTCACGGCGACCCGAACACCCCGGCGCGCATCGCCGAGAAGCTGGGCATGGCGCGGGCGAACACCGTCAAGCAGTTCCTTGAAAAGTACGGGGCGCGCCCGGCGCAGATCTCGGTGGCTACGGCCGGGAACACCTCGCCGAAGGTGGGCAACGGCACCAAAGAAGGCCGGTTTATGAACCGCCGGGTGAATCTAAATGTCACCGATCCGCAGGGGCGCAACGTCTCGGCGGCCGGGGTCGGCGATGCAATCCGGAATCTGAACGCCGCCACGGGTGGTCCGGCCGGGATGGCTGACCCGAAGTGCTGTGATGAGATCCTGAAGCGGCTCGACAAGCTCGATGACATTCTGGCGCTGCTGCGCGGCATGAAGGCCGACCACGATACGCTCAAGCAGGAGGTAGCCGCGCTGAAGGCGAACGCCGGCAAGGCGAGTGAACAGGCGGCCGCCGCCGCTGCCGCCGCCGCGGCCGCCCCGAAACGGGAAGAGATGGCCGCCGCGGCAACCAAGGCCACCGAAGACGCCATGGCGAAGGTAGCCGGCAAGAAACTCTCTCTGCTGGGCCTCAACGCGGGCCTCGATAACCAGGGCCGTCTGAACTTTACCGGCAAGGGCCGGTTCTTCAACCCGTTCAACAATAACTTCGCTCTGCAGGCCGAAGGCGAGTATATGTACTTCCGCGACCGGCAGGAGGGTCAATTCGACCTTGGTATCGTCAACCGCTACCAGAAGATGCAGATGGGCCTGTTCTCAAGCTTCAAACAGGTCAACTTCCGCGAATATCAAAGCGGGGGGACGCTGGGCCAGGCGGCGGCGACGGTGGACTATGTGTTCAACCGGGGCCGGGTGGGCGTATTCGGCACCAAGGGCTTCCTGAACAACGCCGTCGTGAATCGCACCGCCCTGAGCACCAACGTGATTCTTGAGCGGTATCTGCGCATTGTGGATCAGGTAGGTGGCTCGGGCGCCGTGGCGCTGTGGCGGGATGCCTACTTTGAAGGCAACCTTGGCTATCTCCGCACCTACAGCGGCTCGAAGCCCGGCATGACGGCCCGCCTCGTGCAGCCGTTGAACTCGCATCTGGCGCTCTCGTTTGAAGGCGGCCTGAACGAAACGCTGGTGGCCCGGAACAACTCCGGCGCCTTCCGCGTGGGCGTCCTTTTCGGCGGCAGCTGGCTGCGTCCGAAGGATTACCGCACGGCGGCCGGCCCGGTGCCGGTAGATATTCCGCGCGTCCGTTATGAGCTGCTTTCGCGCCGCGTCCGCACCGGCAACGATGCTCCGGTGGCGGATGCCGGTCCGGACCAGATGGGCGTCACGGCGGGCACCATTCAGCTCGACGGCTCAGCCTCCTACGATCCCGATGGCGACCCGATCACCTACGAGTGGCGTCAGATTGCCGGCCCGACGGTGAACCTGACCGGCGCCGCTACGGCCCGGGCCTCCTTCCCGGCGGCCGAAAATCAGACCTACGCCTTCCGGCTCACCGTCAAGGACGATCGCAACGCGATGGGCACGGCCCGGGTGACGGTTACCACGCGGGCGCCGCAGCCGGTACGGATCCTCCGCTACCAGGCCGCTCCCACCAACATCACGGCCGGTCAGACGGCCAGCCTGTTGTGGCTCGTCGAAAACGCCGAATCGGTGGAGATCTCCGGCATCGGCCGCGTCGACGCCAAACAAGGCACGACGCAGGTCACCCCCACCCAGACGACCAGCTACCGGCTGACCGCGAAGAACGCCACCAGCGAGACCTCGGAGACCGTCACCGTCACGGTAACCCAGCCGCAGGTGCGCATCCTGAGCTTCAACGCCGTGCCGACCACCATCAGCCGCGGAGAGTCTTCGACGCTCACGTGGCAAACCGAAAACGCCGAGTCGGTGACGATCAGCGGCGTATCGGCCAACCTGAACGTGAACGGCTCGACGGTGGTCAGCCCAACCGCAACGACGACCTACACGATCACCGCCACCGGCCGCGGCGGCGCCACCACAACGGCCACGGCCACGGTGCTGGTCGGCGTGGCCGGCGGAGGCGGACTGCCGCGGATCATCCGCTTCACCCCCTCCCCGATGGACATCCAGGCCGGGAACAACTCGCGGTTGAGCTGGCTCGTCGAAAACGCCGACCAGGTCAACATCACGAGTCTCGGCACGGTCGGTCTTACCGGCGAAGCGCCCGTCTCGCCCACGGCGAACACGCTCTACACCCTGACGGCCACCAACGCCTTCGGCAGCGTGAGT
>JADCJL010000193.1 GCA_020247055.1 Acidobacteriaceae bacterium | reverse complement strand
CTCTCGCCGTCGCCCGCCAGCACGACGCCCGGCTCCTGCTCCTCCACGTCGAAGACGGCGCCACCAGCCGCGTCTACGGCGAACGATCGGCCACAGCCGAAGTTCGCGCCGGCCAGGACTACTTGAAGTCCGTGGTTAATAGCTTGGAAAAACAGTCGGTTAAATCAGAATTGTTAATCTTTCACTCGAATCGGGCAGCCGACGAAATCATCCGCGCCGCCCAACTCTATCGGGTTGACCTCATCATCATGGGCTCCCATGGCCACGGTCGGATCGGCGATCTCATTTACGGGGAGACCATCGAGCGCGTTCGGCATGCCCTCTCGATTCCTCTCCTCGTCGTCAAATAGGCCACGGGCTGTGTCGAACCTACCCAACCCCATCTCCCGCCGCGATCGTATTCCCTTGGAAACAAAGGGGCCAGCGCGTGGCACAGCAATTGCTCTTGGTACGGTCGTGACCCGCCTCGTCGCCCAACTCGCTTTGCTGGCCGCGTCCCTCTCCGGCGCGACCCTCGAAAAGCTCTCTTTCGACGAAATGGTCAACCGCTCCACGGCTATTGTCCGCGCCACGGTCGGCCCCGGCTCCGGCCGCCAGCATGGTGCCCTGGTTTACACCCACCACCGGCTCACGGTCCTCGAATCCTGGAAGGGCAACTCCGCCACTTCGCTCGATGTTGTTGTTCCCGGTGGTCAGGTCGGTCGCCTCCAGCACTCCGTCGCCGGCGCCCCGGTTCTCACCCCCGGCTCCGAACTCGTCCTCTTCCTGTGGACCTCCCGCTCCGGACTTACCCACGTCATCGGCCTCTCCCAGGGCGTCTTCCAACTCGAGCGCAGCGCCGACGGGACGCAGATCCTCAACCGTGCCCCGGTCAGCGCTACCCTTGTCGCCCCGAGTGGCCGGCCGGTCCATGACGACGGCATGACCATGCCGATGACCGAATTCCGCACCCGCGTCTCCTCGACGCTTGCGAGGACCCGGTGAGGCTCCGGCGTTCCCTCGTCCTCCTGCTGTTGGCCTCGAGCCTGGCCTCGGGCTACTACCATTTCGTTCGCTTCCAGGGCCGTACCGCTCCTTTTCTCCCCATCGTTGAAAAGTTCGACCTCGCCGCCGTCGCCGAGAAGACCATCACCTACCAGATCGCCGAAAACGGCCCCGTTGTGCTGGCGGCCGGCGACTCGTTTCCCGCTCTCGTCAGCCAGATTCGCGCTGCCGCCCGGGTCTGGAGCGAAGTGGAAACCTCCGAACTGCGCCTCCGCTTCGGCGGACTGTTCTCGCCCGGCCAGCCGGTCCCGGCCACCCCGGGCATCGATGTCGTCTTTGAGGAGCTTCCGCCTGGCGTGAATGGCTACGGCGCTGTCACCGTTCGCGGCGATCTCTCCCCCGGCAGCGGCTTTGTGCCGATTCTCCGCTCCCAGGTGGTTCTCAACCGCGATCTGGCCAACCGCCCCAGTTGGGGCTCCGCCTTTTTCCTGACCGCGGTTCACGAGTTCGGCCACGCCCTCGGCCTCCAGCACTCCTTCACCTCCGGCGCCATGGCCACGGAGATCACCCGCGGCACCACCAAGATCCGGCCCATCACCCCCGACGACGTGGCCGGCCTCTCCGTTCTCTACCCCACGCCCACGTTCCGGCAGCAGTTGGGTTCCCTCACCGGCCGCGTCACCATCGGTAACGACGGTGTCCCCATGGCCTCCGTCGTCGCCATCGCCCCGCGTGGTGCCGCCATCAGCGCCCTTACCAACCCCGATGGCACCTATCGCATCGACGGTCTTCCCGCCGGGCAGTACTTCATTTATGCCCATCCGCTTCCCGGTGCCCTCCAGGGCGAACCTACCCCCGGCAACATCCTTCCGCCGCTCGACCCGAACGGTCGCGCCTTCGACTTCGGCCCGAACTTCGACACCATTTTCTTTCCCTCCTCCCGGATTCCTTTCGCCACCGTCCCGGTCGCCCCCGGTCAGACCGCCGAAAACGTCAATTTCTTCGTCAACCGGCGCTCCACCCCGGGCATTCACAGTGTCCAGACGTATAGTTTCCCCGCCCAAACCGCCGTCAAGCCGGCCCATTTGTACTCCTTCGACGCCCCCCGCAACTTCCTCGTCGCTTCCGGCGTCGGACTCGTGCAGAATAACCAGCCGGCCCCGGGCTTGCAGATTACCCCCCTCGGCGGCTTCGCCACGGTGCCTCCCAATGGTCTCCGGCCCTACGCCCCCGCCCCGGGCTCCTTCCTCGAACTGTCGTTCCAGTTTGCGCCCTTCGTTCAGGAGGGTCCCGGCCACCTCCTCTTCACCCGCGGCAACGACCTCTACGTCCTGCCCAACGCCCTCCGCATCGCCGAGCGCCCGGCACCCCAGATTAGCGCCATCGTCACCAGTACTGAAGACGGCGCCGTCCTCGTCGCCGGGCAGAACTTCAGCGCCGATACCCGGATTCACTTCGACGGCATCGCCGCCGCCCACCGCGCCCTCGATGACCAGGGCCGTCTGATCGTCGTCCCGCCCCCCGCCCTCCCCGGCCACCGCTCTTCCGTCACTGCCTTCAACCCCGACGGGCAATCCTCCCTCTTCGTCCAGTCCCCCTTCGAGTTCCTCTACGATACGGCTGCCGACTCCACCGCCACCCCGATCAGCCTCTCGACCCCCACCCTGCCCGCCGGCACCGAATCCCTCATCGAAATCAACGCCCCGCAGTTGGGCATCACCCCCGACAGCGTCGTCCAGGCCGGCTTCAGCACCAGCGATCTGCAGGTGCGCCGCCTCTGGATCGCTCCCAATGGCCGCCTCCTCGCCAACGTTTGGGTCAGCCCCGCCGCCGCCGGCATCTACGCCACGCTCACCCTCTCTCAGGGGCTCCGGCTCCTCTCCCTGCCCAACGCCCTGCAGATCACCGCCAGCCCGGCCCGCCTCATCCAGGCGTCCCTCCCCGCCGGTTCGCCCGGCCTCCTCCCCGGCTCTTCCGCCCAGCTGCTCGTGCAGAGTTCGCAACTCGCCGGGACTCCGGCCGTCACCCTCAACGGACAACCCGTCAACGTTATCTCCTATGAAGGCGGCATCCTTACCTTTGCCGTACCCGCCAACCTCCCCGCCGGTCCGGTCAGCCTTCGCGTCGGTATCGGCGGCGAACTCGGCCTGCCCCTGGGTGTGCAAGTCCTGCCGCCCCCGGCCTTTATCACCTCCGTCGTCGCCGGAACCAACCAGAGCGTCAACGAGGCCCGTCCGGCCCGGCCCGGCGAAATTCTCACCGTCCTTATCTCCGGTCTGCCGGATGCCGTCTCGGCCGCCGGCTCCACCCCCCGCCTAACCCTTTCGGTCGGCGGCCTGGAGCACCGCACCATCTCCGTCACGCCGCTCGGCTCCGCCGTGCAGTTCCAGTTCATTCTCCTGAACACCGTCCCTACCGGCAATTTGCCCCTGGCCATCACGATTGAAGGCTTCGCGGTTACCGGCATCTCGCTTCCCGTCCGCGGTCTCAATTAATCGCCGACGGCGGTGAAACGCCGCCTCTCCTTCTGTCACTCTTTCGCAGTAGGAGACCATGCAACCCCAAACCATCGCCTCCTGGGCGGAAGCCGAAGGCCGTTATGAAATCCTGTTCTACCCCGCCTCCGCTCCCTCCCTCGATGAACCCCTGAGCCCTCGGGAACTGGAGGTGGCCAAGCTTGTGGCCACCGGCCTCTCCAGCAAGATTATCGCCCACACACTGGGTATCTCCAATTGGACTGTATGCACCCATCTACGTCGTACCTTCTCGAAACTCGGCGTGACCACCCGCGCGGCCATGGTCGCCCGACTCCATCAGACCGGGTCGCTGCGCTAGCTTTTCTCCGCACTGTCTCCCGGTCTGCTGATACCATGAAGGCTGCCGGGACGTCTGTGGAACAATTGTCTTTCAATTTGGATTATCTGGCGCGTCTTAGGGACCGCGAGCCGGACACCGAAACCCATTTCGTCAGACACTTCACTTCGGTCCTTCAGGCCCGCCTTCGGTTCCAACTGCGCTCGCGGCAGCTCATCGACGATATCTGTCAGGAAACTCTCCTCCGCGTCCTCATCCACGTTCGGCGCGGCACCGCCATAGAACGTCTCCCCGCCTTCGTCCACGCCGTATCGAAAAACGTCGTCCTCGAAGCGTTGCGCGGCCAGCAGAAACACTCCACTACCGAAGAAGAGTTCCCCGACCTGCCCGATGTCCGGATCAACTTCGAAGCCACCCTGATCTCCAGCGAGCGGCAGGCTGCCGTCCACCAGGTTCTCGCCCAACTCCCCGCCAAGGACCGTCGCATCCTCGAACGCCTCTTTCTCGACGAGGCCGACCGCGAAGAGATCTGCGCCGAACTCGCCATCGACGGCGAGTACCTCCGCGTCCTCCTCCATCGCGCCAAATCACGCTTTCGCCAGGC
>JADCJL010000192.1 GCA_020247055.1 Acidobacteriaceae bacterium | reverse complement strand
GGGAGAAGGGGTTTAGCGGGCGGGTGACGGGGTGGGCGGTGGAGGCGCGGACGGGGCGGACGCTGTGGAGTGTAGAGTTGGCGGGGGTGGAGAAGAGTCCGATGTTGTATGCGTATAGCGACGCGACGACGCCGACGCCGGTGACGGATGGGCGGCATGTGTGGTTTTGGAACGCGAGCGGGGAGATGGGGTGTTGGGATTGGGAGGGGCGGGAGGTATGGCGGCGGCAGTGGAAGCCTTGGGGGAAGCCGTTTCCGTTTAACAAGCAGTTTGAGCCGATGATGAGTGGGGATTTGATTTACAACGTGGAGCCGGGGGAGCGGGAGGGGTGGAACTATCTACGGGCGTTTGATAAGAGAACGGGGCGGCTGGTGTGGACGAATGAGGACGGGACCACGACGTACAACACGCCGCGGCTGGGGCGGACGCGGGAGGGGCGGGCGGCGATCCTGCACGGGCGGGGAGGGTGGCACGACGTGCCGGAGGGGCCGGTGGGGTTGAGTTTGACGGATGCGCGGACGGGGCGGAGCTTATGGCGGTTTGTGGCGGGGGATGGGCGGGAGGGGGCGCCGACGTGGCAGGCGCTGTATGTGATGCATTGGGATGCGCGGTATGCGTACTGGTTTCGGATGAATCCGGAGGAGTCGCATGTGGTGATTGACGCGGGGACGGGGCGGCTGGTGAAAGAGCAGTCGCTGGTGCGGGGGGTGGATTACCGGCGGTGGAACCGGGAGACGGGGCGGTATGAGTTGCTGGCGGGGGTGAATTTGCGGGAGGTGGGAGATGGGCGGCCGTTGGGGGAGGGGGAGGTGATCCGGGTGCAGCCGGCGTGGCACGCGAATGTGGTGGTGGGGGGGTATCACTACTTCCTGACGAGCACGGGGCATCGGCGGAACCGGAAGCCGCCGAAGGGGCGGGCGGGTCCGGCGTATTGCGTGGGGCGGGTGGCGGTGGGGACGGGGAAGGTGGAGTATTTGGAGCTGCCGGTGGGGGTGGATGAGGCGGGGCGGCGGATTTACGGGGTGGCGCTGCGGGCGGAGACGAAGAACGCGGCGGGGGAGGAGGTGGCGACGGAGGAGCGGAGCCGGATGGACGGGTGGGAGACGCCGGCGTTTTGGGGGAGTCCGGTGGGGATTGGCGGGAAGGTGTATTTTACGACGTCGGTGGGGACGGTGTATGTGTTGGACGGGGAGGCGAAGGTGTTGGATGAGCGGGCTATTTTGGGGGTGAATGATTTGGGGGTGTTGGGGCGGACGTGGAGTCAGAATGCGGTGGCGTGGGATGGGAAGCGGCTGTATCACCGGACGGCGAAGGAGTTGCTGGCGATTGGGAAGTAGGGCGGAAGGGGGCGAGGAGTTGGCCGGGGAGGGAGGTGGGGTAGTGTTCGATGCCGGCGAAGCCGAGGCGGGCGGGGGCTTGTTGGGGTAAATAGGCGGTGCGGAAGAGGTAGTCCCAGAGGGAGAGGGTGATGGCGAAGTTGCGGTTGACGGGGCCGGCGGCGGGGTGGTTGTGGTGCCAGAGGTGGAGTTGGGGGTTATTGAAGAGGTATTGGAGGGGCCCGAGGGGGAGGCGGAGGTTGGAGTGGGCGAAGTGGCCGATGGTGGTGTTGAGGATGCCGTAGGCGAACAGGGCGGCGGGGGAGAAGCCGCAGAGGGCGGCGAGGGGGTAGAGGAAGGCGCGGTAGAGGGGGATTTCGAGGGGGTGGAAGCGCCAGTTGGCGAGGAAGTCCATGTGGGTGGCGCTGTGGTGGACCTGGTGGATGCGCCAGAGGAGGGGGACGCGGTGGAGGAGGTTGTGGATGAGCCATTGGGCGAAATCGAACAGGAGGAGGAGGGTGAGGAACTGGAGGGGGAAGGGGAGGGCGGAGAAGAGGTTGGCGGGGGGGAGGGTGAGGCGGAGGGTGAGGAGGCCGAGGAGGAGGCCGACGACTTCGGAGTTGAGGAGGAGGTAGACGAGGTCGGTGAAGAAGCCGGGGCGGAGGAGGGGTTGGGGGCGGCGGGGGAAGCGGCGTTCGAGGAGGAGGAAGAGGAGGGAGAGGGCGGCGAGCCAGAGGGGGTAGGAGTACATAGGGGGCCTGCTTATTCGATTATGGACAGATATGCGGCGAATGATTTTGATTGGTTTGGTGAGCGGGGCGGCGGCGTGGGGGCAGGGTTTGTTGGGGTGGATGGACCGGGAGGCGCAGGCGCTGTTGGCGGGGCGGGAGGCGGCGGTGGGGGCGGTGCGGGACCGGGCGGGGGCGGAGGGGCGGCGGGAGATGGTGAAGGCGCGGGTGTGGGAGAGCCTGGGGGGATTGCCGGGGTATGCGGGTCCGTTGCGGGGGCGGACGGTGCGGACGGTGCGGGCGGCGGGGTATGCGATTGAGATGGTGTTGTACGAGAGCCTGCCGGGGGTTTGGGTGACGGGGAATGTGTACCGGCCGGAGGGGGGTGGGCGGCATGCGGGGGTGTTGATGCCGATGGGGCATACGCAGGAGGGGAAGCCGGAGGGGCAGTGGCTGGCGGCGAATTTGGCGTTGCAGGGGTATGTGGTGTTGGCGTATGACCCGATTGGGCAGGGGGAGCGTGAGCAGAGTTACTTGCCGGAGTTAGGGCGGGCGCTTTCGGGGGGAGGGGGGAATGAGCATTTGGAGTTAGGGGCGCGGAGTTTGTTACTGGGGCAGAGCGTGGCGCGGTATTTCATTCATGATGGGCGGCGGGGGTTGGACTATCTGGTGAGCCGGGGGGATGTGGACGGGGAGCGGTTGGGGGTGGTGGGTTGTTCGGGGGGCGGGAGTATTGGGACGTATGTGGCGGCGCTGGATGAGCGGGTGAAGGCGGCGGCGGTGGGGTGTTTTGTGCAGACGTGGCGGCGGTTGTTTACGGGGCCGACGCCGGATGCGGAGATGGCGTTGCCGGGATTTTTGGCGCGGGGGTTGGACCTGGCGGATTTGGTGGAGCTGGCGGCGCCGCGGCCGTGGCTGTTGATGGCGACGACGGAGGATTACTTTACGCCGGAGGGGGCGCGGCCGGTGTATGAAGAGGCGCGGCGGTGGTATGGGTTTTACGGGGCGGGGGAGCGGGTGGAGTTTCACGTGGGGCGGGGGCCGCACGGGACGCCGCGGGATTCGCGGGAGGCGATTTACGGGTTTTTGGCGAAGTGGTTGGGGGGGAAGGCGGGGGCGGACCGGGAGGTGAAGCTGTATACGAACCGGGAGTTGCGGGTGACGCGGACGGGGAACGTGGCGGAGGTGGCGGGGAGCCGGAAGATTTGGGAGGTGATTCGGGAGGAGTACGGGCGGGTGCGGGTGCGGCGGGGGGTGGGGGAGTTGCGGGAGGAGTTGCGGCGGTGGGGGTTGGGCCGGCGGGGGGCGGCGCCGGCGGTGCGGGTGGTGGGGGAGAGGCGGGGGGAGGGG
>JADCJL010000191.1 GCA_020247055.1 Acidobacteriaceae bacterium | reverse complement strand
GTGAAGGGGCGGCCGGTGGTGAGCGTGGTGATGCCGCTCATCTGCCAGCCACCGATGACGCTGTTCACCACGCGGTTGCCGGCGTCCATCTTCTTACCCTTGCCGAACGGCAGGTCGTAGACGTAGCTGAACACCGCGCGATGGCGCACGTCGAAGCCGGAGGGGCCGCGGTTGCAATCGAGGCAGGTGACCGTCTGCGGACCGCCGGAGGCGCCGCCGCCGCTGCCGACCGAGCCGGTGTAGTCGAGCGACTTGCCCCAGGTGTAGGCGGCCAGGAACTGCAGGCCGTTTTCATAGCGCTTGGTGGCCTTCAACTGCATGCTGTGGAAGGAGCTGCGGGCGCGCCAGTCGACG
Source organism: Acidobacteriaceae bacterium (assembly GCA_020247055.1). GTDB lineage: Bacteria > Acidobacteriota > Terriglobia > Bryobacterales > Bryobacteraceae. Next base: position 20,573 of record JADCJL010000191.1, on the reverse strand, counting down.
AAGAACATATTGACAATGTTATTCAGCGGCTGGATGAGGCGGCGCGGCGCCAGGGCCCCGGGGCCGGGCTGGACCTCGTTCGGGTTATAAGCCTGAGCCAGGTTCATGCCCGTCGAGCCGGCGTAATCGACCTCGAACATCAACGACTGCGTCAACTGACGCTGGATGTTGGCCGTCCAGGTCTGCATATAGGGCGTCCGGTTTTCAAACGAGTGACCGTTGATGCGGGGCGCCGGAGACAAGGCGTTGAGTTCGGCCGTGGTGCGGGGTTTGACTGACTGCGGCAGGGGGAAGGGGTTGTCGATGGTGGCCACGCCCTGCATGCCGACCGGGAAGTCCGGATAGGCGAGCGACTGCGTGAAGAAGAGCGGAATGTTGAGGCCGATCTGGCCGTTGGCGGTGACCGGGTCCGGGAAGTAGACGAGGCTGTAGGCGGCGCGCATGATGGTTTTGCCGTCGCCGGTGAGGTCGTAGGCCAGGCCGATGCGCGGGCCGAAGTTCTTCTTGTTGGTCCGCTTGTTGGCCGCGCGCGAGACGCCGTTTTCCCCGGCATAGATCATGGACAGCGTCCGGGGGTCGAAATTGGGGAGCCGGTCGTACTTTTCGGTTTCCGGCAGGAAGACTTCGTGACGGACACCGATGTTGAGGGTCAGGCGGCGATTGATGCGGATATCGTCCTGGATGTACAGCGAGTTCTCCCAAATCCGCAGGTAGAACGGTTCGAGCAGGCCGGCGCGGTTGCCGCTGTTCATGAAGCCGGTGAGCAGGGTGGCGGGTCCGAAGCCGGAGGTAGCCGGACTGGAGGGGTTAGCGGTGAAAGCGCGGTTGAAGTTCATCACGCCGCGGACGGCTTCGTTGACGAAGGGCTGCGCGTCGCGCCGGACGATATGCCAGCCGAACTTGAGGGTGTGGCGGCCGACGGTCCAGTTCCAGGCGCTATCGAGCTGATAGTGGGTCTGGAGGGGGTTGACGGGCAGGAAGCCCGGGCCGCCGGACAGACCGGTGATATCGGCGATGTTGATGTTGGGGATACCGGAGGACTGGCGGTTGAGGTTGATGTTGCGGATGCCGAGCGAGGAGGCGGCGTTGATGCCGATGTCCTGCTGGGTGGTGAGCGGGTTGGTGCGAGCGAAGCCGGAGCGGAACTCATGGAGCAGGTTCGGCTTGAAGATGTGGGTCCAGTTGAAGGCCGCGCCCTGGGTGGTGAGGGTGGTGTCCTGGAGACCGGCGACGTACGGTCCAAGCGTGAAGCGGGAGGCGGCGTCGGCCGGGGTGGGAAGACAGCAGTTGGCCTGGCCCTGGGGGGCCTGGAGGCCGTAGTCGTTGTAGGTGTAGCGGAAGAAGATGTTGTCCTTCGAAGACACCACCTGGTCGATCCGGCCGGTGTAGACGTTGTCCTGCACGGTCCGGTTCGGCACGGAGGTGAAGTTGTCGAACAGTCCATTGACGCGGCCCGGAGAGTTGGGCAGCGGATAGATGCTGAGGACGTTGCGCCCGACCGGGTTGATGGCCGAGGCCGGCATGATGTTGCCGGGGTAGGGGTCGCGGACCGGGGTGTTAGAGCCGGCTACGGTGCGGGTGCTGCGGGGGTCGAAGATGGTCAGATTCGGGCCCCCGGCGGCGATCAGCTGGCTGAAGTCGCCATTGCGCATGGGGGCGGTGGGCACCGAGTTGACCGTGGCGATGCCACGGCCGGTGCGGAGGCCGGCGTAGTCGAAGAAGAAGAAGGTCTTGTTTTTACCGTTGTAGAGCTTCGGAATGATGACCGGGCCGCCGATGGCCACGCCGAACTGGTTTTGCCGGAACACGGGCTTGCGTTGGTTGGCCGGGGCAAAGACGTTGCGGGCATCGAGGACGTGATTGCGGTGGAACTCGAAGACGTTGCCATGGAAATCGTTCGAGCCGGACTGCGTGGAGATGGAGACCACACCGGCGCCGCGGCCGAACTCGGCGGAGAAGACGCCGGTGAGGGTCTTGAACTCGCGCACCGATTCGACGGAGGGGGCGACGACGACCGTATTGAAGGTAAATTCGTTGTTATCGATCCCATCGACGAGCCAGGCGTTGGTGTTGGCGCGGCTACCGAGGGCGTTGAAGTTGGAAGGGCCGCGCGGGTTGAACGTGGAGGCGCCGGAGAGATTCTCGCCGGCCTGTCCGGGGGTAACGCCGGGGTTGAGATAGACGAGCTGCGCGAAGTTCCGGCCGTTGAGCGGCAGTTCGCGGACGGCGCGGGTGCCGATCACTTCGCCGAGTTCGGCCGATTCGGAGCGGACGAGGGGGGCGGCGGCGGTCACCTCTACGGTTTCCGACACATTGCCGACCGCCAGTTGGAAGTCGGCGCGGGCCTTCTGGTCAACTTCGAGAGGCAGGTTCTGCTGCACGCCCTTCTTGAAGCCGGCCTTTTCGACCGAGATCGTGTAGATACCGGGCACGAGGAACGGCACGTTGAAGGTGCCGGTTTCGTCGGTAACGGTGCGGCTGGTGGTATTCTTATTAACTTCGAGAACGGAGACGCTGGCGCCGGCTACGGCGGCGCCGGACGAATCGGTGACGGTGCCTAAAATCGTGCCGGTGGTTACCTGGCCATGAACGGCGCCCAAGGCGAAAACCACAAAGAGGAATAGACGCAAAAGTGATGGATACAAAAGGAGACTCCTGGAGACTGGAACTTAACAAACTTGTCACCAAGTCTAACATTTTGACAAGAGGAGAAAAACCCACTGCGGATTGATGCCCAGCATGGATTTCTGCCGCCCGCGCAGGATGCGGCATGGCTTGCCACAATTTTGCGGCGTAACCGGTTTGACGGCAGTATCTACTTGACCGACGATTTCCCTGAGGCGGTCCGGATCGCCGCACAGTGGCCTTACATTCGGGCCATCATTCCCCGGGAAGTAGTGCGGCATCCGCTGGTGAAGAGCGTCTATGGGATCGCGCCGGAGCAGTTACCGGAAGGATTAGCGCTCGAGTGGCCCGCCGACCGGTACGCTGAGGTGAGCCAGGTGCGCAACCGGCGGGTGGCGCTCGACGGCGTTCCGGATACGGTTGAGGAGTTACCCGGCAATTTCTATCTGAAGCTTACCGGGTTTGCGCTGCCGGTTACGGCGACCGAAAAGGCCCGCATGGCGCGGGCGATGCGGATGGCGGGGCCGGAGCGGGTGATGTTCGCTTCTGGTTGGCCGGCTGGAGAGGTGAGTTGGAAGGAGCGTCTTGCCGCGTTTACCCAGAGTCTGGGCCCGCTGCCGATGGCGGTGCGGGAACAGATTCTGGGCGGTACGGCGGCCGAGTTTTACGGGTTGTAGGAGACCAGGCGGGCATCGAGGACGGCTACGGCGGCCCAGCCAGACTGCAGGGTTTCGAGATACTCCTCCTGCAGTTGGAAATAGGTCCGCTGCGTCTGGAGAACGTTGGGATAGGTACCTGACATCGCCTTGTAGTTCGCGCGGTAGAGGGTGAGGGCCTTTTCGGTGGCCGGCAGCATCTCCCGCTGGTAGCGCTGGGCGGCGGTGCGGGCCTGCTCGTAGGCCTGCCAGACTTCGGCAAAGCGGCTATCGACGGAGCGGCGGACGCGGGCCGGTTCGAGAGCAGCGCGGGCCCGCATCGCCTTCGCCGCGGCGATGGCGCCCTGCTGGCGGTTGAAGAGCGGAAGCTCGACCGAGAGATCGAAGATGCCTTCCGGACCAATGGCGCCCCGGGTGATTTCGCTCAGCTCGCGGTTATAGCGGACGCCGCCGCGGGCGAAGACGTCGGGAATGCGCGCCTGGCGGGCCTGGGCCAGCTGCAGTTCGGAGCGGCGGATGGAGATGCCGGGGAGCGTGAACTCGGGGTTTTCGGCTTCGATGAGCGACCAGACGGCGGCGCGTTCGAGGGCGGGCAGCGCGAAGAAATCGCCATCGAGCGGTTCGGCGCCAAGTTCCTGCTGGACGAGGGCCGTGAGCTGCTGCCGGGTGCGTGCGAGGGCGAGCCGGGCTTGCGAAAGGCGGACTTCGGCCCGCTGGGCTTCGACGTCCGCGGCGAGGACATCCGGCTCATCGGCGAGGCCGGTGTTGAGCAGCTGCCGGAAGACGCCGGCAGTTTCGGTGGCGGTTTTGGCGAGCTGCTCGCGGACCGCGAGCGATTGTTGTTCGCCAAGCGCCTGATAGTAGAGCCGCCGGAGATGGCCGGTCAGCTCGAAACGGGCCAGATCCCGGCGGGCGCGCGCCTCGTCGACCTCCCGGTCGGCGATGGCCTTTTCGATGCCGCGCTTGTTGCCGGTGACGATGCGCTGGCTGAGGAAACCGCCGTTGGAGCCCCAGCGCACGGCGGGATTGGGCGAGTTGTGCTCGCTGTTGAAGCCGATGGAAGGATTGGGATAGAGGCCGGCCTGTTGGCGCTGGCCTTCGGCAATGCGCAGCTGGATGACGGCTTGCTGGTAGGCGGCGTTTTGCGCCAGGGCCAGCTTTTCGAGGTCGAGCAGGTTGAGGGCGAGCAGGAGGAGGGTCATGCTACTTCCCCTCCCCGTGATGGTGGTGGTGCGCTTCGCCCTTGGGCAGGGTCGTTTTGGGGGGATTCTTCCGCAGGGCCTCGATTTCGGCGTACCGCTGCGGCGTGACGACGCGGACCATCGTCATCATGCCCATCATGGCGCCGGACCAGCCTTTGCGCAGGCCGAAGTTTTCCGGCTTGTCGTTGTAAATCTCGTCATCCGGCATCCACATATCCTGGGGATAGCCGGGGACTTTGCTGTGGACCGGATGGTGCATGGCCGGGCCGACCATGGGGACCATCTGGTTCATCATGTGATGCGGCAAATGGCAGTGGAGCATCCAGTCGCCGAGGTGTTTGGCTTCGAACTCGATGTCCCGGGCCTGCGCAACGCCGACGATGATGGTGTTTTCGGCATACCAGGTCGCCTCCGGACGGCGGCCCGCTTCGGTACCGGTCATAAAGAACTGGTTACCGTGCAGGTGGATGGGGTGGTGATCCATGCCCATATTGACGATCCGGATGCGGATGCGTTCGCCTTGGCGGACGATCATGGGCGTGGTGTCAGGGCCGGCCTTGCCGTTCAGCGTCAGCCAGTTGAACTCCATGGCGAGAGAGTTGGGAACCGGGTTGTTGGGCTTGAGATCCCATTCCTGCAGAACGAAGCCATAGTCACGGTCGACCCGCGGGGTATGGGCTTGCGCCGGATGGAGCACGAACATGCCGATGAGACCCATCATCTCCTGCATGGGGAAGTGCGAATGGTAGAAGAACGTACCATTTTGCCGGGCGGTGAACTCGTAGACGTGGCGCCCGCCGGGGGGAATCGGGTCCATGCCGAGACCGACGGAGCCATCGACCTCCATGGGAATCTCGAGACCGTGCCAGTGGATGCCGGTCATCTCCGGCAACTGATTTTCGACAATAATCCGGAGGCGGTCGCCTTCGTTGGCCTCGATCAGGGGGCCGGGGATCGAGCCGTTAAAGCCCCAGGCGTCCAGGATGCGGCCCGGGCAGATGGAGGTGCGGATCACTTCGGCGATGAGGGTAAACTCCTTGACGCCATCGATGAGTTTGTAAGGTAGCTTGGGCAGATCCGGGGTCTGGACCGGAACGGGGACCGCGGACGGGGAGGCGGCTACGGCCGGGGCCGCAGCCGAGGCGAACAGGCGGCCGAAAAAGCCGCGACGATCGACAGGCATAGATTCTCCAGGTGGCTTTGCAGGGTGACGGGACGCGAGGCCGCTAGGCGGGGAGAATCAGAGTCGTAAGGGGGGACGCGGGGCGGAGACGCCAAACGGATAAACGGCAGGCATCCGGCGAACCGGAACGACCGTTACCAGGACGGGCGCAAGATCGAGGCGCGGGGCCGGGAGAGAGGCGTCGGGGACCAGGGTGCTGGGATCGTCACAGACTTTGGGCGAATCCTCGTGATGGCAGGTGGGAGCGGCGAGCGCCTCAGCGACACAACCGGCGGCGCACCAAGGAGTGGCAATTGCTGCCAGTAGCAGGAACAGCATCGCGAAGATGGGTTTCACCTGGCCCATTGGTTTGAGAATAGCATGGGCGTTCCTCGTGCCGGGGTGGGATCCGCTAGAAGACCTGGAAGAGGAAGACCTGGTTCGAACCTTCCGGGGTGAGCGCATACTCGCCCGGAAAGAGGGTTTCGTTGGCTTCAAGCTTGGACAGGCCCGGGGCCAGCCGCGTGACCATCAGCCGCAGCGGACGAGCCGAGTCTTTCCTCTTCTTTGGGTTGTCAAAGAAGAAAACTTCCCGGTTGTTACCCTTCACGTCGAGCTTGTAAAGAGTGAGTTTTTCCGCCGGAATCGATTTGGATTCGAACACGAAGATCGGTTCCGCCATGGGGGTACGGGCTGGGGAGGCGGCCCCGGAAGAGACGTAGGCGGTACCCTCCTTCCTCTTCTCCTCCCGGGCCTCGGCAACCTCGAGAGCGATCAGTTGGGTGGCGTGGCGGAGGTAGGGGAGATCCGGCTTGGCCGGCTTTGGACCATCATACTTCTGAGCCCACAGGGTACTCAAACCAGCGATGGCGATGAGGAGTATCCGCATTCCCTCATTTTACGCAACTGCCTACGCCACTGGAAGCGCTTGGGTAGCCTCGGCGAGGGCGGCAAGCAGTTCGGCCGGCTCCCAGTGTCTGCGGAGGACGCGAATGCCATCGCCGCGCGGGGACCCATCGAAATCCTCGACCACCAGGACGAAGGCGCGCAGCTGCGAGCGGGCGGTTTCGAAGAAATCGAGCCACTTCATGCCCGACAGGCGCGTCGAGCAGAAGACGGCATCGAAAGGGATGCGGCGGAGCAGATCGATGCCCTCTTCCGCGCCGGTGACAGGTACGACGCGGTGGCCGGCCTCGCCGAGCCCGGTGAGGAGGCGCCGCTGGGAGGTTTCCTCGGGTTCGATGACCAGAATGGTCATCGGCTGCAGTTCCCGGCCGGGGGACGGGGGAACGGGGGGGCGGACGACCGGGGCGGCCACAGTGGGCAGTTCGACGACAAAGCCCTCATCCGAGACGGCGAGTTCTCCGCCGTGGGCGCGCAGCAGGCTGCGGCAGAGCGGCAGTTCGGCCTGGGTTTCCGGATTGGTGAACTCAAAGCGGAGCAGCGCCATACCGCCGGTTTCCCGGGTGGAGAGTTCAACCGAGCGGCTGACCTGTTCGGCATGAAAGAGCAGTTGCAGGAGCGCCTCTTCGAGTTGAGACCGGACGCCTTCGACATAGACCGGATCGCGACTCCAGGCCGGGCGCACCTCGAAGCCACGGGTGCGGTGGGTCGCGTCGCGCAACTGCACGAGCCCCCGCAGCAGGGCGTTGAGTTCGACCGTGGTGATCTCGTTCCGGTCGGTTCGGGAGAAACCGACCAGACGCTCGAGGATGGCCGCAGTTTCGGAGGCATGCCGGACCACGCGGCGGATCTCCTGCATGGTGGCCGAATCGGCGGGCCGCTCGAGCAACGCCTCCGCCCGGACCTGAATTTCGCGAATCGGCTCGCGGAGTTCGGTAACGATGGCGGCCGAAATCTGGCCCGCCATGGCGAGTTGCTCGGTGCGGCGGAGATGCTCACGAACCTGCTGTTGCTCCTGCGCCTGGAGGGCGGCAGCCACGATCACGCAAAGATGCTGGATCAGGCCGGCGTGCCAGCCCGAGGAGGCGGCATCGCGGAGTTCGAGGGCCCCCAGCAGTTGGCCGTTGGCGCGAATGGGGAGCAGGAGGGGCCCCTCGGGTCCCGCCCAACCGGAAGTCACCAGACCGGATGGATCGGGAAGCTCGATGGGCGAAAAGCCGGCGCGGAGGGGCTCAAGGATCCGCCGGTGACGGCGATAGCGGTACAGGAGGACATCGGCGGCGCCGAAGACACGACCGGCCTCGGCTTGCAAAAGGGCAGCCAACTCGGCTTCGGCGGTGGTCGCCAGGATCTTCTCGGCTACGCCATGGACCAAGGCAAGGTGGGCGAACCGGGCGGTGCGGCGATGCACAAGAACTACCCAGGCCGCGCCAAAGCCGATGGCGGCAGCAATCACCAGAGCGAAGAGCAGAAGGGCCATCGGAGGCTAGCGATGCTCCTGCGCCGCCAGCCAGGCTGGCAGGGCGGCATCGGCGAAATCCCGGATGGAGAGATCGGTTTCCGGCAGGTGCCGCCCCTGGCGGCAGACGCCGACGACACGCGCGCCCATGGCACGCGCCGCCGCGATTCCGGAGGGGGAGTCTTCAAAAACAATACAGTTGCGCGGGTCTACGGCCAACAGTTGGGCGACGCGGAGGTAGATGTCGGGGGCCGGCTTGGGCCTCGCGACCTGATCCCCGTCCACGACAGCGCCGAAATAGCCGCGGAGTGCAGCGCCATCGAGAACCAGATCGATGTTGGCGGGCTCGGCATTGGAGCCAACGCCGAGCGGCCGCTGCCGGTTCTGATCGAGAATGTCACGCAAACCGGGCATCAGGTTCTCTTCAAGCTGCCCGGCCATCAGCTGACGATAAAGCGCCTCTTTAGCGGCGCCGTGGGCCAGAATCTCCCGATGGCTCAGTGCGGTACCAAACAGTTCCCGAAGGATATCGTCGTTACGCTTGCCCTGCATCCTCTTATCAATTTCTTCGGCAGAAACGGAAAAGTTCTGCAGGTACCGGCGCCAAACCTCTCCGTGGATGGGATTAGAGTCGATCAGGACACCGTCCATGTCGAAAACAAGAGCCAAGCCTGGGGAGACGGTGAGGGGTCCCGATACGGTCATATGCTCTTAGTGTACCGATCAGATAATTCCTGAATGCAGGGCGGGAGGAGAATATCCGATAAAGACCTATATGGCCGCCTCCGACCGGGTACTCAGTCAAGACGAAATCGATGGCGTATTCCACCGGCCGACCGAGGAGAAGGTCAAGGTCGACGACGACGAGGCCAGCAGGCGGGCCTTACCTTATGACTTTCGGCGTCCGGACCGCATCGCCAAGGATCAGCTGCGATCGATCCACCTGTTGCACGAGAATTTCGCCCGCAGTCTCGCTTCGAGTTTATCGGCCTATCTGCGCGCTTACGTGATGGTAAGCCTGGTCTCGGTGGAGCAGTTGTCGTTTCTTGAGTTTAGCCAGTGCCTTCCTTCGCCGAGTTGCATCATGGCCATGGGCATGCGGCCGTACGATGGGAACGGAGTCCTGGAGATCAACCCCACGCTGATCTTTCCTGTCCTTGAGATGCTGCTTGGCGGGTCCGGAAAGGCTTCGAGCACGAGCAAGCTGTCGCGCGAGTTGACCGAAATCGAGCAGAGCATTGTGGAGGTGGTCTTCCGAATCATTCTGCACGACCTGCGCGAAAGTTGGCGGCAGGTGACCAACGTCTCGTTTTCGATCGAGAGCCATGAAACCGAGCCGTCGCTGCTCCAGTTCATGGCGCCTAACGAGGCGGTGGTCGCCATCTCACTTGAGATTCGCGTCGGCGAGATCGCCGGGATGATGAACATCGGCATCCCGTCGATCATCATCAAAATGTTGCGGCAGAAGTTTGACCAGGGATGGTCCCAGCGGCGGAGCGAGGTGACCGAAGCGGACCAGCGGAGGGTGCTGCAACTGATCAAACCCGCGCTGATTCAGGTGGACGCCCGGCTCCAGGGACCGACGTTAAAGGTGGAGGATCTGTTGGCGATCGAGGAGGGCGATGTTCTGATGTTCGACTATTCCACCGACAAACCTCTCAACCTGCTCGTGAACAGTCGCCTGAAGTTTCATGGTCAGGTGGTGGCGCAAGGCAAAAAGAAGTCTTTTCTCATTCGTTCGCTGAACACTGCGGCGGATTGAGGGCATTGGTGGTAATGAGCCGGGCATTGCGGTTGAAGGTGGTGTACTGAAAGGCCCAGTGGAGGAATACCTGCAAGCGGTTCTGGAAGCCGACCAGGAAGAGCAGATGAATAAATAGCCAGAGAAACCAGGCGAGGAGGCCGGTGGCGTGGTGTCCGCGGATATCGGCGACGGCGGAGTGACGACCGATTGTCGCCAGGTTCCCCCGGTCCTGGTAGCGAAAGGGCGGGGGCGGGCGGTTCGCCAACCGGTCGAGCACAACGCGGGCGGCGTAGCGGCCCTGCTGCATGGCGACCGGCGCGGTGCCGGGTAGCAGCTTACCCTCGTCCCCCGCGCAGGCCGCCATGTCACCCAAAGCGAACACGGAGGGGAACTCCGGCACGGTACAGGAGGCGGTAACGGGAATCCTTCCGGCACGGTCCACGGCGAGGCCGGCGGCGGCCGCCAGCGACGCGGCGAGCGGAGAGGCTTTCACGCCGGCGGCCCAGATTACGGTTCTGGTTTCGATGCGATCCAGGCGGTCGCCGTTTCTGACGCTGACCCCGGAGGCATCGACCGCAGTGACAGACCTCTGGTGCAGGCAGCGCACCCCGAGGCGAAGGAGATCTCGCTCGGCAGCGGCGCCCAGGCTGGCCGGGAAACTGCTCAAAATCTGCTCTCCGGCATCGAGGAGGAGAATCCGGGCCTCTTCCGGGCGGAAACTGCGAAAGTCGTCGCGGAGCGTATCGTTGGCAATCTCGCCGAGCGCTCCGGCCAACTCAACGCCGGTCGGGCCTCCGCCGACGACAACGAAAGTGAGCCAGGCGCGCCGTTGGTCCGGATCGGGTTCGCGCTCGGCGCGTTCAAACGCCCAGAGGATCTTCCGGCGGATGGCGGTGGCGTCCTCAATCGACTTGAGTCCGGGCGCCAGGGGCTCCCAGGAGTCGTTACCAAAGTAGTGGTGACGGGCGCCGGCCGCGACGATCAGGGAGTCGTACTCGACGGCGCCGTCAGCGAGGAGCACCCGCCCGCCGGCTAGATCGAACCCGGTTACTTCGGCCAGAATCGTGCGCACATTCTTGTGGCGGCGGAGCACCGTCCGGATCGGCGCGCAGATATCGGCCGGGGAGAGGCCACCGGTGGCGACCTGGTAGAGCAGGGGCTGGAACAGGTGGAAGTTGCGGCGGTCGATGAGGGTAACGGCCACGGCCTCGCCACCGAGCGCGCGGGCCGCGGCCAGCCCCGCGAATCCTCCACCCACAATGACGACACGGTGTTGGCCCATATGCCCTACGATAACAGGAGGAATGGAGATCGAATTCCGGCCTGAGGGGATCTACATCCCGGCCATCGACCTGTGGCTGGACCCGCGCACGCCGGTGGGACACGCCTGGCTGTCCCATGCGCACAGCGACCACGCGCGGGGTCTGCACGCTACGGTGATCGCCACGCGCATCACCGCCGGCATCTACCGTCATCGCTGGCCGCTGCCGGAGGGGCGCGCCCAGCAGGTGCTGCTTATCGACCCGGGCCAGACGCTGGAGTTCCACGGCGCCCGGCTGACCGCCCTCCGCGCCGCGCACATATTGGGAGCGGCGCAGCTGTTGATCGAATACGGGGGCGAGCGGACGGTTTACACGGGCGACATCAAGCTGGCTGAGCCGATCTGCGGGTGGGCGACCGAAATCGTCCCGTGCGACCGGCTGATTGTGGAATCGACGTTTGCGCTACCGATCTACGATTTTCTGACGGCTGCCGAGGCCCAGCGGCGGATCGTCCAGTTTGCCGGCGAGTCGATGGCGGCGGGGCTGGTGCCGGTCTTTCTGGGCTACGGCTTGGGGCGGGGCCAGGAGATTGTACACACCCTGACGGCGGCAGGTTTACCCTGCGCGGTGCACGGCGCGATTGCGGGATTGATCCCGTACTATGAAGCCGAAGGGATTCCCTTCCCTGGCTGGCAGCCGTACGAACGCCGCAAAGAGGAGACCCGGCCGCTGGTCATCACGCCGGGGCGGCAGGACTCGCTGGCCGTGCCGGCGGCGCGCACGCGGGTAGCGCTGGTGTCCGGGTGGGCGGCGGTGGATAGCGCGCGGGCGCGTTCCGGCGCCGATGTTCTGATCCCCTACTCGGACCATGCGGGCTTTCCGGAACTGCTGGCTATCGTTGAGCAGAGCGAGGCGCGGCGGATCGACATCGTCCACGGCTATGCCGAGGCGTTTGCGCGGCTACTCCGGCAGCGGGGTTGGGAGGCGGCGGCCGCGGGGACGGCGGCCGGGGAGGTGCAGGTATGAAGGCGCTGGCCCTGTGCGCGGAGGCGGTGGCGGCAGCCCCCGGCCGAAACGAGAAGATTGCGCGGGTGGCGGCGTATCTTGAAACGCTGGAGGACGAGGACCTAGCCCGGGCCGTGCTGTATCTTTCGGGCCGGGCGTTTCCGGCGAGCGACCGGCGGAAGTTGTCGGTAGGCCACGCCACGCTCCGGGAGGCGCTTGTTCGGGTGACGGGCTGGGACCTTGAGATGATTGCCACCTGCTATCGCGAGGTGGGCGACACGGGCGAAACCGTAGCGCTGCTCGTGCGGCGGCATACGGCGGGCCGGGAGATGAGTCTGGCGCAGGCCGAAGCGCTCTACGAGCAACTGGAACAATCGCGGCGGACGGCGCAGAAGGTGGAGTTGCTGGCCGAGGCCTTCCGGAGCTTCGACTGGCTCCAGTTGAAGTACTTTGTCAAAGGGATTACGGGCAACCTGCGGATTGGCCTGCAGGAGAAGATGGTGGAGGAGGCGCTGGCGGCGGCAACGGGGTTGAGCGCGGAGGCGGTACGCGGGGCCAACAACCGCTCGGGCGACCTGGCGCGGGTGGCGCGGGCGGCGCGTGGCGGTGCGCTGGCCAGCATTGAAGCGGTGCTCTTTCATCCGCTCGAATTCATGCTGGCCAAACCGCTCGACCGGGTGGGTGACCTGGCGGACCCGGCCGAGTGGTGGGTGGAGGATAAGTACGATGGCATCCGGGCGCAAGCGCACATCGATGCCGGGCGAGTCCGGCTGTTTACGCGAGGCCTTGAGGAGACAACGGCGGCATTCCCGGAGGTAATCCTCGAACTGGCTCCGCTACCGGGGCCGTTGGTACTTGACGGAGAGATCCTGGCCTGGCGCGAGGGGCGGGCGCTGGCGTTCAGCGTTCTGCAGCAGCGGATCGCGCGCAAACAGGTTTCTAGCAAAACGATGACCGCGGTGCCGGTGATCTTTCTCGCCTATGACCTGCTGTTGTGGCGTGGTGAGTTGCAGTTTGCCATGCCGGTAGAGGAGCGCCGGCGCCGGCTCGAAGGCCTGGGGCTGCGGTACCTGGCGCCACAGATGCGTCTCGCCTCGCACAGTGAAATTGAAGAGCGATTTCTGGCGGCGAGGGGCCGGGGCAACGAGGGTTTGATTCTCAAGCGGGCGGGCAGTGCCTACGAGTCCGGCAAGCGGGGCGGGAACTGGCTGAAGGTGAAGCGTCCGTATGGAACGCTGGACGTCGTGGTGACGGCGGCCGAGCAGGGGCACGGACGGCGCGCCAGCGTCCTGAGCGACGTAACGTTCGCGGTGCGGTCGGACGACCGGTTTCTGAATGTCGGGAAGGCTTACAGCGGGCTAACGGATGAGGAGATCCGGCAGCTTACGGTTCTGTTCAAGGCGACCACTGTTGAGCGCTATGGGCGGGTGAGTCTGCTGCGGCCGGAGGTGGTGTTGGAGGTGGCTTTCGACGGGGTACAGAGAAGCCCGCGGCACAAGAGCGGCTACGCGCTGCGGTTCCCGCGCATTGTGCGCTGGCGGCAGGATAAGCGGCCGGAGGAGTGCGACACGGTGGAGCGGGTCCGCGAGTTGTACGAGGCCAGTTTGGAGTAGGGGGCCGCCGTTGCCAGCGGCCTCGCGTGGGCTGCTCCGGCTCAGCCAATGGCTGCCGGAACCAGGGGCTGTGTCTGTTCGAGCTTGCGCAACTCTTCCTCTTCCTGCATCGCGCCACCTTCGTGGTACTCCTCGTCCACGTTCACCCGCCAGAGGTCATAGCGCGGTCCGCGGCCCGTCCGGTCACTGACAATGTTGCGGGCAGCCAGCATGGCCGTCAGCATGGAGTGGTCCTGGTTGTTGTAGCGATGCATGCCGTTTCGGCCGACCAGTTGGAGGTTCGGCACCCCGGCAAGAAACTCCCGCACCGCGGCAATTCCACGCTTGTAGGTGGCATCGTAAACCGGATACGCTTTCGGCATCCGCACCACGCACCCATCAAGGACGTCTTCCGCCTTGACCAGGCCCAACTGCGCCACCTCTCGCCGGCCAAGTTCCACCAGTTCGGCATCGGTCAGGTTCCACAGCCCATCGCCTTCAAAGCAGAAGTACTCGAGGCCGAGGCAGGAACGATCCGGTTCTGGAATCATCTCCGGACTCCAGTTGCCGAAGTTCTGAATCCGGCCTACTTTGACACCGGGTTCGTGGATGTAGATCCAGTTATCCGGAAACAGGCCGGTGCCCCGGATCATCAGCGCAACGGTCAGGAAGTCCCGGTATTTAAAATCGTCGGCGGCGGCCAGAAGGGCGGGAGGCGGGGCGGGGTCCAGTTTGGTGATCAGTTCACGGATGGGAAGCGAACTGATGAAATGCGACCCTTCGTAACGCTTCCCGCCCGCTTCGACGGCGACCACGCGGCCCGGTTCCCAGAAAATCCGGTCGACGGAGGCATCCATGACGACTTTGTGGTTGGCCGCCTCGAGAATCTCCCGGGTTCGCTGCCACATCATTCCGGGGCCCCGGCGCGGGTATTGGAACTCGTGAATCAGGGTCTTGATGACCTCGCCCTTGGCTTGATTTTTCGGCGGGAAGAGCGCGCTTTTTACCGCTGTGTACAGCGAAAGCCCTTTGATCCGCTGCGCCGCCCATTCGGCCTGAATCTGCTGACACTTCATGCCCCACACCTTCTCGGTGTAGGACTCAAAAAATATCTTGAAAAGTCGCCGGCCAAATCGGTTGGAGACCCAGGTGGCGAAATCGTTCTCCGGTTTTTGGGGAAACAACTGCGCCCACAGGTAGCTCAAACCGCAGTGGATCGCCTCGATAATGCCAAGGCCAAATAGGGCATTGCGCGGCTCGAGGGGATAGCTAAAGAATTTTTTCTTGTAAAAGATTCGCGACAGGCGCGGACGGGAGATAAAGTCGCCTCCCAGTACCTCCAGCCACATCTTTTCGACCATGCTGACTTTCGTGAAAAAGCGATGGCCACCAATGTCAAAGAGGTAACCCTTATACTCGGCGGTGCGCGAGATCCCCCCAACCACGCGATCCTTCTCGAGAATCACCGAAGTGATTCCGGAGCGATTCAATTCATAGCCCGCCGTCAGACCGGCCGGGCCAGCGCCCAGAATGACCACCGTAGGGGTTTCCCCGCTGCCCTCGGACAGCCCGGACCAAGGACCCGCCAGAAGAGTGGAGGGGTCCGGCGCGCCGACATCGGCGAGCGAAGAGTGAGAATTTGGAGAGTGAGCCATCAGTTAAGCCTTTGCGCCCTCCGGACTAAGCCGGTAGGCAGCGAACTCGGAAATCAATTGAAAGTCATTACGCACAGCATGCGGATTTTCTCCCCGCTGCTGGATCTGACCCGGAGCAATCGCACCCAGGTCAGCAGCCTGCTGCAAATAGGCAACCTTGGCGGGGTCGATGCCCATAATCCGGCAGCAGGTGGAATCGACGGCTACCAGGTCCTGCCCAAAGACCAGCAGCCCGACATTCTTCGCCTGCCCCTGAATCGGGCCATTGCCTTCCATCCCGACGATGCCATCGACGATAGCGAAGGTTTTGCGGAACTGCCGGTTGAGCGCGACAATCGAATTGTCGATCCCGATGTAGTGCAGAGTATTCTTGGGCCAACCATAAACTGAACCGGGCACCAGGCCGAACAGGTTCTTCATCGACAGGGTCGCGGCCGCCCAGTGGTGGGTTTTCATCTTGGGCATGGAGACGATCAAGTCGGCACCCAGAGCCGTATTGGGCAGAAAGAACTGTTTTTCGTTCACAAAGTTGGACACCGGAGTGACATCGTCCCGGTTCAGATCGACAAACTGACCTTCAAAATTCCGAACGCCCTTCCAGTAGCCGGCCTCGTCCGCCACCCCCAACGTGTCGCGGCGGTGGCCCGGTCCTTCGGCTATCGTCACTGATGCGGCACCCAGCGAACGAAAAGCTTCCAGAGCGGCCGCCACCAAGGCGACGTCCGTGTTAATCGCCGTCGAAGCGTCGAACTCCACCAGATTGGGCTTGAGCAGGACGGTTTTCCCCTTCACGTCGAGTCCGCACAGGCGGATCCCCTCAAGAATCGTGTTCGTCAAGTCGATTTGGTAACTCTTGGCCCGCAGGACGGCTACGGGCGAAGAACCCGAGAATATCTTCCGCTCCGTCTTCTGGCAGGAGGCCAAACCGGCGGCCAAGGCCGCTGTCAGCGCGCGTCGTACCATACAGGGTTTCACGAGGGCATCCCCTCGGGCCGGAAGTGGCGGAAACCACCATCAGACACGGCCAGAACCTCCAGGGCGTTCAAAATCAGGTCGTTCGTCACCGGTTGGTCGGTGGGTTCGTTCGGTAGGTCGGCGCCAAAAAGCCGCAGACTGATGGCCAGCCAAGCCCGCGACCAGCGGGAACGACTGTTTTGCCAGAGTTGCGTGGCGTGACGCACCGCCCCGGAAAGGTCTGCCTCGCGGCTCCCCTGCAGGCCGAGCAGAGCCAGAGCGGTCGTTTCCGGATAGGAGGGTAAGTCGATGCCGAGCGCCGCGCGCGCCCCGTAGTTCCATCCGCCATCGCTGCAACGCCGACGCAGAATCATCCCTTCGCCGAGCACCACCCGCCGCGCCAACTCGGCGTCCCGCACCTGCGGAGCGGCCCGTTTCAGCGCCACCAGCGTATGGGCCGTGGGTTCGATCCAAGCCGTGGTATCCGGCCGCCACGGCCAGCCCCGGTAAGAGGGATCATTCCCCAACTTCGAAAGCCCCACCATCGTCATCATCCGGACGAGGAGGCTGGACTCAGCGCCGGAACAGGCCAGCAGCCAAGCTACGGCCCGTTGAAACGAGTCGTCGTAGACCTGCTGAGAACAGTGAAGGGTAACCGCCAGCGCTGTCGACCAATGCGGGTCGGTGACCTGCCCATTGGCTTGCCAGGCGCCATCCGGGCGCTGCCAGGAACGCAACAGACGCCATCCCCTCTGCCAAGCCTCCGACTCCGCCTCCCGGTGCAGCGCCAGGAGCGCATACGCCGTCGGCTCAAGCCAGGAACGCTTGCCGGGGAAGTACGCCCATCCACCGTCGGGATTCTGGTTGTTACGCAACACCTCAAGCCGAGGCCGGAGATAATCCTGGACCATGGGCAGGATATCGGTCGACTCCGGAAAAAGCTTTAGGCGGTCGGAGCGAAATCTAGGACTGCGTTGCTAAAAGGCCCATAGACTTTGCCGTCCGCTCGAGAATCTCGAGTGCGCGGTTCAAGTGTTCCCGCGTGTGCGCAGCCGTCACGATCGTTCGGATGCGGGCTTTGCCCGCGGGCACGGTCGGAAACCCGATGCCCGTTGCCAGCAGCCCGTTGTCAAACAGCGCCGCCGAAAACGCGTGCGCCATCCGGGCTTCGTCCACCAGAATCGGCGTAATTGGCGTTTCCGTGCGTCCCGTATCGAATCCCAACCGCTTCAGTTCCGCCTGAAAGTAACGCGTATTCTCCCAGAGCGCCGCAATCCGCTCCGGCTCCCGCTCGAGCAGGTCGAACGCCGCCAGGCAAGCCGCCGTTACCGCCGGCGGATGCGAAGTCGAAAACAAAAACGGCCGCGCACGATGATGCAGGTAGTCAATCAGGTCCCGGCTCCCGCAGACATAACCGCCCAACACCCCGATGGACTTCGACAGCGTTCCCACCTGAATGTCCACCCGGCCATGCAGCCCGAAGTGGTCCACCGTTCCGCGGCCGTTACGCCCCAGCACCCCGGAGGCGTGCGCGTCATCCACCATCATGATCGCGCCGTAGCGTCCGGCCAACTCCACCAGCGCCGGCAGCGGGCCGATGTCGCCATCCATCGAAAACACCCCGTCGGTGATCAACAGCTTCCGACCGGGAACACCGTCGAGCGCCGCCAGTTTCGCCTCTGCGTCCGCGGCATCGGCGTGGCGGAATACATGTATCTTTGCCCGCGACAGGCGGCAGCCATCGATAATGCTCGCGTGGTTCAACTCGTCCGAGATGATGTGGTCTTCCTTGCCAAGCACCGCCGACACCGTCCCCGCGTTCGCCGTGAAGCCGGACTGGAAGACCACACACGCCTCCACGTTCTTAAACGCCGCAATGCGCCGCTCGAGCTCCGTATGCATCACCATGGTGCCGGAGATGGTCCGCACCGCGCCGGAGCCCACCCCGCACTCCCGCGTCGCCGCAATCGCCGCCTCCTTCAACTTGGGATGATTCGCCAAGCCGAGGTAGTTGTTCGAGGCGAGATTGATCACCTCCCGCCCGTCATACCGGCTGACGGGTTCGCAGGGACCCTCCAACTCGCGCAGACGCTGAAAGGCTCCCGCCGCCCGGATTTCATCAAGCTGCGCGCTGAGAAAGGCCAGCGGAGACGGCTGCGGCATAGGCTAAATCTCCCGGATGCGAAGATGCTTATACTCAATCCAACTGGCGCTCTGATGGGCCTGCAGCAGCACATGCCCCGCTTCGAGCCGATCGAGCTTCGGGTAGTCCACCACGTTCTCTCCGTTGATCCGGATGACGCAGTGAGGCCCCTTCACAAACAACTGGAACAGAAACCACTGCTCGGGAACAAGCCGCGGATACTTCGCCCGCTGAATGCCATAGAGCGATCCGGTCGGATACACGGCCCCCTCGACGTCGTGGATCTGGATCTCGTAATGCGGCTTCTGTCCCGAACCCTCGGAGCGAAAGAAGATACCGCCGTTTGAATGCTTGCGCGCCCGGACGTAAGTCTCCAGGACAAAGTCTTTGTATTTGGCTTTGGTCGCCAGATGGCCGTTGTAATCGGTGCGAAAGATCGACCCGAGCGGCAGCCATTTCGCCTTGCCCTCTTCGACAAACCAGTTCTTTTGAAAATCGGCCGGCTCGCTGTAGAGCGACTGCCAGGCGATCGCGCCGGGCAGTTCTTTCACGCGGAGGTTGCGAAACCGAATCGGGTAGCTGAGCGACTGTAGGCCGATGCGGCCCGACGTCAAACGGTAGCGCAAATCGGGGTGCTCGCTGAGGTTCAGGTCCTGCACCATGGCGCCATTCGTCCAGACCTGCAGCCGGGAACCCTCGAGCAAAATCCGCATCGAATTCCACTCGCCTTTACTTTTCACGTTGACCAGACGCGGGGCCACATGAGGAAACACGGAGCCCATCGACTCCGGCTTCGGCGGGTTCTCCTCTTTGTGAAAGATCTTAATACAGAGGCCACAATCAATGGCAGGACCGTGCTCGGGGGCGCGAAGATAGATGCCGGAGTCAATCCAGCCTTTAACAAAGAACTCCAGGCGGAGGTCGAAGTTTTCGTAAGTCTTCCGGGTGGCTAGCCAAGTGGGTGAGTTAGCCGCCTCGGTCACCAGGATGGCTCCGTCCTCGACGGCAAAGGCAGACTCCGGGCCTTCTTTGATCTCCCAGCCTTCCAGGGTACGACCGTCAAACAGGGGCAGAAAACCCGGCTCGTCCTGAGCGAGCAAGGGCGTGGCGGCGAGAGCAAGAAGATGGCGGCGAGTGAACATGTCACTTCGCATTATCCGCCAACCCGGCACCGCGCCGGGTTGGCGGAGAGCGCCTGCTTACTGGCCGCGATGGTGGCCGAAATGGCCGCCACCCATCGGGCCGCCCATCCGGCCGCGCATGCCGGGGCCGCCGGGTCCCTCGGGCCCTTCCGGCGCGCCACCAATCAGATTCAACCGCTGCGCCGCCCGGATCTCGCCCTGCAGCTGCATGGCCTCTTCAAGCGTCTTCAGCTTCGTCTTCTGCTCGGCCGACAGTAGCGTCAACACGGTTTGCCGCGCCTTGGCCCGGCCCTCGGCGATCTGCTTGGCGTAGGTCTGCCCTTCCAGCACCAGGCGCCCCACGGCTGCCGAGTCCGGGTTGGCCTGGCTCGACAGGCTCCGCAGGTTCTGTCGGTTAGTCCGCAGCTTATCGGCCAGATCGCGAGTGGCCTGCAGGGCCGAACGGTTGGCGTCCTGAATCGAAGCCACCTGGGCATCGGTCAGATTCAGAAATGACTTCAGTTCGTTGACGGGCGGCTGCGCCAGAGCGACCGCCGCTGTAAATACAGGAAGTAACAGGGAACGTAGTTTCATGAGAAATCCTCTCCATGGGATCGGTTGGTAACCGCCTCTGTAGGGATAAACGCGAACGGCCAGGAGAAGTTCTTTAAAGATTGTTAAGGAGCCGATCCGCCTAGAATTCAAAGCGCATACTGAGCTGTATCTGGCGCCCGGTGCCGCGCGTCGACGTGATCCGGCCGAAGTCGCCCCGGCCCCGTACCGCAGCCGGAACGGTGAAGTTCGGCCGGTTCGGCAGGTTGTAGAAGTCGCTCCGGAACAGCAGCCCGTACCGCTCCCGGATCGTCCACCGCTTATTCACTGACAGGTCCACGTTCACCTGACCCGGTCCGAAACCCAGCGCCCGCGCCGCATTGCCAAAGTTCCCGACCCCGGGCGCCGCAAAGCAGGCCGTGTTGAACCATTGGCTCAACGCCTCACCCCGCGCCCTACCCCCCGCCAACTGGGGATCACACGTCAGATTCGGCCGGGGACTGCCGGCAAAGGTGTTGGTCAGGTTCGTCTGCTCGAT
>JADCJL010000190.1 GCA_020247055.1 Acidobacteriaceae bacterium | reverse complement strand
GCTGCGGTTTTCGGTGCGGCTGTACCGGGAGGGTTTGGCGCGGGAGTGGCAGGCGCGGGGTCCGGCGAAGGGGGTGTTGATTTACGGGGCGGGGCAGGCGGGTTTGGCGATTGCCAAGGAGATTCGGTCGAATCCATCGCTGGGGTATCAGGTGGTGGGGCTGCTCGATGATTCGCCGGCCAAGCAGGGGGCGACGCTGGCGGGGGCGACCGTGCTGGGTACGGGGCGGGAGGCGGCGTTGGTGGTGGACCTGGCGCGGCGGTCGCACCGGCCGGTGGCGGAGATTCTGATTGCGATGCCTTCGGCGGGGGCGGAGCAGATGCGGGAGGCGGTGGCGAACTGCCGGGCGGCGGGGGTGGCGGTCCAGACGATGCCCGGGGTGGGGGAGTTGCTGACGGGCCGGGTGCTGATGAGCCGGGTGCGCGAAGTGGCGGTGGTGGATCTGCTGGGGCGGGAGCCGGTGGAACTGGACGAGGCGATGATCCGGGAGCAGGTAGAGGGGCGGTGTGTCCTGGTGACGGGGGCGGGGGGATCGATCGGGTCAGAGATCTGCCGGCAGGTGGCGGGGTACGGGCCGCGGCGGCTGGTGCTGCTGGACCAGGCCGAGAGCGATCTGTTCCGGATCCATCTCGAACTGCTCGAGCGCTTGCCGGGGGAGCGGCTGGCGCCGGCGGTGGCGGACATCTGCGATGCGCAGCGGCTGGATGAGCTGGTGCGGGAGCACGGGGTGGAGGTGATGGTGCACGCGGCGGCGTACAAGCACGTTCCGATGATGGAGTGCCATCTGTTTGAGGCCGTGCGGAATAACGTGATCGGCACTTACAACTTAGTGGAGGCCGCGGCGCGGCACGGGGTCGCGCGGTTTCTGATGATATCGACCGATAAAGCCGTGAACCCGACCAACATCATGGGTTTGACCAAGCGGGCGGCCGAACTGCTGGTGACTGCGCGGGCGACGCAGGAGGGGCGGACCGAGTATGTGGCGGTACGATTCGGCAACGTGCTGGGGAGCAACGGGAGCGTCATTCCGCTGTTTCGAAAGCAGATTGCGGCCGGGGGGCCGATTACGGTGACGCATCCGGAGATGCAGCGCTACTTCATGACGATTCCCGAGGCGGTGCAGTTGGTGCTGCAGGCGTCGGCCATGGGCAAGGGGGGCGAGATCTTCGTGCTCGACATGGGGGAGCCGGTGAAGATAGTCGATCTGGCGCGGAACATGGCGCGGCTGTCGGGTAAGACGCCGGGCGTGGATATTGAGATCCGGTTCACGGGGCTGCGGCCGGGCGAGAAGCTCTATGAAGAGCTGACGGCGGCGGGCGAAGATTTTCAGCCGACGCACCACAACAAGATCAAGATCTACCGGGGGCAGCGGCTGGCGCGGGGGCGGCTGCGGGAGTGGATAGAGCAGGTGCGGGGGTCGATTGCGCGGCGGGACGAGGCGCAGTTGCTGGGTTTGTTGAAGGATCTGGTGCCGGAGTATCAGCCTTCGGGGCGGTATAGCGAGATTTTGGCCGAGGCGCGGCAGGGGCACCCGGCGTAAGGAGAACAGCGTTGAGCGAAGCGATTTCATCATTGCCGGTATTGCGGATTGCGCCCAGCAAGGGCTGGGTTTCGCTGCAGCTGAAAGAGCTGTACGCCTACCGGGAGCTGCTGTATTTTCTGATCTGGCGCGACGTTAAAGTGCGCTACAAGCAGACGGCGCTGGGGGCGGCGTGGGCGATCATCCAGCCGTTTTTCACCATGCTGGTGTTCAGCCTGTTCTTTGGCCGGCTGGCCAAGATGCAGTCCGACGGGCTGCCGTATCCGGTGTTTGCCTACGCGGCGCTGGTGCCGTGGACGTTCTTTGCCCAGGGTTTGAGCCAGGCGTCGGACAGCCTGGTGGGGAGTGCGAATCTGATCCGGAAGGTGTACTTTCCGCGGCTGGCGATTCCGGTGGGCACGGTGGCGGGCGGGGTGGTGGATTTCGCGCTGGCGTTCGGGGTGCTGCTGCTGATGATGTTCTATTACGGCGTGCGGCCGGGCTGGCAGATTGTGTGGCTGCCGCTGCTGCTGCTGCTGGCGCTGGTGACGGCGCTGGGGGTGGGTTTGTGGCTTTCGGCGTTGAACGTGAAGTTCCGGGACGTGAAGTATGTGGTGCCGTTTGTGACGCAGTTCTGGATGTTTTTGACGCCGATTGCGTACCCGAGCAGTCTGCTGCCGGAGGTCTGGCGGCCGGTGTATGCGCTGAATCCGATGGTGGGGGTGGTGGAGGGGTTCCGGTGGGCACTGCTGGGGACCGATACGGCGCCGGGGCCGATGCTGGGAGTTTCGGCGACAGTAGCGCTGCTGCTGCTGGTGAGCGGGGCATTTGTGTTCCGGCGGATGGAAAAGAGTTTCGCGGATGTGGTGTGAGGCGGAGGGACGATGCAGGGTAACGCAGCATGTTTGCTGATGGCGGAGGTGGCGCAGGCGCACGATGGCAGCCTGGGCACGGCGCACGCCTATATTGACGCGGCCGCGCGGGCGGGCGCGGATGCCATCAAGTTTCAGACGCACTATGCCGACGCCGAGAGTTCGAGCTACGAGACGTGGCGGGTGCGCTTTAGCCGGCAGGACGCCACGCGCTACGAATACTGGCAGCGGATGGAGTTCAGCGAGACACAGTGGAAGGAGCTGCGGGACCACGCGGTGAGCAAAGGGCTGCGGTTTTTGAGCTCGCCGTTTTCCAAACGCGCCGTCGAGATGCTGCGGCGCGTGGGCGTGGACGCCTGGAAGGTGGCTTCGGGCGAGATCAGCAATCCGCAGTTGTTTCCGCTGATGGCGGAGACGGGGCTGCCGGTTTATGTTTCGACGGGGATGAGTTCGTGGCCGGAGATCGACGGGGCCGTGGAGCGATTGGAGCGGGAGCGGCTGCCGTATGTGCTGCTGCAGTGCACGTCGGTGTATCCGTGTCCGGCGGCGAAGGTGGGGGTGAATGTATTGGGGGAGTTCCGGCGGCGGTACGGATGCGCGGTGGGGTTATCCGACCATTCCGGGACGATTTATCCCTCGCTGGCGGCGGTGGCGCTGGGGGCGGAGGTGGTGGAGGTGCACGTGACTTTTAGCCGGGAGTGTTTTGGCCCGGACGTGGCGAGTTCGTTGACGACGGAGGAGCTGCGGCAGTTGGTGGACGGGGTGCGGTTTCTTGAAACAGCGATGGCGAACCCGGTGGACAAGGACCTGGTGAGCCGGGAGCTGCAGGATTTGCGGCGGCTGTTTACGAAGAGCATTGTGGCGGAGGCGGACCTGCCGGCCGGAACGGTGTTGAACGACTGGCATCTGGGTTTGCGGAAGCCGGGGACGGGGCTGCCGGCGGAACTGTTGGGGCGTGTGGTGGGGCAGCGGCTGGCGCGGGCGGTAAGCCGCGGTCAGTTTTTGGTCGAGGAGGATTTCGCCGCGCCGGTGCTGCGGGAGCTGCAGGGGCGAGCATGAACGGACGTTTCGCGGGGCTGATGGTGGGGCAGGAGGCGGTGCTGACGAAGGTGATCGGTGCGGCCGAGGTGGACGCGTTCGCCGAGGTGAGCGGGGACTTCAACCCGCTGCACGTGGACGAGGGATTCGCGCGGGCGACGGAGTTTGGCCGGCGTGTGGCGCACGGGCTGCTGCTTGGCAGTTACGTTTCAACGCTGATCGGGATGCGGCTGCCGGGGCCGGGGGCGTTGTGGGCCGAGCAGCGATTTCAGTGGCGGGCGCCGGTTTTTGTGGGCGATACGGTGCATTTGCGGCTGTGGATTGCGCACAAGTCGGAGGGAACGGGGAGCGTGGTGGTGGAGGTACGGGCAACGAACCAGGACGGGGCGACGGTGATGGAGGGCCGGGGGACGGTGAAACTGGCCGGGGAGGGCGGGCATGCGAGAGTCGATTGAGGCGGCCTTGGCAGCGGGCCGGTACGGGGAGGCGCGGTCGGCCGTGGAGGCGATGTGGCGGGCGCAGCCAACGGCGGCGTCGGCGAACTACGTGATGGAATGCGCGGGCCGCTGGCGGGAGGCGTTGCCGGGCCGGCCGTGGCGGGTGTACTTTTTGCGGTCGTTCACGGTGGAGCCGCTGGTGCCGCTGCTGCGGGCGGGCGGGGCGCTGGCGGGGCTGGATCTGACGGTGGGGGTGGGGCCGCTGGGAGCGACGATGCAGGAGGTTCTGGCGGGGGAGAGCGAGTTGTACCGGTTCCGGCCGGACACGGTGATTGTGGCGGTGCAGACGCGGGATATCGCGCCGCGCCTGTGGGAGGATGGGGCGCCGGGGGCGGGGTTGGCGGCGGTGGTGGCGGAGGTCGTGGAGCACTACACGATGCTGGTGGAGCGGTTTCGGAGCTTCAGCCAGGCGGACCTGATTCTGCATTCGCTCGAAGAGCCGGTGCACCCGAGTTGGGGGGTGCTGGACGGGCAGTCTCCAGAGGGGCAGGCGGCGGCGGTGCAGGAGATCAATCAGGGGCTGCGGCGGCTGGCGGGCCGGTGGCCGGG
This sequence comes from Acidobacteriaceae bacterium, assembly GCA_020247055.1. Taxonomy (GTDB): domain Bacteria; phylum Acidobacteriota; class Terriglobia; order Bryobacterales; family Bryobacteraceae. Next base: position 73,927 of record JADCJL010000190.1, on the reverse strand, counting down.
GGTCTATGTGCTGGGGTATGACCGGCTGGTGGCGAGCCAGGGGCGGGTGCACTGGCACGATGAGCGGAAGTGGCTGCTGGTGCGGCTGCCGATGCGGGCCGACTGTCAGCCGGTGCTGGCGAACGAGTGGCTGCGCTATCTGGTGCCGCTGGCGGGGCGGGGGGTGAAGGTGGTGGTGACGGACCTCGACAATACGCTGTGGGGCGGGGTGCTGGGCGAGGACGGTCCGGACGGAATTCAAGTGGGTTTGGAACATCCGGGGGCGCATTACCGGGCGCTGCAGCAGACCTTGGTGGACTTCTCGCGGCGGGGGCTGCTGCTGGCGGTATGCAGCAAGAATGACGAGGCGGAGGCGGTGGGGGCGATCGACAGTCATCCGGGCATGCTGCTGCGAAGCGGGGCGTTTGCGGCGAAGCGGATCAACTGGAAGGACAAGGCGACGAATCTGCGGGAGATTGCCGGGGAGTTGAACGTGGGGCTGGAGGCGCTGGCGCTGGTGGACGACAGTCCGGTGGAGTGCGAGCGGGTGCGGCGGGAGCTGCCCGAGGTCACGGTGATTGAACTGCCGGCGGAGCCGGTGGGATACGCGGCGGCGGTGCGGCGGCATCCGGTGTTTGAACGGCTGGCGGTGAGCGAGGAGGACCGGGTGCGGGGCGAACTGTACCGGGCGCAGAAGGAGCGGGCCACGGCACAGCGGCAGTTTGGGACGGTGGAGGAGTTTTATGAGTCGCTCGCGCAGGAAGTGGTGATGACGCCGGTCGAGCCGGCGCACGAGCAGCGGGTGGCGCAGTTGACGCAGAAGACCAATCAGTTCAACCTGACGGGGCGGCGCTACAGCGAGGCCGAGATCCATGAACTGGCGCGGCGGCGGGGGACGACCGTGTTTCAGGTGGCGGTACGGGACCGCTACGGGGATAACGGGATTGTGGGGGTGATCGTGTTCCGGCACGCGGCGGGGGTAGGCGTGATTGAGACGATGCTGATGAGCTGCCGAGTGATCGGGCGGACGGTGGAGACGGCGATGATGGCGCTGCTGCTGCGCTACGGGCGGCATTTGGGGTTGCAGTGGATTGATGGCTGGTTTGTGCCGACGGCCAAGAACGGGCCGGCGCGGGAGTTTTACGCCACGCACGAGTTTGCGCTGGTGGAGACGGGCGAAGCGGGGGCGCGGTGGCGTCTGGAAGTGGCGAACAGTTCGCTCGTGTGCCCGCGCTGGATGCGGGCAACGCTGGGAGGGGAGGGGGACTATGGGAAATCGATCGCCTGTTGAAGCGCCTGTTGAAACGCCTTTTGAAGCGCCTGTTGAAACGGGGGACCAGGACGGGCTGCTGGCGGTGAGGCAGCGGGTGCGGCAGATCGCGGCCGATCTGTTTGCGGTACCGGTTGACGGGTTGACGGAGGAGAGTTCGCCGGACTCGATCGGCAGCTGGGATTCGTTGAATCACCTGAATCTGGTGCTGGCGCTTGAGCAGGAGTGGGGCATTCAGTTCTCGCCCGAGGAGATGGAGGAGTTACTCTCGATGGCGCGGATTGCGCGGGTAGTGGCGGGTAAGTTAGGGGAGGGTTGAGTGATGAGTATTGCGTTTCGTTACGCGGGCTTGGCGGAGTATCCGGAGGTGAGCCGGTTTCTCAACGATTACTGGGCGGCGAACCACATCTATTGCCGGCGCGAGGACCTGTACCGGTGGTCGTTCGGGCGGGCGGCGAACGGCGGGAGCACGATGGCCGTGGCGGAGAGCGACGGAGAACTGGTGGGCATTCTGGGCGGCATTCCGTTTGCGTTTAACTTATTCGGCGAGCGTAAGCAGGGCGTTTGGATTACTAACTACGTCGTGCGTCCGGACCACCGCCGGGGGTCCACGGCGCTGCAGCTGCTGAGTATGTTCCGGGCGAGCGCGGAACGGCAGGAGCAGCCCTACGACATTACGGTGGCCTTTGGCATCAACCCGGCGACGGCGGCGATTTACCGGGTGCTGCGGGGCGAGGTGCTCGCGGACATTCCGCGGCAACTGGTGGTATTTCCGGGGGCGGCCGGGCGGATGGCGAAGCTGGTGGGGCTGGCGCATCCGGACTGGGAGCCGGAGCGGGCGGCGGCGCTGGCGGCGGCTTTGGAGCCGCGGGTGATGCCGGAGGCGCGGGCGGAGGCGCGGACGCAGTTCGATCCGGCCGAGTGGGACGAGCGGAACTGGCCGGCCATGGCCGCCGAGACGCTGGGCGCGGCGCGGGACGCGGAGTTTCTGCGGTGGCGGTACCTCGACCATCCGCTGTTTGCTTACCGGGTGGTGACGGTGGCGGCGGGCGAACGGACGGGGTTGGCCGTTTGGCGACTCGAGACGATCTACCGGGAGACGGCGGAGGGGCGGACGCCGGTGGACCGGATGGCGCGGCTGGTGGAGTTTCTGCCGGCGTCGGAGGACAACGGGCGGGAGTTAGTGGTGGCGTTTTTTGACCAGGCGCGGGAGGCCGGGGCGCTGGGGGCTGATTACTACGGCTTCCACGGGTGGACGGGGCGGTTGCTGGCGGAGGGCGGGATGACGCCGGCGGCGGCGGTGGAGGACGGGGAGTGGGCGCCGACGCGGTTTCAGCCGCTCGACGGGAAGCGGGGCGGCATTATGAGCGCGATGCTGGTGCAGTTTGCGCGGCCGGCTTGCGTGGCGGGGCCAGAGTGTCCCTGGTACTGGACGAAGGCGGATTCGGATCAGGACCGGCCGAATTAGGGATGGCGTGGGAATGGATAGGAGTGAGCCGATGCTGTTGGTTGTGATGTACCACTATGTGCGAGGGGCGGGGCGGAACCCGTTTCCCGCGCTGAAGAGCCTGGACGCGGATCTGTTCCGCCGGCAGGTGGACGCGTTGCGGAGCCGTTATGAGATGGCGACGCTCGAATCGGCGCTGGCGCTGCTGCGGGGCGAGTACCGGGGGCGGCGGCCGCTGTGTTTGTTGACGTTTGATGATGGGGTGAAGGACCACTACCGGGAGGTGACGCCGGTGCTGGTGGACCGGGGCATTCAGGGGCTGTTCTTCCTGGTGACGGGCTGCATGGAGGAGCAGGTGGTGGCGACGGTGCATAAGAACCACTTTTTGACGGCGCAGTTGGGGCTGGCCGAGTGGCAGCGGCGGTTTGTCGAACGGGCGGGGCGGATGGGGGTGGCGCTGCCGGCCGTGGACGGGGAGGCGGCGGCCCGGACCTATCCGTGGGATACGCCGGAGGCGGCGGCGTTCAAGTACCGGTTCAATTTTCAGCTGCCGGCGGCGGCGCGGGAGCCGGTGGTGGCGGAGCTGTTCGCCGAGGAGTTTGGCGCGGAGGCGGCATTTGCCCGGGAGTTGTACGTGAGCTGGGAGGAGGCGCGGCGGATGCAGATGGGCGGGATGGTGCTGGGGGGACATACGCACCGGCACGAGGCGCTGGCGGCGATGCCGGCGGCGGAGATGGAGCGGGACCTGGCGGAGTGCCGGCGGATTCTCGATTTGCGGATGCTGCCGCAGCCGCAGACGCCGTTCAGCTATCCGTACGGGAAGCGGGACTCGTTTACCGGGGCGGCGGTGGAGCGGCTGCGGCAGCTCGATTTCTGCTGCGCCTTCAGCACGGAGGCGGGGCGGAACCGGGTGGGGGCGGATTGTTACGCGCTGCAGCGCGTCGATTGCAGGCAGGCGGCTTGAAGGAGGAGGCGGCGTGATGGCGATGAAACGAAGAAGGGTTTGCGTGGTGCTGGTGGACCGGGCCAACTACGGGCGGATGAAGCCGGTGATGACGGCGATGGCGGAGCGGCCGGAGCTGGAGATGGTGGTGGTGGCGGCGGGAACCATGGTTCTCGAGCGGTTCGGCTATCCGGTGCAGAACGTCCGGCAGGATGGCTTTCCCGTGGATGGGGAGATTCACATTGAACTCGAAGGGTCGAAGCTGTCGACGATGGCGAAGTCGGTGGGATTTGGCGTCGTGGAGTTCGCGAGCGAATTTCAGCGGCTGCAGCCGGATGTCGTCCTGCTGATCGGGGACCGTTACGAGGCGCTGGCGGCGGCGATTGCGGCGGCGTACATGAACCTCTGCCTGTTTCATATCCAGGGCGGGGAGGTGTCGGGTTCGATTGATGAGAGCGCGCGGCATGCGATCAGCAAGCTGTCGCAGTTTCATTTTCCGAGCACGGCCCGGGCGGCCGAGTATCTGGTGCGCATGGGAGAGCGGCCGGAGAGCATTCTGGGCGTGGGGTGTCCGGGCAGCGACCTGGCGCGGGAGATGGACCGTTCGCTGCGCGCCGATATCGTCAACGCGGCGGGCAGCGGCGCCTGGATTGATACGGAGAAGCCGTTTTTACTAGTGATTTTTCATCCGACAACGACGCGCTACGGGGGCGAGATGCGGCAGATGAGCGAACTGCTCGAGGCGCTCGCGAGGATTGCGATGCCGACGGTGCTGCTGTGGCCGAACATTGACGCGGGCAGTGAGCAGATCAGCAAGTCGATCCGGGTGTTTCGGGATCAGAACGCGCCGGTGTGGCTGCGGACGATCACGAATCTGATGCCGGAGGAGTACCTGGCCGTGCTGCGGCGTGCGGCGTGCGCGGTGGGGAACTCGAGCAGTTTTGTGCGGGATGCGGGCTACTTCGGCACGCCGGTGGTGCTGGTGGGAGAGCGGCAGGAGGGCCGGGAGACGGACGAGCACGTCGTGCGGGCGGCGCCGGAGGCGGACGAGGTGGCGGAGACGATCAGCCGTCAGCTGGCGCATGGCCGGTATGCGCCGAGCGAGTTGTATGGCGATGGGCGGGTGGCGCGGCGGATTGCCGCGGCGCTCGTGAACCTGACGCCGTTTGTGCAGAAGCGGCTGCACTACATCTACGACTTGCCGAAGGCGGGCGGGATGGCGGTGCGCGGTGGTTATGCGAGTCGATAGGGGAGGAGTTGTGGATACGCAGAGTGTGCCAACGTTTTCGGTGGTGATCCGCGCGCGGAACGCGGCGGATTATCTGGGTAAGGTGTTCGATGCCTTCGCGCTGCAGTCGGTGCAGCCGCGGGAGGTGGTGGTGGTGGACAATGAATCCACCGACGGGAGCCGCGAGATGGCCGAGCAGCGCGGGGCGCGGGTGGTTTCGATCGCCCGGCGGGACTTCACCTACGGCCGGGCGCTGAACCTGGGCCTGCGCGAGTGTTCGGGCGAGATTGTCTTCTTCATCAGCTCGCACAGTCTGGTGCTGGGCCGGGAGTTCTTCCGGACGGCGCTGCGGGAGTTTGCCAATCCGCAGGTGGCGGCGGTGCGGTGCACGACGGTGTCCAAGACGCGGGACGTGGAGAGTTGGACGGAGCAGAAGGTGCTGCGCTGGCCGCTCGATCTGTACACGATCGTCGAGAACGGCCCGATTGCAAGCGGCTGCGCGATTCGGCGCAGTTTGTGGGAGGAGGTGCCGTTTGATGAGACGCTCGAGGCGGTAGAGGACAAGCTGTGGGCGCGCGAAGTGATGAAGCGGGGCTACGTGGTGGTGAGCTCCGAGGCGATGTACCTGCACATGCGGCGCCGGGGGATGGTAGAGGCGATTCAGATCATGACGCGGGAGCGGCGGGCAATTTTCCGCAGTACGGGCGAGACGTGGCCGCTGCCGCGTCCGACGCTGCCGAAGCTGCTCAAGGCGCTGCTGATCAGCGCGCCGCGGGCGGCTTTGCGGCTGGCGGCGCGGGAAGTGCTGCTGTACGGCTACATCCGGAGCATTCCGCTGCAGGCGCGGTTCCGGGCCAAAGCCGGGTCGATTGTGTAGCGGGAGGCGAGGCGATGCTTTCGGTGTTGGGGATAGTGACGGCGCGGGGCGGGTCGAAGGGGATTCCGCGGAAGAATCTGGCGCCGGTGGGCGGGCGGCCGCTGCTTGCGTACACGGCGGAGGCGGCGCTGCGGGCGCGGCGGTTGGCGCGGGTGGTGTTGTCGACTGATGACCCGGAGATAGCGCGGATGGGCGAGGCGCTGGGGCTGGCGGTGCCGGTGCTGCGGCCGGCGGAACTGGCGCGGGATGAAACGCCGACGATTCCGGTGGTGCAGCACATGGTGCGGTTTCTCGAGGAGCAGGGGGAGCATTACGATGCGATTCTGGTGCTGCAGCCGACCAATCCGCTGCGGCGGGATACCGACATTGACGGCGCCATCGGGCTGCTCGAGCAGACGAAGGCCGACTCGGTGATCTCGTTCAGCGCGGTGGGGGAGCGGCATCCGGCGCGGATGAAAAGCATCGATGGAGAGGGATGGGTGGAGGATCCGCCGTTCGGCGAGGCGTTTGAAGGGCAGCCGAGGCAGCAGTTGCCGCAGCTGTATCTGCGCGACGGATCGATTTACCTGACGCGCCATGACGTCCTGATGGAGCAGCATTCGCTCAAGGGGGCGCGGTGCCAGGCGTGGCTGATGCCGCCGGAGCGGTCGTGCAACGTGGATGATCTGTTTGATCTGCGGCTGGCGGAGTTTCTGCTGGCCGAGGCGGAAGAGCATGCGCATTCTGGTGGCCGAGTCTTCTGAGTTCTCCGCCACCGCGGCGGGGATTCTGGCGGGGGCGGGCGAGGTGACATGGGCCGACGCGGACCGCGCGGGGCTGCTGGCGCTGGCGCCGGGGCACGAGGTGCTGTGGGTGCGGCTGCGGCACCGCATTGACCGGGAGATTCTGGACGCCGGGCGGTCGCTGCGGGCGGTGGCGACGCCGACGACGGGGCTGACGCACATCGACGGGGAGGAGGCGGCGCGGCGCGGCATTGCCGTCCTGAGCCTGCGGGGGGAGACGGAGTTCTTGCGGACGGTGCGGGCGACGGCGGAGTTGACGATTGGTTTAATGCTGGCGCTGCTGCGGGATCTGCCGGGGGCGCTGGCGCAGGCCCCGCGGGGCGGGTGGGACCGCGACCGGTTCCGTGGCCGGGAGCTGTATGGCAGCACGGTGGGCCTGGTGGGGTTGGGGCGGCTGGGGCAGCAGGTGGCGCGTTATCTGGCGGCTTTCGAGGCGGAGGTGCTGGCGTGCGACCCGTATGTCGAGCGGGCGGCGGCGCCGCCGAACGTGCGGTTGGTGGGGATGGCGGAGTTGCTGGGGCGGGCGGATGTGGTGAGCGTACACGTGAATCTAACGGCGGAGACCAGGGGATTGCTGGGCGCGGCGGAGTTGGCGGCGATGCGGCCGGGGGCGCGGCTGGTGAATACGGCGCGGGGGGAAGTGATTCGTGAAGAGGCGCTGTTGGCGGCGCTGCGAAGCGGCCATCTGGGCGGAGCGGCGCTGGACGTGCTGGCGGACGAGCACGCGGTGGGGGGGGATCATCCCTTGCTGCGGTACGCGCGGGAGCACGGGAATCTGCTGCTGACGCCGCATATCGGCGGGTGTACCGGAAGCTCAATGGAGCGGACCGAGGAGTTTCTGGCGAGCAAGGTGGCGCGCTGGATTGCGGGACAGGGCGGCGGGCAATAAGGAGAGAGCGATGTGCGGAATCGCCGGAGTTTTCGGAGAGGGTTGGGCGGGTACGGAGTTGGTGGCGATGGTGCTGAGCCAGGAGCACCGGGGGCCGGACACGCGCGGGGTTTACGTGTCGCCGCGGGGCGCGGCGGGGTTGGGGCATAACCGGCTGAGCATTCTCGATCTGTCCGAGGCGGGGCGGCAGCCGATGTCGAACGCGGCGGGCACGTTGTGGATTGTCTTCAATGGCGAAGTCTACAACTACCGGGAGTTGACGGGGGAGTTGGCCGGTTACGGTTTCCGTTCGCAGACGGATACGGAGGTGGTGCTGGCGGCGTGGGAGCGGTGGGGCGAGGGGTGCCTGGACCGGCTGATCGGGATGTTCGCGTTTCTGTTGTGGGATGAGCGGGAGCAGCGGCTGTTTGCGGCGCGCGACCGGTTTGGCGTCAAGCCGCTCTACTACCACCAGCGGCCGAACGGAACGCTGCTGGCGGCCAGTGAGATGCGGGCGCTGTACGCAGCCGGGGTGGAGGAGGAGGCGAACGCGCGGGCGTGGAGTACGTATCTGACCTACGGGCTGCATGACCATTCGGCGGAGACGTTTTCGCGGGGCGTGACGGCGCTGCCGCCGGGGCATTTGATGACGTGGCAGGCGGGGCGGCTGCGGGTGCGGCGCTGGTACGATCTGGCCGAGCACGTGGGGCCGGAGTTCGACGGGCGGAGCGCGGAGGTCGTCGAAGAGGAGTACTCGGCGCTGCTGCGGGAGTCGGTGGCGCTGCGGTTCCGTTCCGATGTGCCGGTGGGGATCAATATCAGCGGGGGGCTCGATTCGTCGCTGCTGCTTGGACTGGTGGACGGGATGGAACACGGAGCGGGAAGCGAGGTGACGGCGTTCACCTACGTGACGGGAGATGCCCGTTACGACGAGACGCCGTGGGTGGAGCAGATGCTGGGGCAGACGCGGCACCGTTGGGTGGTGAGCCGGTTGCAGCCGCGGGAGGTCCCGGAGTTGGCCGCGGCGGTGCAGTCGAGCGCGGACGGGCCGTTTGGCGGGCTGCCGACGCTGGCTTACGCGGGGCTGTTTCAACAGGCGCGAGCGCGGGGGGTGGTAGTGCTGCTGGATGGGCAGGGGATGGATGAGCAGTGGGCGGGCTACGACTACTACGCCGGGTTGGTGAACGAGTCGGGGGCAGGCGCGGGGCGGGAGGCGATGCTGCAGGGGACGCGGACGCGGGCGACGCGACCGGAGTGTCTGCTGCCGGAGTTTCGCGCGCTGGCCGAGCCGCTTGAGCCGCGGACGGCGTTTGCCGATGCGTTGCGCAACCGGCAGTATCTGGACGCCTGCTATGCGAAGCTGCCGCGGGCGCTGCGCTTCAACGACCGGATTTCGATGCGGTATTCAACCGAACTGCGCGAACCGTTTCTCGACCACCGTTTGTTTGAACTGGCGCTGCGGCAGCCCGGGGACCGGAAGGTGCGCGGGGGAACGGGCAAGTGGATGCTGCGTCAGATGGCGGGACGGGTGGCGCCGCGCGGTATCGTCGAGGCGCCGAAGCGGCCCGTGCAGACGCCGCAGCGGGAGTGGTTAGCCGGACCGTTGCGGCGCTGGGCGCGGGACTGCATCGAGATGGCGGTGGAGGAGTACCGGGGGGAGTGGTTGGACGCCGGGGCGGTGACGCAGGCGTGGCGGGAGTTTCAGCGGGGCGAGCCGGACAACAGCTTCTACATCTGGCAGTGGATCAATTTGGGGCTGGCGATACAGAACAGGGTGGCAAGAACGGTATGAGCGAGACAGCAATCCGGATTCGGAATCTTTCGAAGCGCTATCAAATTGGCGCGCCGCAGCAGCGCTACCAGACGCTGCGGGACAGTATCGTCAGCGGACTGACCGCGCCGTGGCGGCGGCTGCGCGAGATGGGGCGGGCGCGACCCGAGTCTGCCGATGCCACGCTGTGGGCGCTGCGCGAGCTCGATTTCGACGTGAAGGCGGGCGAGGTGGTGGGGGTGATCGGCCGCAACGGGGCAGGGAAAAGCACGCTGCTGAAGGTGCTGTCGCGAATCACGGAGCCGACGAGCGGATATGCGGAGATTCGGGGACGGATCGGCTCGCTGCTCGAGGTGGGCACCGGCTTTCACAATGAGCTGACCGGGCGGGAGAACATCTTTCTGAACGGGGCGATTCTCGGCATGAAGCAGGCCGAGATCCGGCGGCAGTTTGATGCGATTGTCGCCTTTTCCGAGGTAGACCGTTTCATTGACACGCCGGTGAAGTTTTACTCGAGCGGTATGTATCTGCGGCTGGCCTTTGCCGTGGCGGCGCATCTGGAGCCGGAGACGCTGTTGATTGATGAGGTGCTCGCGGTGGGCGACCTGGCGTTTCAGAAAAAGTGTCTCGGCAAGATGGGCGAGGTAGCGCAACAGGGACGCACCATTTTGTTCGTGAGTCACAACATGGGGGCGGTGCGTTCGCTGTGCACCCGGGGGATTGTGCTGGACGGCGGACGACTGGTGCATCAGGGTGAAATCGGCAGCGCGATTGAGACCTACTACAACTTGACGGCGGCCTCGACGGCGACGCGGGAAGAGAGCGCGCCCCGGTCCGGATTCGGGTTTGGTCCGGTGCGTCCGGGTGACCGGGAGAGCCGGACGGTGGACCAGAAGGAGAGCTTCGAGGTGGAGACGGTGCTGCATTTGGCGCAGCCCGTGTGCGGCTTTACGCTGCTGTGCCAGATGGAGGACATGCACCAGCGGAACGTGTTCCATCTGCGGCGGGAGAGCGGCGACTTCGGACCGGATACGGAGTGGCACGGCGTCTACACGCTGCGCGTGAGGCTGCCGGCGCTGTGGCTCGAGCCGGGGATGTACGGCGTGTATTTCAAGATTCTGCTGCGCGGGAACCTGGCCCAGTCCCGGTATGTCTCCGAGGTGCTGCACCTTGACTTTGCGGGCGAGAGCAGCGGTTGGGGCGCTTTGCTGACCCCGTCGACCGAGTGGTCGCTCGAGGCGAAGACCACTGAGGCCGCGCCCGCGGTGGAGAGCCCCGTGGCGAGCCCCGTGGCGAGCCGCTGATCGAATCCGGAACCAAATCTATGTCAACAACTGAGATGCAACCTTCGCCGTCGGATGCCGCGCGGCGGAACCGGCCGAGCCCGGCGCTGCCGCGGATGGAGGCGATTCTGCCGCGGGGCGAGGCGATTCGGAACTTTGTGTACACGGGGGCGCTGGACCGGCTGCGTGGGCAGATGGAGGTGGACGTCCTCAGCGTGATGCCAGACGAGGCGCTGCGGCAGATGATGGTCAGCCGCTATGACTCGGTGATGGAGCTGACCGAGATACCCGAGCGCTGGGGGGTCCGGGCGCTGCGCGGGATTGTCGAGATGGCGCACGGCCGGTGGCTGTGGTCGGAGGCGGCGCAGGACCGCTGGCGGCTGCGGGATTATGAGGCGACGACGGCGGGCATGAAGGCCAAGCGGCTGTTGTCGAAGGCGCTGTGCCTGCCGTTTGCCAGCCGGCGGGGGCTCGATGTGCTGTCGGCGGTGGAGCGCACGGGCAGCCGTGTGCTGCGCACGTCGGACTACTATCTGGAGCTGTTCCGGCAGCGCCGGCCGGCGCTGGTTTTCAACGGATCGCACGTCCATTGCCGCGTGGCCATTCAGGCTGTGCAAGCGGCGCAGTGGCTGGGGATTCCAACGGCAACTTTCATATTTTCCTGGGACAATCTGACGTCGCAGGGACGCATTTTCCTGCCTTATGACTTCTTCCTGGTCTGGAGTGAAGATATGCGGGCGCAACTGCTTGCACTCTATCCGCGCATTCCTCCCGCGCGGGTGTTTGTGACGGGCACGCCGCAGTTCGACTTTCATTTCGACCCCCAGTATCACTGGAGCAGGGAGGAGTTCTGCCGGCGCGTGGGCCTGGATCCCACGCGCCCTATTTTCCTCTACACGACCGGTATGCCGAACTACATGCCGGAGGAGATGCGCGTAGTAGAGGGAATCGCGGATCTGCTGGCCGCGCAGACGGACCTGGGTCGTCCGCAACTGCTTGTGCGCGTGTATCCCAAGGACCGGACGACGCGTTTTGACGAGTTGCGCTCGCGCCGTCGCGACATTGTGTTTTCACCCGTCAACTGGGAGCAGGTGTGGCTGACTCCGAAGCCGGATGATGTCGAGTTGTACACCAACACGCTGCGGCACTGCGCGGCCGGGATCAACGTCTCCTCAACGGTATCGCTGGAGTTGTGCATGTTCGACAAGCCGGTCTTGAACGTGGGCTATAACCCGCCGGGCGCTGATATCTCTCCGGTCTCCTTTGCCGCCTACTACCAGTTCGATCACTACCGGGAAGTCGTCGAGAGCGGCGCGGTGACCGTGGTGAGTTCGCAAGAGGAGATGGCGGGCTGCCTGCGCCGGGCGCTGCTTGAGCCGGGACACAAACGCGAGGAACGGAAGGCGTTGATCAGGAAGATGTTCGGGGAGTTGCTCGATGGCAGGAGCAGCGTCCGCGTGGCGCGGGCGCTGCTGTCGGCGGCCGGGCGCTCTCCCGAAAGCGAGTTATGGGCATGACGATCAAGACACGGATCAGGAACACTTATCGGAAGCTCTTCACGTTGCTGGGGCTGTATCCGAACCGCTGGAGCGTCGGGAACGCGTTCAAGGTTTATGAGTACCGGGAACTGGTCGACCCGGCGGGGTTGGGCCGGGAGGACGTGGTGCTGGACCTTGGCTGCGGGCAGGGGCTGCAGACGCAGCTGCTGGCCTACGCGTGCAGCCGGGTGGTGGGGGTGGATGTCAGCCCCACGGCGATCGCGCAGGCGTGGGAGTATCGGCGCTACAGCCCGGTGCGTTCGCGGCTGCACTATCATTGCAGTCCGCTCGAGATGGCTGGACTGCCGGCCGACTGCTTCGACCACGTATTCAGCTTTTGCGTGCTCGAGCACATTCCCAATCTGGATGAGGTGCTGGCGGAGTTGCTCCGCATCGTCAAGCCGGGCGGGGAGCTGCATTTCACCGTGGATTCGCTCGGAACCATCACGGATCCGGCGGTGATTGCCCGTCACCGGAACGACCACAGCGTGATGGAGTACTTCACGGCCGATTCGATTCGGGAGCGGCTGCAGCGGGCGGGGTTTGTGGTGACGGAGTGCCGCCCGATCTTTGGCGGGGCGCTGGCACGGGAGGAGTTTACGCGGCGGATTGTGAGCGGCGGGAGCCTGGGTTCGATCGGCAAGCTGCGGCTCTATCAAGGGCTCCGCGAGGAGGACCGGACCAACCCCGCCGCCGCAGGCATCATGGTGCTCGTGCGTGCGCAGAAGCCCTGGCCGCCGGCGCAGGCGTTGCCTGGCAGTAGCGCGGATACGGCGGCGGCGTAGCATGCGGCGGATGCTGGTGGTTTCGCATGTCTTGCCTTATCCGGCCCTGGCCGGCCAGCGGCAACGCGTGGGGTTGACCCTGCAGGGCTTACGGGAAGCGTTCCATGTGACCTTCCTGACGACGGTGGCGCCGGACGAGGTCCGGCCGACGCGGGAGGCCTTGGCGGCGTGGTGCGACGAGGCCATTGTCGCCTCCTACGGGGAAGGCGCGGAGGGGCTGTCCTGCTGGGGGCGAAGATTGGCGACGGCCCTTTACTGCCTCCGGACCGGACTGCGCGCCTCCAACTATTTCCTTGAGCGCGTGGCCTTCCCGGCCGGGCGTTGGGAGGAGCTGCTGGGGGAGCGGGAGTTCGACTGTGTCCTGCTCGAGTACTGGCATGCGGCCGCTTCGATGCAGTATTTTCGCGATCGGGGGATTCCCGTGGTGCTCGATACCCACAACGTGCTCTGGCAGGCCTACCGGGCCGACCTGGACCGGCGCCGATGGATCCCGGAGTGGTGGAAGCGGCGCGCGGTGGCGCTCTACCGCGAGGCGGAGGAGGAGGCGTGGCGGCAGTTCGACGGGTTGATTGCCATCAACCGGGAGGAGCACATGGAAATGCGGCGCGTGGCGCCGCGGGTGCGCCATTTCTACACGCCGATGGGGGTGGACGTGGTGAACCGGTGGCGCTATCGCTGGCGTCCGGAAGGCCTGCGGATCTGCTGTTACGGCGGCTTTGGCAGTGCGCACAACACGGCGAGCGCGCTGCAGTGCGCGCGGCAGATTATGCCGATGGTGTGGCGCCGTCTGCCCCACGCCGAGCTATGGCTGGTGGGCAGCCAACCCCCGGCGGCACTGCGGGCACTCGAAACGGATGCGCGCATCCGGGTGACGGGATTTGTCGAAGAGGTGCAGCCGCTGCTGGGGTCGATGCGGCTGGTGCTGTGCCCGTGGAAGGGGACGTACGGGTTCCGGAGCCGCCTCGTCGAAGTGATGGCGGTGGGCGTGCCGGTGGTGGCGAATCCGGACGCGGCGGACGGCATGGAGATGGCGCACGAGCAGGGCATTCTCTTGGGGGACGATGATACGGCGCTGGCGCTGCACGCGCTGCGCCTGTTGACGGATCGCCCGTTTGCCGAGCAACAGAGCGAGCGGGCGCGGGCGCTGGTGGCGGCGCGATACGGCTTCGAGGCCACCTACGGCGCTCTGAGCCGCGAACTGAGTGAGTGGGCGCCGGCCCACCCAAGCCGCGATACGGACCGCGCATGCAACTTCTCGTGATCTCGCACAAGCTATGCTGGGCCTCGGCGGACTCGCCGTCCGGCTACAGCACCGACGGCGGATTCCCGGCCCAGATCGAGGCCGTGGCCGGGCTGTTCACGGGTACGCGCGTGGCGGTGCCTGTGGGCGCCAGGCCTCCCGGCAAGCAAGGCAGTCCGGTGCAGGGCCGGGGATTGCATGTGGTCCCGTTAACGGCGCCGGCGGGGAGAGGATGGCGGCGGAAGTGGAGCATGATCGAGTGGCTTGGCCGGAACGCCGCGATGCTGTGGCGGGAGGCGGGGGAGGCCGATGCCATCTATGCCCTGATCCCCGGCGACATCGGCTTGGTGGGCCTGCTCGTGGGTCTCGTGCGCCGAAAGCCCCTGCTGGCGCGTTACTGCGGCGATTGGCACGATATGAAGTCTCCCTTTCAATCCCTGACGCGATGGCTGATGGAGCGGGCCGCGGGCGGCCGGAACGTGATGCTGGCCACGGGTGGTGATGGGCGGGCGCCATCGCCCCGCCATCCAAATGTCCGCTGGATCTTCTCCACTTCGCTCTGGCGGAGCGATCTGCAGCGCTGCGCTCCCACGGGCCCCCCCCGCACTGTTCCCCTCCGGCTCATCAACGCCTGCCGCCAGGAGCCCTACAAACGCACGGAGCTGGTGATTCAAACATTGCCGCTGTTGATCCCGCGCTTTCCCGCGGTCAGCCTCGACATTATCGGCGACGGATCGTCGCTGCCACTTCTGCGGCAGACGGCAAAGGAGTTAGGGGTGGCCGACCGCGTACGCTTTCACGGGCAGGTACCGCAGAGCGCGGTGCTGCCGCTGCTGCGGCAGGCGACGCTGTTCTGCTATCCCACGGCCACCGAAGGCTTCCCGAAGGCCGTTGTCGAGGCGCTGGCGTGCGGGCTGCCGGTGATCACGACCCCGGTTTCGGTGCTGCCGCTACTGGTAGCCGATGGCGTCTCAGGCTTCGTCCTGCCGGATCCCTCACCGGCGCCGCTGGCCGCGGCGATTGCGCAGTGCGTTGCCGAGGAAGCCGTCTATGCGCGGATGGCGGCGGCGGCCACCCGGGCGGCGGCTGGCTTTTCGCTCGAAGCGTGGCAGGCCTCCGTGGGCGAACTGCTCGGGGCGGCGTGGGGAGGGTCGTACGATGCCCGCTAACCTCGCTGGTCTGCGCGTGGCGTTCCTGGCCGGCACACTGGGGCAGGGCGGCGCGGAGCGGCAGCTGATGCATATGCTGACGGCACTGAGGCCGCAGGGGACGGAGCTTACGGTACTGTCGCTGACGCGGGGAGAGTATTGGGAGGGCCCGATTCGGGAGCTGGGCATTCCAGTGATCTGGGTGGGGGAATCCGCTTTGCCGCTCCTGCGCCTGCGGCGCGTCATCGCCGAACTCGGCCGCCTGCGTCCCCAGATTCTGCAGAGCTGCCACTGTTTCACCAACGTCTATGTCGCCGCGGCGTCCCGCGCGGCGGGGTTGCGCGAAGTGGGCGCCATCCGTTCGGACACGCGGCAGACCGTATCCGGACGCTTCGCCCCGTTGCGGCTGTGGAGCCTGCGGCACCTGCGTTCGATTGCCGTCAACTCCCGCGCCGCACTCGAAAGCGCGATTGCTTTCGGCGTGCGCCCGAACCGCCTGTTCCACCTGCCGAACGTAGTTGATACCCATCAGTTCTCGCCCGTAGACCGGGCCGTGGACCATGCCGGGCTTATCCGTCTCCTGGCCGTGGGGCGCTTGAGTGCGGAGAAGCGTTTCGACCGGCTGCTGCGCGTGGTCGCGGCGCTGCCGCCGGCGGTGCGCGGGAGGATCCGCGTTACGGTGGCGGGCGACGGGCCGCTGCGGGCGGTGCTTGAGCAGCAGAGCGAGGGGTGCGGGCTGCGGAGTACGGTTTGCTTCGCGGGTGCGCAGACCGATATGGCGGCGCTCTATCGGGGCGCCGATCTGCTTCTGCTGACGTCAGACTCCGAGGGCAGCCCCAATGTGGTTTTGGAGGCAATGGCGAGCGGTTTGCCCGTGGTGGGAACGCGGACGGGCGGGGTCGCCGAACTGGTGGACCACGGAGTTACGGGCCTGCTGGCGTCGCCGGACGATGAGGTGGGCCTGGCCGTCGCGCTCGAAGCGCTGGTTCAGGATGAGGGTTTGCGGCGGCGGATGGGTGGACGGGGGCGCGACCGGGCGGTGCGGCAGTACTCCTGCGCGAGTCTGCCGCGGGCGCTGGGCAACCTTTACGGGATGGCGTTGAAATGAGCACAGGCCCTGTTTGGATTCAGGTTCCGGAACTGGCGGGCACCGAGGAAGGCCAGGCGATCCGCCTGCGCTTTTGGATCGCCGCCTGCGGGCTGCACGTTCCCTTGGCGCTGCTGCTGCAGGCGCAGCCGGCAGCCGGCGTCCTGCACGGGCTGGCGGCGCTGCTGTTTGGACTCTACTCCGCCGTGAGAGGGCGGGTGGACCGCGCCGCCCAGGCGGCGGCCTACATCGCCGGCGCCGAGGTGTTGTGGCGGATGACGGGCGCGAGCCTTTTCTGGGAGTACGGCAAATATGCGCTGGTCCTGATCTTTGCCGCCGCGATCGTGCGGAGCCCGGCGTGGCGGGTACCGCCGCTGCCGCTGGCTTACTTCGTCGTGCTGCTCCCTTCGTGTCTACTGACGCTGCTGTCGCTCGAAGCGGAAGAGGCCCGCCGGCAGATTAGCTTCAACCTCTCCGGACCGCTGGCGCTGGCCGTGAGCGTCTGGTTTTTCGCCAACTGCCGGCTTTCGCGGCCGGAGTGCGCGCAGGTGCTGCTGGCCTATGTGGCGCCGCTCGTGAGCGTGGTGACGATCACGGTCACGGCCACCTACCTGTCGGGTCCGATTGTCTTCGGCACGAACTCCAACTTTGCAAGCAGCGGTGGCTTCGGGCCCAATCAGGTGGCATCAAGCCTCGGGCTGGGCGTGCTGTTTGGCGTCCTGTTTCTCGCCTTGGTGCCGGAATTGGCGTTGGGCGGACGGCTGTTTCTGTTGTCGCTGGTGGTCCTTTGCGGGGTGCAGAGCGCCATGACATTTTCGCGCAGCGGGCTGATCTTGACGCTGCTGGCGGGGATGGTGGGGGTGTTGTTCCTGCGGCGGGACCCGAAACTGGTGCTGCGGGTGGCGCTGTGCGCGGCGGCCGGCTACGGTCTGGTGGCCGGGGTGATTTCGCCGGCGCTCGATTCGTTCACGGGCGGGGCGTTGAGCCGGCGGTTTGAGAGCCGGAATCTCAGCCACCGCGATGATCTGGTGCTTGCGGACTTGGCCATTTGGCTCGAGAATCCGGTGGGCGGCAGTGGGCCCGGGGTGGCCAAGTCCGAGCGTGCGGCGCGGACTCATTCGAGCAGCATTGCGCATACCGAGTTCAGCCGGCTGTTATCGGACCATGGCCTGTTTGGCCTGGTGGCGATGGGGCTGCTGTTGGCCATGGGCCTGTGGATGCTGCGCCGGGCGGAGGCGGGCGGGCACCGGGCGTTCGTGGCGGTGATGGTGACGTGGAGCCTGGTCTACATGGCGGTGAACGGGATGCGGCTGGTCGCTCCCGCGCTGCTGTTGGGCTTTGGCGCCCTGCAGTGGAAGGCCCGGATCGCGGGCCGCAAGTTCTTTCTTAAGGAGGCGGCATGATCTCCAAACTCAAGGCGGTTCCCTTTCGGCTGGATGCTGCGAGCCACACCGACCTGCCCCGTGTCCTCGGGCAGACGGAGGCCGCCCTGCACCCCGGCCCGCCGGGGTGGCTGCAGGCGTCGTTTGGCTTCTTCGATATTCATACCCGGCAGAAGTGGACGCTGCTGCGGCCCCTGCTCGGCGGACTACCCCGGCGCGGGTTGCGTCTGCTGGACGCCGGATGCGGGACGGGCCGGTGGGCGCTCGAACTGGCGGCGCGGCGCCCCCAATGGAAGGTAACCGGCATTGATCAGGATCAGCACTCCATTGCCGAAGCGCAGGTTCGCGCCCGCCGGCTGGGCTTTGACAACGTGAGCTTTGAAGCGGCCGATTTCCTCGACTATGTCCCGCCCGAGCGCGTCGACGTGCTCCTGTCGATCGCTTCGGCGCACTACTTGGCCCGGGCCGGAAAGAGCCAGCAGCTGTTCAGCCGTTTTGCCGACTGGCTGGCGCCCGGCGGCACGCTCTTGCTCTACGGTCCGCGGGAGCCGGAAGCCATCCCCACGATGGACTGGCTGCCGCCGCTCACCAACGATTGGGGATTCGCGCGGCTCCAACTGCTGGAGCTGTGCCGTGGACATGGTCTCGAGACCGCCCTGCCGGGGGCTTACGGTCTGTTTCCCGTCATCGGCCGCGCGGCGACCATGGCCAAACAGCTCGCGATTGCCACGGACCGCACCCCGCTGCTGCGCGCGCTGGCCTACCCGGCGGTGCGGGCGCTCGGGTCCGTGGGTCTGGTCGGGCCGCGGGTTGACGAGCCATCGTCGGCCTGGCTCCTGGTGGCGCGCCGGAGCGGGGCGTGAGCGGGCGGGCCCACCCCGGCCGGCTCCTGCTGTTCTGGGACTATGACACGCAGTGGGGCGCGGACCGCTCCCGCAGCGGAGGGGGGCCAAAGGCCTGGGGCCCGGAGGAGTTCACCAACACCGAGCGGCTGCTCGCCATGCTGGATCACCATCAGATCCGTTCCTGCTTTGCGGTGGTGGCCGCGGCGGCCAAGGCTGGCTCGCGGCCCTATCACGACCCCGGGCAGATTCGCGCCATGCACGAGGCGGGCCATGAAGTCGGGTGCCACTCGCTGCATCACGACTGGCTGCCGGCCTTGTCGCCGGGCCGGCTGCAGGACAATCTGCGGCGCGGCCGGGAACTGCTCGAAGACTGCATTGCCGCGCCGGTGGAGAGCTTTGTGCCGCCCTACAATCAACCCTTTCATTATCCCGCCGCGCTCTCGTTCAGCCGGTCGGAACGGGCCGAGGCCGGCCCGGGGCACCTCGACTTTCCCCAGTTGTGCCGCGCCTTGCGCGCCACCGGGTATCACTTCTGCCGGGCGGCTTACCGCCCGCTGCCGCAGCGTTTGCTCGAACGGTTCCTGCGGCGGCCCTGTGATGCGCCAGGCAAACTGAAGCAGGTCGAAGGCGTTTCGTGCCTGCGCCTGAACGCCGGCTGCGGCTTCGCGGAACCGGCGCGCCACATGGTGCGCCGATGCGCGCGCGATGGGGGGTACGCCGTGGTTTACGGGCACCCGCACTCGCTATCGACCGCGGGCCCGCAGTCGTTTGCCAGTCTGGCGAACCTATTGGCAGAGGTGCGGGAGATGGTGGAACAAGGAGAACTCACTGTGATGCTGCCGCGCGAACTGCACCGTGGCGGGGCGGAGGTGTGATGGCCGATCGGAATGCGGGTTCCGTGCTGCTCGTCGGCAATTTTCTGTCGGCGCCCGGCGGCGCGCGATGCGTATGCGAGGACCTCGCCGATCATCTGGCCGCGGAGGGATGGCAGGTGCGGCGCACCTCGGCGCGGATCTCCCGGCCGCTCCGGCTGTGCGAGATGGTCGCCACGGCATGGCGCCAGCGGGACGGGTATGGCGTGGCCACCGTCGATCTCTACAGCGGCTCGGCGTTTCTCTGGGCCGAGGCCGTCTGCGAGGTGCTGGCCCGGGCGGGCAAGCCCTTTGTGCTGACGCTGCACGGGGGTAACCTGCCGTCCTTTGCGCGGCGGTGGCCCCGGCGCGTGCGCCGTCTGCTGCGGAGGGCGGCGTGCGTTACTGCCCCCTCGGGCTACCTGCGGGAGCAGATGCTCCCCTACCGCGGCGATATCGTCATGATTCCGAACGCCATCGACCTGGCGGCCTACCCCTATCTCTTCCGGCCGCGCGTGTCTCCGCGGCTGGTCTGGCTGCGGGCCTTTCATGAGATCTACAACCCCACACTCGCGCCGCGCGTCCTGGCGCTGCTGGCGGCCGAGTTCCCCGGCGTCGAGTTGACGATGATCGGCCGGGACAAGGGAGATGGCAGCTTCGAGGCGACGCGTCAACTGGCCGCGCGGCTGGGCGTGGCCCATCGTCTGCACATGCCGGGCGGCGTTGCCAAGTCTCAGGTTCCGGCGTTGCTCCAACGCGGCGATATCTTTCTCAACACGGCGCGGGTCGACAACACCCCGGTCAGCGTGCTCGAAGCCATGGCGTGCGGCTTGCCGGTGGTGAGCACGAACGTTGGCGGCATTCCCTATCTGCTCACGCAGGAGCGTACGGGCCTGCTCACGGCGCCGGACCACGCCGGCGAGATGGCGGCGGCCATTCGTGCTCTGCTGTGCAACCCGGCGCTGGCGGCGCGCCTGTCGGCCGCCGGCCGCGACCTCGCCGCCGCCTGCGGCTGGTCCCGTGTGCTGCCGCAATGGCAGCAGCTTCTGAACGGTCTGCGGCGGAAACCATCCCTATGAATCCCATCTTTCACGAGATCTACGCCAAACTGCCGCCCGCGCTGCGCACGGTGCCGGCCACGCTGCGGGGCTACTATCTGCGCTCCTGGCGCTACGGTCCGGAGACGCCGCGCCTGGTGGCCGAAGCCTTGGCCCGGGAGCACTGGACGCCCGAACAGTGGCGGACCTGGCAGGACGAACAACTGGCCCGGCAACTGCACCGCGCCGCCACGCAGGTGCCCTACTATCGCCAACAGTGGCGCGCTCGGCGGCTGCGTGGCGACAACGCTTCCTGCGAGGTTCTGGCCAACTGGCCGGTGTTGTCCAAGCAGGCCGTGCGCGAGGCTGGCCCCGCGCTGGTGGCCGACGATTGCGACCGCTCGCGGATGTTCGCCGACCGCACCAGCGGCACCACCGGCACCCCGTTGACCATCTGGCAGCGGCGCGAGGCCGTGCGCGGCTGGTACGCTCTGTTTGAAGCGCGGACGCGAGCCTGGTACGGCGTGTCGCGCTTCTCCCGCTGGGGAATTCTGGGCGGCCAGACCGTCACCCCGCTCGCGCAGCGCCGGCCGCCCTACTGGGTCTGGAACGCCGCTCTCGGACAGCTCTACCTCTCCACCTTTCATCTCAAGGAAGAGTTCATTCCCGACTACGTCCACGCCCTGCGCCGCCACCGTATCGAGTACCTGGTTGGCTACAGCGCCGCGCTGCACCTCCTCG
Organism: Acidobacteriaceae bacterium; assembly: GCA_020247055.1. Lineage (GTDB taxonomy): Bacteria > Acidobacteriota > Terriglobia > Bryobacterales > Bryobacteraceae. The sequence continues at coordinate 52,825 of JADCJL010000190.1, read as the reverse complement.
CCCGCTCTATTCTGGCGCTGGGCATCCGCGTGCCGCTCCGCGTGGTGGTCACCAACGCCGAGCCGCTGTTTCCGCAGCAGCGCGACGCCATCGGCGAGGCCTTCCGGTGCCCTGTCCACGCCACGTACGGCATGGCCGAAGCGGTGGTGGCCGCATCGGAGTGCGAGCACGGCGCCATGCACCTGTGGCCCGACGCCGGCATCGTCGAGGTGCTGGCCGAAGGCGAGCCGGCCCCGCCCGGCTCCTCCGGTGACCTCGTTTGCACCGGCCTGCTGAATCCGGACATGCCGCTCATCCGCTACGCCGTCGGCGACCGCGGGCGCCTCAGCGCCGCTGCGGAACCCTGTGCCTGCGGGCGCACCCTGCCGCGTCTGGAAGCCATTGAAGGGCGCGCCAACGATTCGCTCGTCGCCCGCGATGGCCGCCGGGTCTTCTGGTTGAACCCCGTCTTCTACGGCTTGCCGGTGGCCGAAGCGCAGATCGTGCAGGAGTCGCTGGATCTCGTGCGCATTCAGTACGTCGCCGCGAACGGGTTCGACCGCCGGGCGCGACAGACGATCGTCGACCGGATTCATCGCCTGATCGGGCCCGTTCAGGTGCAACTCGAACCCGTGGCGCAGGTGCCCCGCGAACCGAGCGGAAAGTTCCGCGCGGTGCTTTGCCGCGTGGCCGAAGCCTCGCTGCCGCCCTTATCCCGCTAGTGGAGGTGTGCATGTCCTCTCCGATTGTTTCCATCGTGATTGCCTGCCGCAACGAGGCAAGCTATATCGAAAACTGCCTGCGCGGCTTCCTGCGGGGCAGCGTCCGCGAGATCGAACTGCTGGTGGTGGACGGCGATTCCGAAGACGGCTCGGCCGCGCTCGTCGAACGGATCGCCACCACCGAAGATAGTCGCGTCCGCCTGCTGCACAACCCCGCGCGCCGCACCCCCATGGCGTTCAACGCGGGCATCCGCGCGGCCCGCGGCCAATTCATTGCGATCTTCGGGGCTCACTCCGTACCCGCGCCCAACTGGGTGCAGGCCAACCTCGCCGTCCTGGCGGCCCACCCGGAGGCGGCCGCCGCCGGCGGACTCCTCCGCACGGTCAGCCACACCTTCATCGGCAACGCGATTGCCGCCGCACTGAGCTCTCCGTTCGGTGTCGGCAACGTGCGCTTCCGGGTGGGCGGACCGCCCGGCCCGGTCGACACCGTCGTCTTCGGCTGCTACCGGCGCGAGGTCTTTGCCCGGCATGGCCTGTTTGATGAAAGCTTCCTGACGAATCAGGATGATGAGTTCAACCTGCGCCTCGTCTCCCGCGGCGAAACGCTCTACTTTGATCCCGCCATTCAACTCGACTACAACGCGCGACCCACCTGGACCAAGGCGCTTGAGCAGTACTGGCGCTATGGCCGCTACAAACTCAACGTGTTTCGCCGGAACGGACAGATCGGCAGTTGGCGGCAGTTGGCGCCCGCGGCCTGGACGGCCTTTCTGCTGCTCGGGTTTCTGGGCGCCATCTTTGTTCCCGCGCTGCGGCTGCCCGCACTCCTCGGCGTGGCGGCGTATGTGGCCGCCGGCCTCGTCGCCATGGTCGCCAAGGTCCCGCAGTATGGCGCGGCGTGCCTGCTGTTTCTGCCCGTTGCGGCCTCGATTCATCTCGCCTACGGCATCGGCACCTGGCAAGGGCTGTTTGAAACCGGCTACGCGCAGCGCCACTAACGCGGTTGGATGACTACCCGATGATCTCTACTCCGGCTCCTCCGCGTGTCGCCTCCGTGGCTGTCCCCGGGCTTGGGCTCGCGGGCCTGCTGGCTTCGGTTGGCTTGGGCGCCGCCGTGGCGTTGGGCTGGCTACCCTGGGACCGTTATGCCAAGGCGGCGCTGCTGGTCGTCCAGTACGGACTGGTGCTGCCGGCGGCGCTGCGGTTTCGCCGGGCTGCCGGGGTAGCCGGGGGTGAACCGTTTGGCCGCGAACTGCGATACGCCGCTATCTTGCTGCTCTGCGCCGTGGCGATGCCGCTGGCGGCCCACCTTGGCGATGCCATCTACTCGGGTGACGAGAGCGCCTATCTGTTTCAGGCCCGGCTCTTCGCGGCCGGCCGCCTGACGGCGGAGTCGCCGGCTGAGGTAGCGCCGCCGCGCGTCTTCCGCTTCCAGCATCATCTGATGCACGAGGGGCGATGGTTCGGAAAGTATCCGCCGGGCTGGCCGGCCCTGCTCGCCCCGGCCACGCTCGTGCACGGAGAGCGGCTGCTGAATCCGATGGCCGCGCTCATGATCCTGTGGCTCACCTGGCGTATTGGCCTGCTGCTGTTTGGCATCGTGGTGGCGGACCATGCCGTGCTGCTGCTGGCCGCCTCGCCCTTCTTCACGTTGAGCTGCGTGGACTACCTCTCGCACGCTCCCGCGTGTCTGCTCCTGGCCCTGGCGCTCTACTGCCTGCTGCTGGCCTGGCGGGGACGCCATCCGGCCCGCTCTCTCGGCGGCATGCTGCTCGCGCTGTTTCTGCTGGCGCTCGTGCGTCCCTACGTCGCCGCCTGGACCGGTTCGCTGCTGGGGCTGGGCGCGCTGTGGTTGCTGCGTTTTCGCTGGCGCAAAGCGCTGCTGCTGGCGGGGGCGGGCGCCGCCGCGGCCGTCCTCGCGTTGTTCGTCCTGCTCTGGTTCAACAAGCTGGTGACGGGTGCCTACTGGCCTCATGCCTATGCCCTCTACACGGGAACGCGCGAGATCGCCGAAGTATCCCTCTCCCCGGCGAGCCTTTGGCGGAACCTGACCACGCTTACCGCCCACGCCCTGGGCGAGACCCTGCTGGCCGGCTTCCCTTTTCTTCCCCTCCTGGCGGGCTTCGCCGTCTGGCGCAACCGGCGGCGCTCGAAGGTGATCCTGCTGCTGGCCGCGCTGGCCGCTTCGCTCGTGGTTGCTTACCTTGCCCAGTCCCGCTCCTCGTTCTCGCTGGTCGGTGAGCGCTACTACTTTGAAACGTTCTTCCTGATGGCGCTGCTCGGCGCCCTCGGATGGACCGAGTTCTGGGCCGGCCGGCCCCAGGCCGCGCGCCTGGCGCTCGGGGCGTGTCTGCTGCTGCAGATGGTGCTGTTCCCGGTGTACGGCCGTCGCCTGCTCGACGCGCACGCCCCCTCCCGGCAAGTCCTGCGCGCCGTGCGCGAACTTCCTCTTGACGACGCCGTCGTATTCCTCCGGAACAGCGTCCATTTTCGCGCCTTCGACCTCAATCCCAACCCGCCCGACTGGCGCCGCGCCCCACTCTTCCTCATGGCCGACCCTGGCCCGGCGCGGCGCCGGGACGTGGTCTGCTCCCTGGGTCGCCGCCGCTGGGTAACGGCCGGCTACGACGACGCCCGCGGCGTGGCCCTCGTCGGCGCGGCCCAACCCGTCAACTGCCCCCGTCCGGGCAGCGAGTGAGTGCTTATGCGACTGTCTTTGATCCTGAGTCTGCTCTCCGCCGCCGGGTTGGCCGGCGCGGCGGAGTTCTTTGTTAGCCCCTTCGGATCGCCCGGCGGCAACGGTTCGATGGCCTCGCCGTGGGACCTCTCGACCGCTCTCGCCCAGCCCGCGGCCGTGGTGCCGGGCGACACCATCTGGGTGGGCGAGGGGACCTATCGCGGTTCCTTCACGAGCCTGTTGAGGGGCACCGCCGCCCGGCCCATCGTTGTGCGCGCCGCGCCGGCGGCACGCGCCGTGATCGATGGCGAAAGCGATAGCCTGCTCCCCGCCGTTTTCACCATCCGCGGCGCCTACGCCTGGATCTGGGGCCTCGAGATCCTCAACTCTCATCCCCGGCGAACCTACCCCACCCCGGCCACCGGCCGCCCCACCGGCATCGACATCTTCGGCACCGGCGTCCGTCTCGTCAACTGCCTCGTGCACGACCACGGCAGCGGCATCGGCTTCTGGTCGAACTCGGTCGACTCGCAGCTCTACGGCGTCATCGTCTACAACAACGGCTGGGACGGGCCGGACCGCGGCCACGGCCACGCCGTCTACGCGCAGAACGAGCAGGGCGTGAAGCGAATCACCGACTCGGTCTTCTTCAACTCCTTCAGCCACGGCATCCATATCTACGGCTCGGAGGAGGCGTCTCTGAACCAGTTCCGCGTCGAAGGCAATATCGCTTTCGACAACGGAGCCCTCTCGCGCACCGGCATCACCCGCAACATTCTTCTCGGCGGCGGCACCGTGGCCCGGGACAACCTGCTGGCCGACAATTACACCTACTTCTCACCCTCCCCGCTCGTGGGCCAGAACAACATCGGCTACCGGGCCGGCTGCGACGGCATGGCCGTCCGGCGGAACTACTTCGCCAACGGCGGACTGGTCGCCATCGAATGCCGCAACGTCGTCATCGAGGACAACTTTTTCCACCCCTACATCTTTGGGCTGCCCGAGGCCCAACTCGCGCGGAACACCTACGTCCGCACCCGTCCCACCGGTACCCGCGTCTTTGTTCGTCCGAATGAGTACGAACCCGGCCGCGCCCACCTCGCTGTATTCAACTGGGACCTCCGCGACCGGGTGCCCGTCGATCTGTCCCCTTTCCTGCGGCCCGGCCAGGTCTTTGCGATCCGGGACCTGCAGAACCCGCTCGGGCCGCCCGTGGCCGGCGGCGTGTTCGACGGGCGGCCGGTAAGCCTGCCGCTCAACCTCACCACCATCGCTACGCCCGTGGGCGAACCGGGCGCGCAGGCCCGGCATACCCCGTCCGAGTTCGGCGCCTTTCTGCTGTTGCCCTACGCTGCGCCGGTGCGCCGCCGCGGCGGGGAGAACGGCTCCGGCCGCCTTCCCGCTATCCCCTAACCAGATCTTTCGAAGGAATCCGGCACTGCCATGACTCTTCTCCCGACGTTTCTCTTCATCGTGCTCAGCGGATCGCTGCTGGCTATCGTCCTGTTTCGCAGCTACCGCCCCGGCGCCGCGCCGGCCCCCGGTCTGGCCGGCCGTCTGCTGCTCGCCGAGTTCCGGCCCCAGCAACTGGGCGGCTTCTCCTACTTCGCGCTCATCCTCGCCAGCCTGTTCGGGCTGTTTGTCGAACTGCTGCTGATCCGCTGGGTCTCCTCCGAGATCCGCATCTTTGCCTACTTCAAAAACTTCGTTCTCATCGCCTGCTTCCTCGGCTTCGGACTGGGTTCGCATCTGTCGCACCGCCCCATCCGTCTCGGCGCGATGCTACTGCCCCTGGCCTGGCTCGCCTTTCTGATCAAGACGCCGTTTCCGCCCCTGCGGCAGCTGGTCAGCGAACTGCCCGACTACCTGGGCGCCTTCTCGGGCGTGCACATCTGGAGCGTCCCGACGATGTCGTTCACGCTGCAGTCGATCAAGGGGCTGGTGGGAGCGATGGTCGTGGTCGTGCCGATCTTCGCGCTGATCGCGCTGCTGTTCGTGCCGATCGGCCAACTGGTGGCCTGGTACCTCGAACGGGCGCGCAACGGCGTCGCGGCCTACACGGTCAATGTGGCCGCGAGTCTGGCGGGAGTGCTGGTCTACACCGTGCTGTGTCTGTACTCGCAGCCCCCGCCGGTTTGGTTTCTGCTCGGCGGGTTGATGCTGGCCGGGCTGCTGTGGCCGGTGCGCCGGCTGGCGGCGGGCGCCGCGCTGGTCTTTGCCCTGTGCGCCGCGCTGGCCGCCATCACCCCGGCCGGCCGCACGGTTCTCTGGTCGCCCTATCAGAAACTTTCGATTGCCGAGTGGCGCGATACCGACGGCACCCTCATCGGTCACAACGTCAGCACCAACGACAGCTGGTATCAGGTCATGATCAACCTGTCGGCGCCCTTCCTCGCCGCGCATCCGCACCTGCTGCGCGGGGTGCCGATCGAATGGAATGCCTACAACATTCCCTACCAGTTCGTCCCCGCGCCCCCAGCGGTGCTCGTGCTCGGCGCGGGCTCCGGCAACGACGTCGCGGCGGCCATCCGCAACGGCGCCGGCCGCGTGGTCGCCGTCGAAATCGATCCGCTGATTCTTCGCGAGGGCCGGCGGCTTCATCCGGAGCGGCCCTACGACTCTCCGCAGGTGCAGACCGTGCTCGCCGATGCCCGCGCCTATGTGCAAAACAGCCAGGAACGGTTCGACCTGATCCTGTTCTCCCTGCTCGACTCGCACACCTCCTCTTCGCACTTCTCGAACATCCGCATCGATAACTACGTCTACACGGTCGAGGCGCTGGTCGCCGCCCGGAAGCTGCTCAAGCCCGACGGCGTGCTCGTCATGAAGTTCTGGGTCGACCGGCCGTGGATCGCCGGGCGTCTGCGGGCATCGCTGACGCAGGTGTTTGGCCAGGCCCCGGTGCAGCTCGAAGCCGAGCCTTCCTACACCACTGAAGGCAGCTTCTTCCTGTCCGGTTCGACGGCCACGCTGGACCGCGCCCTGGCCAACCCGCGGGTGCGCGCCTACGTCGATGCCCACAGCCGCATGCCCATCAGCCCCGCGCCGGTTACCACCGACGACTGGCCGTACTTCTATCAGGAGAAGCCCGGGCTGCCGGTAAGCGTCGGCCTGATTTCGCTGGTGATCGCTCTTGTCTCTATCCTCGCCGTCCGCGCCACCGGTCCGTTCGGCCTCGCCGGGGGAGCGTCCCCGGAACCCGGCAGCCACTGGCACTTCTTCTTCCTCGGCGCGGCGTTCCTGCTGCTCGAAGCCCAGATCGTCAGCCGGATGGCGCTCCTGTTCGGCACCACGTGGATGGTGAACTCGGTGGTCATTTCGGCGTTGCTGCTGCTGATCATGCTCGGTAACACGCTGGCCGCCCGCTACCCGCGGCTGCCGGTTCTCTGGCTCTATGTTTGTCTCTGGGCGAGCATTGCCGTCGCCTACGGCACACCCGTTGAAGCGCTCCTGTTTCCCTCCTTCTGGCAGCGCGCCCTGGCTGGCGGGGTGGTGCTGTGCCTGCCCGTCCTGTTTGCCGGCATGATCTTCCTCCGCAGCTTCTCGGCGGCCGGTTTTCAGGGCTCGGCCCTGGGTTCGAATCTCATCGGAGCGTTGCTTGGCGGGCTGGCGGAATCGCTCTCGATGGCCACCGGGCTCCGGTCGCTGGCGGTGGCGGCGGGCCTGTTCTATCTGGCGGCGTATCTATTCCGCCCGCGGCAGAGGGCGGCGGCTCCGGCGCCGCCGCCCACTTTGCACGTGGTGCGGGAAACTCACCCGGCCTGAGGCCGGGCAAGGGTTGGGTTAATGGGTTGGGTTAACGGATTTCAATCGCGGCGACGCTGGGGTTTTCGACTACCGGAAGGAACTCAATCACCACAGCGCCGTTGGTTACATCCACCGGGAACTCGCGGTCGACGGCCGCGAACGCTCCGCCGGCGGCGGTAATGTCGAAGCCGGTGAGCACCTGGGTTCCGTTGATCCGGACGCTGAAGACGCGGCGGCCGGTTTGGTTGAAGTAGATCTCGGCAAACCGCAGACGGACCGTGCGGGCCCCGTTCGCTACCGGAACGGTGTAGCGGAAGGCGCCGTAGCGGACGGTGCGGTAGAGCGCGGGGTCGGTGGTATTGGCGATGGCGGCGGTTGTCTCAAACACGCCGCCTCCCGATACGCTGCTTTCGGCCAGCCACGGGTTACCGGTCGTGTCTACGTACCGCGCACCGCCAGCGTTCATCCGAATGGGAGTAAACGTCGTGGGGCTTGGTGGCGTAACGGGAGGCGGCGTCAGGGTGAGTTGCGCCGTCGCGCTCTTTGCCGGGTCCGCCACGCTGGTCGCGCGGACGGTGACGACGGTAGAGGTGTTGACGGCCGGGGCCTGATAGAGCCCGCCCGGACCGATGCTGCCCACCGCGGGCGTCAGCGACCAGGTGACGGCGGAGTTGGCGGCGTTGGTGACCTGCGCGGTGAACTGTAGCGTTCCGCCCGAGGCGACCGTGGCCGTCGCGGGCGTCAGCGCCACGGCGACCGCCGGCGGCGGCGGTGCGGTCGTGAGCGGCTGAATCTCGATGGCGTTGACGAGGGCATAGTCAATTTGCGAAACGAACCCAAGCGCGATCTGTCCACCCGTGACGGTGATGTCGAACGGCCGGTCGACGGCGGTGTAGGCGCCGCCGGCGGCGAAGACATCGAACGAGGTGAGCTTGGGCTGGCCGTTGATCGTCACCGAGAACAGGCGGGCGCCGGCGCGCTCATGGTAGATCTCGGCGAAACGGAGCAGCACCCGGTAGTTGCCGTTGGCCACCGGAAAGCGGTAGGTGAAGTTGCCATAGCGTACGCTCTGGTAGGGGTCCAGGCCGGCGGGTCCGCTGATGGGCCGGGTCACTGCGTACGGAGAGCCGCCGGAGAAGTTGCGGTCGGCCTCCCACGTGTTGCCGGCCGGGTCGGTCAGCCGGCCGGCGCCGGCATTGACGCGGAGGACGCCGCCGGGAACGGGCGGTGGCGCCGGTGCGGCGTTCACCGTAACCTGCGTGGTGGCCGCCGCGGAGAGTTGCCCATCGGAGACGAGCAGGCGCAGTTGGTAGGTGCCCGCGCTCGAAAACGTCGCGGTCGTCGTGGCGCTGGCTGCGTTCTGGAACGAGACCGGCCCCGGGCCGCTGCTGACGGACCACGAGTAAGTGAGCTGCCCGTTCGGCAGGCCGTCGTCGGTAGCCGATCCCGTGACGGTGGCCGTGGCGGGCAGGGTGATGGTTTGGGCCGGGCCGGTGGTGACAGCCGGGGCCAGATTGACGGGCGCGGGTGGCGGAGGCGCCCCGCCCGCCACCGGCAGCACGATGAAGCTGCCGAAGCGGACCGGGGTGTGGAGCAGGGCAACCTCGGCCACGCCGGTGAGCGGCGAAATCGCCGTGCCGGTCATCGGGAGGGTGACCGCTCCGCCGTTGTAGACCCCGCTGACCACCGGTGCGCCGAAAAAGTTCTGCGCGTCGCGGATCTCGTAGGCGGTGCCGTTGGCGAGGACTGGCGAGAGGTTAACGCTCACGCTGCTCAGGTTGTCCCAGTTGTAGACGGTGACGTGGCCGCGGCCGGTTTCGTACCGGTTGGGGCGGACGAGCACCTGCACGCCCTGGGGCCGCACGGTGGTGTAGGTGTTGTTGGGATACTGCGCGGGGGTCATGCCGCTCAGGCTGCCGTAAAAGAGATTCCCGTTGAAAGTGACGCCGGTGCAACTGAGCTGCATGGCCGTTGGGGCGACGAAGAAGTTCCTCTCGGCGAGCAGGTTGGCGCACCCGGCCCCGTAACCAATGTCGTTGCGACCGTCGTTGCCGGAAAAGAAGGTAGCGTTGTCGCGGAGGATCAGGTTTTTCGCCACCACCCCGCCGCCGATCAGAAACTGCGTTTTCGCGCCCGACGAGGGGGAGAGCACGCCGTTGTCAAAGCCGGTGTTGCCCTCGATCAGGAAGTTATCGAGGAAAGCGTTCTCCGAGCCGTAAATGTGGATGCCGTGGCTATACGACTTGAAGTAGATGTTGTCGGTAATCCGCTTCCATCCGAGGCGGTTCTGCGAGTAGATGCTGTGGCCATGGCCGCGGTTGCTGCCCTCCCAGCCGTTGTAGTAGATGAGGGTGCCATAGATCTCAGAGTCATCGGCGCCGTTCCACAAGCCAAAGCCGCTGCCGTTATCGTGCACGACCATGTTGATGATCTTGATGTTGGGCCCGAAGATGTCAATGCCGGTGGGGCGGCTGCTGCCGAGACGCCGGACGGGGTTGCTGTTGGTCACCTCGAGTCCCCAGAACCAGGTCCAGGCGCCGTCGGCGGTCAGCACGGCTGGGGTGGAGGTGTTGGTGTTGGCATCGAGGATGGCGCGTTCGCCGGGGTACTGGCGGACGATGATCGGCTGATTCACCCCGCCGCGCAGGACGCTGCGGTACTTGCCGGGGTAGGTTCCGCCCCGGACCCAGATGGTGTCGCCCGGCCGGACGATGGCGGGGTGGTTGAGCGCGGTCTGCAGGTTCCACGGGTTCTGCAGTTGGCCTGTGCCGGAGGGCGATCCGTTCGGCGCGACGTAGAAGTCGGCGGCGAGGGCGGAGAGCAGGCAGGCCAGGAAGCTGAGGACGAAGCGAGGGAGAGCGTTGCGTGACGGGGAAAGAGAAAGAACCGAAAGGAGGTGAGGAAAAGGGAAAGATTGCATTAAAGTACCTGATTTCAAATTGCCTGACTTGGAAAATTGTTGAACAACCGTAGTCGATTTTCCTTGCATTCCGGATTGAAACCGGATAGCATGTTAGGTAACACTATACGTGTATCCGCGCATCTGTCAATTGTCCTGCGTGTAAATTGACAGCTTTAGTTGCGTATACATTTAGAAACAACGCGCCGATTTGTTCTTCCGCTAGTGCGTTTTTCTTTTGTTTTCAATGCTTAGCGGATGATTGTGGCGCAGCCAAAGCAGAGGTTACTTATGTATCTGCGTATCCTTTTGTCCCTTGCGGGGCTACTGGGCTTGCCCGCCCATGCGCTTCCGCTCTATCAGAACGACTTCGAGTCGGCTGATGGGAGTGGATGGTCCGCCGGATCGATTGTTCTGGCGCCAAACGGTTCCACGCGGTTTTTGGGACTGTTCGATCGGGATCATTCGACCACCTTTACGCTCGGCGGCCTGACGCCGGGCGATTCGCTCACCTTCCAACTGGATCTTTACATCAATCGGAGTTGGGATGGAAACTCCTCCGCCTTCGGCCCGGATCTCTTCACGGTCGAGGTGGTGGGCGGTCCCATCCTGCTCCAAACCACGTTCAGCAATACGAACTTGCCGGGCTTTGAGCAATCGTTTCCGGATCCGTGGAATCCGGGTTCGCCAGTGGCGAACCCGCCGCGGACCGGAGCGTTTGCCGTCAATACGTTAGGGTTCATCACAGAAGGCGATACCACCTACCGGCTCACGTTGCCGGTGACTCCGGTCGCGTCGGATCTCACCCTGCGATTCTCCGGGCTGAACCTGCAGGATTTCACGGATGAGAATTGGGGGATTGACAACGTGACGGTAACCGCCACGGTTCCCGAACCCTCGACCATCCTCCTGTTGCTGGGAGGGCTGGGCCTGCTGGCTGGTTGGCGCACCTGGGGGCGCCGCTAGCCGGGTCGGGCCATGGGCGCGGCCGCCTCCCGGGAGGCGGCCGCTTTTTTTATGCAGATAGCAACCTGAGGCGGAGGAACTTATATGTGTGGAATTATCGGATATATCGGCAAGCAGACCACGGTGCCGATTCTGCTCGACGGCTTGCGGCACCTCGAGTATCGCGGCTATGACTCGGCGGGCATTGCGGTGATCGATGAGGACGGGACGCTCGCGGTGCGCCGCGCCGCCGGGAAGTTGAGTAATCTCGAAGACTTGGTGCGCCGGTCGCCGGTGGCGGGCCGCTACGGCATCGGACACACGCGGTGGGCAACGCACGGCAGACCCACCGAACGCAACGCGCACCCGCACACCGGGCCGGCCGGGGATGTCGTCCTTGTGCACAACGGCATCGTCGAAAACTATCTGGCGCTACGCCGGGAGTTAGCGGCCGCCGGGCACGTCTTTGTTACCGAGACGGACACCGAGGTTGTGGCGCACTTAGTGGAAAAGTATCTGCGAGGGAATCTCGAAGAGGCGGTGCGCGAGGCGGTGGCGCGTTTGCAGGGAGTGTTTGCGCTGGCCGTGCTGGCGCGCTCGGATCCGGGTAAGATTGTGGCGGCGCGTTCGGGCCCGCCCGTGGTCATCGGGGTGGGCGAGGAGGAGTTTCTGGTCGCCTCTGACGTGCCCGCGCTGCTCTCGCGCACCCGCGATCTGTTTTTCCTTCGCGACGGCGATGTGGCCGTCCTGACCCCCGAGGCGGTGCAGATCGCCGACCGCGCGGGGGCGCCGGTCTCCTGGAAGCCGACCCGGATCGCCTGGGACCCTGCCATGGCGGAGAAGGGCGGCTATGCGCACTTCATGCTCAAGGAGATCTTCGAGCAGCCGCAGGCGGTGCGCGATACCTTTATCGGCCGCATCGGGCCGGAATCGGGCGATTTGCAGCTCGAGGAAATGGGCCTTACCGGCGAGCAGCTGCGGGGCTGCCGGCAGGTCCGGATTGTCGCCTGCGGCACCAGCTGGCATGCGGCGCTGGCCGGGAAATTCATGATCGAAAAGCTGGCTCGCCTGCCGGTGGAGGTCGACTACGGCAGCGAGTTTCGCTACCGGGATCCGATCCTCGAGGAGGGGACCCTGGTGGTGGCGGTTTCGCAGTCGGGCGAAACCGCGGATACGCTGGCGGCGCTGCGCGAGGCCCAGCGGCGGGGCGCACTCACGCTGGCGATCTGCAACGTGGCCGGGTCGATGCTCACGCGCGAGGCCGATGGCTGCCTGTTAACCCACGCCGGGCCGGAGATCGGCGTCGCCTCGACCAAAGCCTTTAGCTCGCAGGTGACCGCTTTTCTCCTGTTGGCCCTGCATCTGGGCCGGCTTCGTGGCTGGCTCGCCGAGGCGGAAGCCCGGGAGCTGGCTGCCGAACTGACGCGGCTTCCGGTACAGCTGCAGGAGGTGTTGGGGACCGCCCCGCGGTGCGAGGAGCTGGCCGGCGTGCTCGCTCCGGCCAGCGACTGCCTGTTTCTCGGCCGCGGAGTGCATTTTCCCATTGCGCTCGAGGGTGCGCTCAAGCTCAAGGAGATCAGTTACATCCACGCCGAGGGGTACCCGGCCGGCGAGATGAAGCACGGTCCCAACGCGTTGATCGACGCCGACCTCCCCGTGGTGATCCTCGCCGCCTATGACCCGCGAGACGACGCCTCGCGCCTACGCTACGAAAAGACGCTCTCGAATCTGCAGGAGGTGAAGGCCCGCGACGGGCTGGTGATCGCCCTCTGCAATCCCGACGACGAAGAGGTTCGCCGCTTGGCCGATTACACGATCCCGGTGCCGGTTACCCGGGAGCTGCTGCTGCCGCTGCTCGAGATTGTGCCGCTCCAACTGCTCGCCTACTACACGGCGGTAGCGCGCGGTTGCGACGTGGACCGTCCGCGGAACCTTGCCAAGTCGGTCACCGTGGAGTAGCCAAGGTCGTCCCCCCGTCCCGCGACCAGCACCCTACAGCCGTGGAACCGGCGGCTTCACCGCCTTCCACGGCCACACCCCCGTCCGCTTCGCCGGCCGCCGGTAGATCCCGTCCCCCGCCGAAACGTACAGCGTATCGAGCCCCGTCCCGCCAAACACCGCGCTGCCCAGCGCCTTCCCCTCCGGCTTCAACAGCACCGCCGCCGTACGTCCCGCCGGATCACTCACCTGCAGGCCCAGCCGGGTCGCCACGTACAGAAACCCTTCGCTATCCACGGTAAACTCCCCCGCCCCGGTCCGCGTCTCTCCCCCCGCCACCTCATCTTCCACCTCCAACCGGTGAAACGGAATCCCGTGGGCCAACCCGCCCCCGGGCTGAATCTGAAACGACCAAACCCACCGCGTTCCCGCGTCCGCCACCTGCAGCAGCGAATGGTCCGGCGACAGGCGCACCCCTGCCGGCTCCACCATCCCCTCATGCACCACCTGCTTGCCGCCCCGCGGGTCCACCCGCCACACCCGCCGCCCGCCCGGTTCCGTACAGTAAATCGCCCCCGTCGGCGCCACGGCCAGGTGCTGCGCCGCCACCCCGGCGGCCACCACCGTTTCCCGGCCCTGTGCGTCGTACGCCACAATCCGGCGCCGTGCCGGCTGCGCCGCATACAGCCGGCCGTCCGGCCCGAACATCACACTCGTCGCCGTCGCGCCCGCGCGGAACACCGTCACCGCCCCGCTCGCGTGGTCGATCCGGCTCAGGCATCCTTTTGCAGCATCGGCAAAGTACACGTTACCGCTCCCGTCCACCGCCAGGCTTGACGGTCCCCGGTTTCCGCCCGCAACCGGCTGCCACTCCTTGGCCTGGTCCACGAACCGCGACGCGAACGACTTCAGCGGCTTGGCGATCGGCGTCTTCCAGTCCCGCCACACCCACCGCAGCGCCTCCGGCAGCAGCGGTCCGCCGTGCTTGGAGTTGTGTCCCTCGCTGCCCACCACCAGCTTGGCGTCATAGCCCCCTTGCTCGAGCGCGGCAATCATGTCCTGGTTGCTCTGGATGTTTACGTCGCCCGTGCCGTCCTGCAGAAAGATCCGCAGCGGCTTGCCCTCGAACTTACGGACCTGCGACGGCAGAATCAGCGCCCCCCGCTGGTGCGTAAACCCGGCGATAAAGCTCAACACCCGCCGGAACGCATCCGGCCGCTCCCATGCCGCGTTCACGCTGCAGTTGCCGCCCGACGACGATCCGGAGATCGCCCGCAGGTTCGGGTCCCGGGTCAGGTTGTAGGCTTGTCCCACCAACGGCAGCATATCTTCGATGAGAAAGCGCGCATAGAGCGGCGTGACGGCATCGTACTCATGGCTGCGGTGAAAGCGCGGCTGCTGGTCGGCCCCGAGCGGCGGCAGCGTGCCGGGGTTGATCAGGATGGCGATCGTCACCGGCATCTCGCCTTTATGGATCAGGTTGTCAAACACCACCGGCACCCGAAACGCGCCCGCCTCATTGACGAACGTCCGCCCGTCCTGAAAGAACATCACGGCCGCGGGGGTCGCGGCGTTGTACTGGGCCGGGACGTACACCCAATACTCATGGGTCGTGCCCGGATAAACCTTGCTCGTCGCGAGCGTATGCGCCGTCACCGTGCCCCGCGGAACATTGGGCTGGCGGGAGGAGTCCGGCGTGTAGACGTACTGTTCGGCCCGCGCCAGAAGCGCGGTTAGGGGAAGCGGTAGCAGGTCACGGCGGCGCATCCGGATAGCATACCCAATCCTCGCTCCGGCAGACACTCCGCCTCGGTTTTCGGCCGCGGGGTCCGCATGGTCCGCAAACCGCCGCCGCCTTCACCAATCGGCGGATCTGCCGCGAAATCCCCCGCGCCCCCCGCCCGCATCGGCGTCGCAACCTCCCGAGGGCCGGCTGCCACTGCACGGTCTCGACCCCGCCCGCTCCCCCGGCCGCCGGTGCGCTCGCCAAACGCCGTCCCGCTCATCCGGCCAGATACGCCCGGGCCGTCTCCCACTCCGCCGCCTCGCCAAAACGCGCCGCCTTGTGGTTGGCGTCAATATTCCGGAGCAGTCCGCTCAGCACGCCCCCCGCGCCCACCTCCACCCACCGCGTCACCCCCGCCCCGATCAACCGCTGCATGGACTCCGTCCACCGCACCGTCCCCGGCACCTGCTCCACCAACCCGGCCCGCGCCGCCTCGCCGCTCGTCGTCAACTCCGCTGTCACGTTCTGCACGAGCGGCACCGCCAGATCGGCAAACGCCGTCGCCGCCAGGTCTACCGCCAGACGCTCCTGCGCCGGCCGCATCAACGCGCAGTGGAAAGGCGCGCTCACCGGCAGCGCCACCACCCGCCGGGCGCCCGCCTCCCGCGCCAGATTCATCGCCCGCTCCACCGCCCCGGCGTGCCCGGCAATTACCACCTGATCCGGCGAGTTCAGGTTCGCCGCCGAAACCACCTCGCCCTCGGCTGCCCGCTCGAGAATCCCGTCCAGCGCGCCTTCGGGCAGCCGCAACAGCGCCGCCATCGCGCCCACCCCCTCCGGCACCGCTTCCTGCATGTACCGCCCCCGCTGCCGCACCAGTCGCACCGCATCGGCAAACCGCAGCGCCCCGGCCGCCACCAGCGCCGAGTACTCTCCTAAACTGTGCCCCGCCACGAAATCGGCCCGTACCCCCTCGGCCGCCAAAACGGAATGCGCGGCAATCGACACGGTGAGTAACGCCGGCTGGGTATTTTCCGTCTTCTTGAGGTCCTCTTCCGGTCCCTCAAAACAGAGGCGGCTCAGGGAGAAGCCCAGCGCCTCGTCCGCCTCAGCAAAAACCGCCCGCGCCGCCGGATACTGTTCGGCCAGGCTCTTGCCCATGCCGGCAAACTGGGAGCCCTGCCCGGGAAAAAGAAATGCTGTCGTTGCCATGAAATCATCAGTGTAACCTGCCTGTCTTGAGAATCTGATACCCTGCGGGGGGAGTAAGGAGTTTTGCGTGAGTCTTTCTGAAATTTGCGTTCGCCGTCCGGTCTTCGCCTTCATGCTGATCATGTTCCTCGTGATCCTGGGCGTGTTCAGCTTTCTCGATCTCGGTGTGGACCTGTTTCCTAAAACCGACGCGGCCACCGTTAATGTGCGCGTGATGCTGCCGGGCGCCAGCCCCGAAGAGGTCGTCTCGCAGGTCATCCTCCCGCTCGAAGAGACCGTCGCCGCCGTCAGCGGCATCGAAGAGATGCGGGCCATGATCTCGGAGGGCAGCGCCTACCTCACCATCACCTTCGTCCTCGAGCGGGACATCGGCGAGGCCGTCGAAGACGTCCGCGAAAAGGTCTCGGCCGCCATGCGGAAACTCCCGCCCAACGTCCTGCCGCCCACCGTCACCAAATCCGATCCGGACAGCGACCCGATTGTTACCCTCGCCGTCAGCGGCAACCGCACCACCCGCGAGCTGACCGAAATCGCCGACAAGCAGATCCGCCGCGCCTTTGAAACCATCGATGGCGTCGGCCAGATCGACCTTTCCGGCGGCCAGACCCGCCAGGTAAACGTCTTCCTCGACATCGACAAGATGAACGGGTACAACATCAGCGCCCAGGAGGTCGAACGGGCCCTGCGCAGCGAAAACGTCGAAACCCCCGGCGGCCGCATCGTCCGCGGCACCGCCGAGATGGGCGTCCGCACCCTCGGCCGCCTCGAGAAGGTCTCCGAGTTCAGCGACATCATTATCAAGAACGTCAACGGTTCGCCCATCCGCATCCGCGACGTCGCCTCGGTCGAAGATTCCAACAGCGAACGCCGGTCGTTTGCCTACTTCAAGGGCAAACCCGCCGTCGTGCTCGAAATCCGCCGCCAGATCGGTATGAACACCGTCAAGATCGTCGACGGCATCCTCGCCAAGATGAAGCTCGTCAATGAATCCCTGCCGAGCGGCGTGCACATGGACATGGTCAAGGAGCAGGCCACCTACATCCGCAACTCGGTCGAGGCGCTCGAAGAGCATCTCGTCCTGGGCAGCTTCCTCGCCGGCTTCATCGTGTTCCTGTTCATCCGCGACTGGCGCACGGTGCTCATCAGCTTCATCGCCATTCCCACCTCCATCCTCGCCACCTTCACCGTCATGAAGGGTCTCGACTACACCCTCAACTCGATGACCCTGCTCGGCCTTACCCTCGCCGTCGGCATTGTCATCGACGACGCCATCATCGTCATCGAGAACATCCATCGCCACCTCGATGAATACGACCTGCCCATTCTTGAAGCCACCATTCACGCCACGCACGAGATCACCCTCGCCGTTGTCGCCACCACCATCTCGCTGGTCATCGTCTTCGTCCCCATCGCCTTCATCTCCGGCTACGCGAAGAAATACCTGAACCAGTTCGGCTGGACGATGTCGATCTCGATTCTCGTCTCCATGCTGGTCGCCTTCACGGTTACCCCGGCCCTGTCGGCCCGGCTGCTCAAACGCAAGCCGAAGCCCGAAGGCGGCAAAAAGGCCGTCGAGCATCACTATTCGATGTTCGATAAACCGTACACCGCGCTGCTCCATTGGTCGCTACGTCACCGCGCCCTCGTCGTCCTGGCCGCCCTGGCCGTCCTGGCCTCCACCTATCCCATCTACCAGGCCATCGGCCGCGACTGGATGCCGCAGGAAGACCAGAGCGAACTCGGCATGTTCATCGAGCTACCCGAGGGGGCCTCGCTCATGGCCACCGAACGCACGGCGCTGGCGATTGCCAAAAAGATTGAAAAAGTGCCGGGTGTCATCGCGGTCGTCCCGCAGAGTTCCACGATGATGTCCCGCGTCACCATGGCCTTCATCACCGTGCTGCTCGACGCCCCCGAAAAGCGCGGTCCGATTCTCGAGATCGGCAATCAGGTCCGCGCCGCCGCCGCCGAGTTCGCCTCGGCCCGGCCGCGCATCACCTACCCGAACGTCCTCGGCGGCCGTGACACCTTCGCCCCCATCCGCGCCATGGTGCTCGGGCCGGATATCCGCCGGCTGGTGGCCATCGGCAAGGAGGCCAACGCGGCCCTCCTCAAAGAGCCCGTCATCACCGACGTCAAGGTCAATCTCAACCTCAATAACCCCGAACTGCAGGTCGATATCGACCGCCAACTGGCGAGCGACCTCGGCGTCCGCGTGGCCGACGTGGCTGGCGCGGTCCGCCTGCTGATGTCGGGCGAGGACCAGATCTCGACCTTCAAAGAGGGCTCTGAGCAGTACCCGGTCATGATGCGCCTTAATCCGGCGCAGCGCGACAACCCGGAAGCGCTCGGCCGCCTGCTGATTCCGAGTTCCCGCCAGGGGCTCATTCGCCTCGACTCCATCGCTAAACTCGAACACGGCCTCGGACCGAGCCGGATCGACCGCTACGCCCGCCAGTTCGGCGTCTCCATGTACGGCAACGTCGCCAAGGGCGCCTCGCTCGGCGAAGCGGCCTCGGCCGCCCAGCGGGTCTTCCGCGAACTCGAACTGCCCATGGGCTACACCGTGAAGTTCTCGGGCCAGGTGAAGATCCTCGAAGAGACCACCACCAACATGCTCATGGCCATTGGTCTGGCGAGCATCTTCATGTATATGGTGCTGGCCGCGCAGTTTGAAAGCCTCATCCATCCGTTCATCATCCTGACCACCCTGCCGCTGTCGATTCCCTTCGCGCTGCTGAGCCTCATCGCCACCGGCCGGACGCTGAACCTGTTCAGCGCCCTCGGCGTGCTGCTGCTGCTCGGCATCGTCAAGAAGAACGGCATTCTGCAGATTGACTACATGAACCGGCTTCGCGACGAAGGCAAAGCGCTCACCCACGCCATCGTCGAAGCCAACCGCGTCCGCCTCCGGCCCATTCTCATGACCACCTTCGCCATCGTCGCCGGCCTGCTGCCGACGGCGTTCGGAACGGGTTCCGGCGCCTCCCAGCGGTCGGCCATCGCCATTACCATCATCGGCGGGCAGACCCTGTGCCTGCTGCTGACGCTGCTCGTGGTGCCGGTCGGCTACGACCTTGTCGAATCGGCGAAAGCCTGGGTTTCCGGCCGTCGCACCAAGCCGGTCAACGCCCCGGCGGGAGCCACCGGCGACTGAATTTTTCCTCTCCCGAATCCCGCTCGGCAGACGATACGTCTCGAGAGGAGGAAGGAGAGGAATGATGAAATTGACCAACAATCTCCCGGTTGAGGAGCTGCCCGGCCGGGTCCACTGCTACATGTGTACCCATCGGGTCGAGGCGACGGTTCTCAAACAGGGAACCGCCCGGAAAACGAGGCCCGGTCAGCGCTGCCCGCGCTGTTCCGGTAGTCTTGACTCCGGCTACGTGCTCGAAGTCTACAGCGGCGGTCTCGTCACGGCCTGATCGCCCCTATGCGCTCTACCGGCGGTGCGCTATTCTGAAACTATCCATGAAACGTAAGACACCCGCCAAAGAAGCACCGGTCGTCGATCCTGCCCTGCTGGCCGAAGCCCGGCGCAGCGCCGGGGCCGACCGGGCGGTTCCCGTCCGCAAATGTGAAGTCTGCGGCGGCGAGGTGACGGTGCTCTCCGGCGCCCACGCCGGAGAGGACCTGTGCTGGGTGTGCCGCCGCTTGAAGATCAGCGCCTGGCGCGATGCCGACCTGCAGGCTTCAACCGGCGGCGAATAGCGGCAGCGGACCGACCCTGCCCTGCGCCAGGGCCTGCTCATAAACCCAGGCCCCGGCCGCCACATCTTCGAGGCCGATTCCGATGGATTTAAAAATCGTGATCGCCTCGGCGCTCTCGCGCCGCGGCTCGCCAGCCAGTGGCGTCACCCGGTTCCAATCCTCCGGGGCGAGGCTGAGGAGCAAATCCCCGGCTTCGCTGCGCGCCTGGTCCACGTCGTCCACCACGATCTGCCCGGCGCGATAGATCAGTTCCGGGGGCAGCTCCCGGCGACTGGGCGAGTTCGACCCGGCGGCGTTGATGTGGGTCCCGGGGCGGATCAGTTCGGCCGGAAACAGCGGGTCTTTGGCCGTCGTCGCGGTAATGACGATATCGGCATCGACCAGTGCGGCTTCCACCGTCGGCATCGCCGCCGCGTTCGGATAGTTCCGCGCAAAGGCCTGGGCTTTGTCTCTGCTCCGGCTCCAGACGCTGATGGCCCGGATGGGCCGTACCGCGAGCACCGCCTCGAGCTGGCTCGCCGCCTGGAAGCCGCTGCCGAGCACCGCCACCGTCTGCGCCTCCGGCCGCGCCAGCCATCGCGTCGCCAGACCCGAGGCCGCCCCCGTGCGGATCTGCCCCAGCCAGTTGGCGTCGAGCAAGGCGAGCGGCATCGCCGTCTCTGCGTCGTACAGCAGGAAAACGAACCAGGCGCCGTGTTTCGGATGGGTCGAGTAGATTTTCGTGCCGAAGTAGGCGCCGTGCGCACCCGCCATCTGATGGAGCACCGCGCCCGAGGGCAGGCTCAGCCGGCGGCGCGGCTGGCTCTGCGCCGCTCCGGCGCCGAAATCGCGGAATGCGCCGGCCAGCAGGTCGATCGCCTTGTTCATCGGCAGCAGCTGCCGGACGGTAGCTTCGTCAATGTGTACCATTTCTCCTCATTGTCGCCCGAATCCGGCCGAGAAGCTCTGCGTGAAGAGGGTTTACCTGTTTGTCGGTCTCTGGATGGCCATCGTCGCCGCCCGGCAGGATGAGTGGCCCCCGGCCACCCGGCTCGAACGCACCCCGGCCTGTCCCACCGCCGTCCTGCTGCTGGAGCCTTCGCATGAAGACGCCGAACAGGCCGTGGGCGAGTTTGCCGCGACCCTCGGAGACGAACCCACCGCCCGGGGCCACGTCGTCCTACTGGCTGGCGCCGGACCGCTGCGGTCCTCGCTCTGGCAGTCGCTGCGCACCCTGCCCCGCACTGAGCTCCACTTCGTGCAGGACGATGGGGAGATGGCGGCTTTCGGGGCGATAAACGGGCTCGGTTTCTATCTGTTTGACGTTTGGGGACGGCTCAAAAAACAGAACGACCGGAGCGGGGAGGCTCCGGTCGATTTGGCTTCGTTTCGCAAAACGTAGGGTGCCGGCGCCTCAGGCGCGAGACGGCTCCGGGCGTTCCGGGTCCAGCCCCAGCTCCTGAATCGCGGCGGCCGCCCGCTGGGCGTCGAACTTTCCGTCGCGCGCCAGGCGGGAGAGCGTGGCGGCGACGATGTTTTCCGCGTCCACCTCGAAGTGGCGGCGCAGATGGTGACGGTTGTCGGACCGGCCAAAGCCGTCCGTTCCGAGGCTGACCAGGCGGCCGGGCAGCCACGGGGCCAACTGGTCGGGGACGATCTTCATGTAGTCCGAGGCGGCGATGATGGGCAGTTCCGAGCCGCCCACGACCGTGTGCAGGTAGCCCGTCCGCGGCGCCGAGGCGGGGTGGAGCCGGTTCCAGCGCTCGGTTTCGAGCAGGTCGCGCCGCAGTTCGTTGTAGCTGGTCACGCTGTAGACATCGGCGGCGACGCCGTAGCGCTCGGCCAGAATCTGCGCGGCCTCGAGCGCCTCGTTCAGAATGGCCCCGGAGCCGAACAGCAGCGCCTGCGGGTTCTCGGCGGCCTTGACCCGGTAGATGCCCTTCAGCACGCCCTCGCTGATATCCTCGGCGGGCAGCGGCGGGTGGGTGTAGTCGTCGTTGCAGACGGTGAGGTAGTAGAAGCGGTCCTCGTTCAGCTCGTACATCCGCTTGATGCCGTCCTGGATGATGATCGCCAGTTCGTAGGCAAACGCCGGGTCGTAGCTGTGGCAGGTGGGTACGGTGGAGGAGAGCACGAGGCTGTGGCCGTCCTGGTGCTGCAGCCCTTCGCCCGAAAGCGTCGTCCGGCCGGCGGTGGCGCCCATCAGGAAGCCCTTGCCGCGGCTGTCGGCAAACGCCCAGATGAAG
This sequence comes from Acidobacteriaceae bacterium, assembly GCA_020247055.1. Classification (GTDB taxonomy): domain Bacteria; phylum Acidobacteriota; class Terriglobia; order Bryobacterales; family Bryobacteraceae. The sequence goes on along the minus strand of JADCJL010000190.1, from coordinate 31,041 downwards.
TCGCCGACGCGCTGGAAGCCGAACATCGAGTAGTAGGTGAAGAACGGAATCATCGGCAGGCCGTAGTTGGCGTAGGCCGTGCCGGCGGCCGTGAACGAACCCATGGAGCCGGCTTCGGTAATTCCCTCTTCGAGAATCTGCCCGTTGACCATCTCCTTATAGAAGAGGAAGATGTCGGAGTCGTGCGGCGTGTACAACTGGCCCATCGGGGCGTAGATGCCCACCTGGCGGAAGAGCGACTCCATGCCGAAGGTTCGCGCTTCGTCCGGAATGATCGGCACGATGTACTGGCCCAGCGCCGGGTCTTTGATCAGCGCCGTCAGGATGCGGACAAAGGCCATGGTCGTCGAGACGGCCCGGTCGCCGGAACCCTGCAGCGACTCTTTGAACAGCTCGAGGGGCGGAGCCTTGATGGCGATCGGTGCGACATTGCGCGCCGGCACGCTGCCGCCGAGCGCCGCGCGGCGCTCCCGCATGTAGACCATCTCCGGAGCATCGGCCGCCGGCTTGAGCAGTTCGCACGTCTTGGCCTGCTCATCGGAGAGCGGCAACTGGAACCGGTCCCGGAAGTAGAGCAGCGACTGCTCTTCGAGCTTTTTGGCCTGATGGGTGAAGTTGCGGCTCTCGCCGCCCTCACCCATCCCGTAGCCCTTCACGGTGTGCGCCAGAATCACCGTGGGCTTGCCTTTGGTTTCAAGGGCCCGCAGATAGGCGTTGTAAACTTTCACCGGATCGTGGCCGCCGCGCGAGAGCTTCCGGAGCTGCTCGTCGGTCATGTCGGCCACCAGCGCCGCCGTCTCCGGATACTTGCCGAAGAAGTGCTCGCGCACGTAGGCGCCGCCCTTGGCCTTATAGGCCTGGAACTCGCCATCGACGCACTCCGACAGCCGCTTGAGCAGCATGCCCGACTCGTCCCGCGCGAACAGCTCATCCCACGGGCTGCCCCACAACAGTTTCACGACATTCCAGCCTGCGCCGGCAAAAATGCCCTCGAGCTCCTTGACGATGTTCCCGTTGCCGCGCACCGGGCCGTCGAGCCGCTGCAGGTTGCAGTTGACGATGAAGACGAGGTTGTCGAGCTTCTCGCGCACCGGCAGGCCGATCGCCCCGAGCGACTCGGGCTCGTCCATTTCGCCGTCGCCGAGATAGGCAAACACCTTGCGGTCGGTCTTGGGCAGCAGGTTCCGGTTTTCGAGGTAGCGCATGAAGCGCGCCTGATAGATGGCGTTCAACGGGCCGAGCCCCATCGATACCGTCGGGAACTGCCAGAAGTCGGGCATCAGCCAGGGATGGGGGTAGGAGGACAGGCCCGGATAGTCGCGCAGTTCGTGGCGGAAGTTGGCCAGATGCTTCTCATCGAGCCGGCCTTCGAGAAATGCCCGCGAGTACTGCCCCGGCGAGGCGTGCCCCTGGAAATAGATCAGGTCGCCCGGCTGGTCGCCGATCCTGGCGCGGTAGACGTGGTTCTGGGCGACCTCAATCAGCGTCGCCTGCGATTGGAACGTCGCGATGTGCCCGCCGATGCCCGCGTCGTACTTGTTGGCCTTCACCACCATGGCGAGAGCGTTCCACCGGACGAGCGCCTCAATCCGCCGCTCGATCTCGCGGTTACCCGGGTAGGGAACCTCCTCTTCGGGGCTGATCGTGTTGAGATAGGGGCTCTTGTAACGGGCAATCGGAGCCGCGCCGCTGAGCGCCGCCTGGTTCAGGAGACGTTCGAGGAGGAACTTGGCCCGCTCAGGCCCCTCGGCGTCGATAATCTGGTCCAGCGCTTCCAGCCATTCGCTGGTTTCAACCGGGTTGCGGTCTTCGGTGGTTTCTGCCTTGGGTTTCAGCATGGTGTGAAGGATGCGGTAACCCTTCTATTCTATCTGAAATCAGAAAGCCCATTCCCGCATTTTGGCGGGAATGGGCTTTTCGCCGGAGGGCCTGTTCGGAGGGACAGGTGGTCCTACAGAAGTCGAAAATTAACCTCAACGGTCGCCGCCACGGGAACCGGCCGGCCATCCTTAAAACCAGGCCGGAATCGCCATTTCTGCACGGCCTCGATTGCCTTCTCATCAAGACCCAAGCCGAGCGGCCGCACCACCCGCAACTGCTGGGGCTGCCCTTTCTCATCCACCACCACGTAGAGCACCACCGTGCCCTGGAACTTGGCCTTCCGCGCCTCTTCCGAGTACTCCGGCTCAACCTTTGAGAGAAGCGCCGGGGCGGAAACACCGCCGCCGATCCGGTAGACACCGCCACCCATGCCGCCGCCCGAACCGGGACCCACGCCCGCACCGGAGCCCGAGCCCACGCCGCCGCCTTTACCCGACCCGATCCCGCCGGCCGACCCCGGGCCGTTCGACGGAATCTTGCCCATGGCAAACGGGTCGCCGATGTTGGTCAACGCCACTTGCGGAATCGGAGCGTCCTGCTGCAGCACAATGGTCGGCTCCATCACCAGTTTCGGCTGATTCTGGATCGGTTCGGCCGTGGGCGGAACATACTGCCTGGGGGCAATCTTGGGCAGTTTGCCCTTGGTTGGGGGCAGGGGATTCAGGTTGCCGCCGCCGCCGCCACCCGCCATGGTGACTTTCTTCGGCGGCATATAGGGCGCCAGATCGGTCGGCATGAACAGCGCCGTATCTTTGACGGCCTGAATGACCTGCTTATTCGTGCCGAGCCAGAAGATCAACGCGATGACGGCGGCATGCACGAGCATCGAATAGAGACCCGACTTCTTCTCGTTGCCGGCGGTGCTGCCCCAGATGTCCTTGACGGCCACGGGCTTGGAGGTGACCTCGAGCGGCGGCAGTTGGGGCGGGCGAATCAGATCCTTAATGTTCTGAATGAACTGGTCGCGCCACGACACCTCCGGCGTCAACAGACGCGCCAGATGCAGATCATCCGAACTGAGCGGCGGAGGGGTCGCGTTGTGGTTGCCATTAGTCGGTGGTGGAGTTGGAATAGTCGCCATCGTTCGTTGTCCGGTCCCCTTGCACCTCTAGACGATTCCCACGCGAGGAAGGTTGCAGTTTCGAGAGAAACCAGCCTTCACCGGTTTCCAAAAAGTGTATCACGCGCTAGGAGAGCAGCCCGGAACGCTCCAGAAGCGCCCGGGGGTCCGGATCGCGCCCCATGAAATTGCGGTACAACTCGGCGGGATCTTCGCTGTCGCCCTTGCCGAGAATCTGATGCCGGAAATCGAGGCCGGCCTCGGCGCTGAAGACACCCTCGGCCCGGAAGCGGCTGAAGGCGTCGGCGTCGAGCACCTCGGACCACTTGTAGGAGTAGTAGCCGCCGGCGTAACCCACTGGATTTGCAAACAGATGAGTAAACGAGTGGATCATGGCGTGCTCGGGCGGCAGCGGCGCCGGAGAGAACGGGGCGAGCAGCTTCCGGCTGTAGGCCACCACGTCGCCGTCGGTCGCCGCCGAGTAGGTCGTATGCAGGGTCAGGTCGACAATCCCGAAGCTCAACTGCCGCATCTGCGCGTTGGCGGCGCGGAAGGTCCGGGCCCGTTTCATCTTGTTAAATAGCTCTTCGGGAATCGGCGCGCCGGTTTCGTGGTGCAACGCAAACAGATCGAGCGCCTCACGCTCCCAGCACCAGTTCTCCATGATCTGGCTCGGCAACTCGACAAAATCCCACGCCACGTTCGTCCCGGCCAAGCTCCGCAGAGGAACCCGCGTCAGGCAGTGGTGCAGCAGATGGCCGAACTCATGGAAGATGGTTTCGACGTCGCGGTGGGTGAGCAGCGCGGGCTGGCCGTCGAGCGGCGGCGTCAGATTGCCGCAGATGAGGCCCAGGTGCGGGTCCCACCCCTCGCCCCGCGGCAGTCCGGTCAGAAACGAGTCCATCCAGGCGCCGCCGCGCTTGTTTTCGCGCGGGAACAGGTCGGAGTAGAAGCTGCCCAGGTGGTGGCCGGTCGCCTCGTCGTGAATGTCGTAGGTCTTGACGTCCTGGTCCCATACCGGAAGGGCGTCGGTTGCCGTCACCACGATGCCGAACAGGCGGCGGCAGATGGCGAACAGGCCGTCCATAACCCGCGGCAGGGCAAAGTAGGGCCGCAACTGCTCTTCGTCGAACTCATACAGCGCCGCCCGCTGTTTTTCGGCCCAGTAGGGGATATCCCACGCCTCAAGCGGCTGGCCGGCGAAGGTCGCCAGCTGTTCGTTCTCAACTGCGAAAAAGGGCTTCGTTTTCTCGTAGAGATCATCGACAAACGCCCGGGCAGCGGCGCCGGTTTTGGCCATGCGTTCGACGAGAACGAGGTCGGCGAAGTTGGCAAAACCCAGCAGTTTGGCCTTCTCCTGCCGGAGTTCGAGAATCCGCGCCGTCAGCGCGGCATTGTCGAACTGGCCCGCCGAGGCGCGGGTAGCATAGGCCCGGTAGAGGGTTTCCCGCACCGAGCGGTCGTCGAGGTAGGTGAGCGCGGCAACGTAGCTCGGCTGCTGGAGCGTAAAGCGCCACCCGGCCTGCCCCTTGGCCTCCGCGCTCTGCCGGGCCGCGGCGCGGGCGCTCGGCGGTAAACCGGCCAGTTGCGACTCCTCGGTCAGATACAGTTCAAAGGCGTTGGTGGAATCGAGAACGTTCTCGGCGTACCGGGTGGTGAGGTTCGCCAGTTCAACATCGATTGCTTCGGACCGCTTCTTGCCGGCCTCATCAAGATCGGCGCCGGCGCGGCGGAAGGCGTCCATGGTCTTGGTGAAGTTACGCCGGTGGATTCCGGTAAGTTCGGCCGCCTCCGCCGTTGCGGCAAACTCCTGCAGGGCGCGCCAAAGTCCGGCGTTCAGCGGAATCGACGAGTAAAAGGCGCTGGCTTCGGGCTGAATCGTATTAAAAGCCTCGCGCAGTTCCGGTGTTGTGGTTACCGTTTCCAGATGGCGGACCACACTTAGGCCCACATCCAGCGGCTCAGTGGCCCGGTCGAGCGCCAGCAGGGTGTTGGCGTAAGTACGCGGAGCCGGCGTGTCGATGACCGCGTCGAGCGCCGTTTGGGCACGGCCAATGAGTTCGCGGATTCCCGGGACGACGTGGGCCGCAGTAATCTGATCAAAGGGAATAGCGAACGGAATGGCAAGCAGAGGGTTCATCGGACACTTACCTCTAGATTACCCCAGTTTACTGCCGGCACTTCGTCAGTTAGCGCAGAAAGCCGGATTTGCCGCTGCCGGTTGCGCTCAACTCATCGTTCCGCGGATCGTCCAGTGCCAGAATGCGCCGCAGTTCCGGCGAAAGCGTCGCGATCGTCTCCGGGCGCAGCAGCCGTTTCTGGTACTGCTGCTGCGGTTGGTCGCCACGGACAAAGAAACCGTGGAGGGAGCGCCGGGCGTGGGCGGTGCGGTTGGCCGTGCCGCCGTGCCAGCAGTGGGCATTCATCAGAATGACGTCGCCGGCGCGGCCCAGAATGATCTTCTCTTGTGGGTGTGAGGCCGGCGGCAGCGCGCCCGACCGGTGCGAGCCGGGTACGGCGCGCGTGGGTCCGTTGTCCGGCGTGAAGTCGTCGAGCATCCAGATGGAGTTGAACACGCAGTAACCCTGCGCGTCCGGCAGCAGGCCCATGTCGCAGTGCAGCGGCTGGGCCGAGTCGGAGAACGGTTCGGCGGCGCGGTAGTTCAGGCTCGAGAGCTTCCAGTCCGGCCCGAGCACCACTGCAACCGCCGCCAGCAGCTCCGGGTGCGCAATCACGCGGCGGAAGGTCTCGCCCTTGTCCACGAGATTGGCCAGTCGCTGCGCGTTGGCCTCCCGGCGGAACTCGCCGCCGGCGTTCTCGCCTTCGAGTTCCAGGCGCTCGGCCACGGACGCGCGCAACTCGTCGAGCCAGGCGGGGTCGATCATTTGGGGTATGATCGTATACCCTTGTTGCTGCAACTCCTGGACGTTTTCTGGGGTCACGCCGCGATTGTACCGCAATGCCATTCCGCCGAATTCTGATCCGCGCAACCAACTGGGTAGGCGATGCCGTCATGGCCGTGCCTGCGCTCGAACAGATCCGCGCGCGCTTCCCGCAGGCCCACATCGCGATGCTGGCGCGGCCCTGGGTCAGCGGCCTCTATGACAAGTCGCTGATCGATGAGATTGTCCCCTACACCGCGGCCAAAGGCTGGCGCGACCTGCGCGGCAAGTGGGAGCTGGCCGGCCGGCTGCGGCAAATGCGCTTTGACGCCGCGATTCTGCAGCAGAATGCGTTTGAAGCCGCGGCTCTGGTTTGGCTCGCCGGAATCCCGGTGCGGATCGGGTACAACCGCGAAGGCCGCGGGCTGCTGCTCTCGGATCCGATCCGGGTGCCGAAGCCGGGCGAGATCCCGAATCACCAGCGCTTCTACTACCTCGAAATGCTCCGCCGGGCCGGCCTGATCGATCAGTTGCCGGAGTCGCCGATGATCCGGCTGCCCGGCATTCCGTATCTGCAGAAGGCCGGCGCTCGCCGTCTTGAGGGAACCTGGGTCGGCCTCTCTCCGGGCGCCGCCTATGGCACGGCGAAACGCTGGCTGCCCGACCGGTTCGCCGCCGCGGGCGTCGAAGTGGCTCGCGCGCTCTCCGCGCAGGTTGCCGTCTTCGGCTCGCCGGACGAGCGGGAGTTGTGCGAAGGCATCGCCGTTGCGGTGCGCGAGGCCGGCCTCGCGGCGGTCAACTTCGCGGGCCAGACCGACCTCGGGCAGTTCGTCGAAATGGCTTCGGTCTGCCGGGCCTTCGTCACCAACGACTCCGGCGCCATGCATATCGCCAGCGCCCTTGGTGTTCCCACCGTCTCCGTCTTCGGCGCTACCGACCACGTGGCCACCGGACCCACCGGACCGCTTGCCAAAGTGATCCGCGAGGACGTCGAGTGCAGCCCCTGCCTGCTGCGGGAGTGCCCCATCGATCACCGCTGCATGAAGGCGGTCGCCGCCAGCCGCGTGGCGGGCGAGGTTTTGGAATTGGTGCGAATCGCGCGACAATAGAGGGCTGCGATGGTGGATACCCGGACCAAGATTATTGACCTCGACGAGATGCGCGAGCGCCTGCTGGCCCCGGCGCCGCCGCGCGTGCTGGTGATTGGGCACTGCGATCCGGTTGTTTACACCCACGTTGCGCGACTGCGGGAGCTCGCCGCCGAGTACGGGCCCCTGGCGGTCTGCATCACCTCTCCGGTTGATCCGCTGCTGCCCGCCCGGGCGCGGGCCGAGTTGGCCGCCGCGCTCGACTGCACCGATTTCGTCACCATCGCCGACCAGGCCGGCACGGCCATTCTGACGAGCATCCCGGGCTTGACCGTGATCGACGAAACCCATGACGACCTGCGGCGCCGCGAGGCTCTCATGACGCTCGTGCGCGAGCGGCAGAAAGCGTAGGGCGCGCGTGCGGGTTCTCGTCATTCGGCTGGGAGCCTTCGGCGACGTGCTGCACGCCATGCCCGCGGCCACGGCCCTGGCGCGCGCGGGCATGGAGGTCACCTGGGCGATCGATCGCAAATGGGCGCCGCTGCTCGCGGCTTGTCCCGTCCATCCCATCGCCTTTGACCGGCGCGACTGGGCCGACGTGCGGCGCGCCGTCCGCCAGTTGCGGGCCGCGCGGTTCGCCGTTGCCTACGACCTGCAGGGGTTGCTTAAGTCGGCCGTGCTCGGCTGGCTCAGCGGCGCGCCCCGGCGCGTTGGCTTCGTTTCGTCATTTTTGCGTGAGCGCGGGGCGGGCTGGTTCTACACCGACCGCGTTACCCCGCGCGGGACGCATGTCGTTGACCACGAACTCTCGCTCGTCGGCCTCCGCGGCGGCGAGTTCCCCCTGCCGGCGGGCGACCCCGTGGCCGGCCTGCCCGCCGGGCCCTTTGTGCTGGCCAGCGACCGGGCCGGCTGGCGGGCCAAGGAGTGGCCGGCCGAAAACTATGACGCTTTGGCCCGGCGCCTGCCGGTGCCGCTCGTGCTCAACCGCCCCGACTGGAGCCTGTCGCAACTCATCTACGCCACGCGCCGCTCCACTGCCGTCCTTGGTCTCGACAGCGGCCCCATGCACCTGGCCGCGGCGCTCGCCAAGCCCGGCGTGGCGCTGTTTGGCCCCACCTCGCCCGAGCGGAACGGCCCCTACGGGGGCACGCTCACCGTGCTTCGCGCCCCCGGCGCCGCCACTACCTATAAACGAACGCAGGAGATCTCCGCCTCGATGCGCGCCCTATCCGTGGACGCCGTCCTGGCCGCTTTGCAGCCATGCCTCGATACCTCTTCCCGAAACCCTACGCGGACCTAGTGGCGCGGATGCGCGTGCCCAGCGGGTTTCTGCTGGTGGCGGCCTTCGGCTGGTTCGCCACGCCCACCCCGGCTTCGCTGCTCGCCGGCATTCCGGTCTCGCTCGGCGGCCTGGCGCTGCGGGCGTGGGCGGCGGGGCATCTGGAGAAGAACCAGAAGCTGGTGGCTAGCGGACCTTACCGCTTCCATCGCAATCCGCTCTACGCCGGGACGCTGATCACGGCCCTGGGCTTGGCCGTGGCGGCCGGGCGCTGGGAGTTGGCGGCGCTGTTTGCCGGGGTGTTTCTGCTGGTCTACCTGCCGGTGATGGAGCTGGAAGAGCAGCACCTGCGCGGCCTGTTTCCGGACTACGCTGCCTACGCGGACCGCGTCCCGCTGCTGCTGCCCCGGTTTCCGGGCCTACCGCCGACGACGCCCTTCCGGGGCTGGCTGTACCGGAAGAACCGCGAGTATCAGGCGCTGCTCGGCTTTCTGTTGGGTCTTGCGTATCTGAGCTGGAAGGCCGTGGGGTGATCCGCTGTACCTTCGCGTCGCCGGTGCTTGGCTTCTCTGGTAACCTTGCCCAGGTTTCGGGCGCGGCCGGGCTTGTTGGCCGGCTTTGCGGAAGTGATCTGGCGGGCTGAGGCGGGATCCGCTTTGCCTTCGCGCCGCGCTGCTCGGCGGCTGCTGCTGCGCTTGGCGTCGATTGCAACCTTCCTCTCGCTTCGGGCGCGGCCGGGCTTGCTGGCCGGCTTTGCGGAAGTGATCTGGCGGGCGGAGGCGGGATCCGCGTTGCCTTCGCGCGGTCTGCGCTTGGCTCCGGCGCGCTATGGCTTGATCAGCGTGACCTTCGTATAGGCCAGGCGAAAGCCCTGCTTCTCATAGTTGCGCTGCGAGGCGCTCCCGGGTTCCGTGTCGGCCGTGGCCAGGTCGCAGCCGGCGCGGGCGGCACGCGACAGGCGCTCCCGGATGAGCTTCGATTGCAAGCCCGCGCGGCGATACCGCCGGATGGTGCCGTCGCACTGGAACAGCGCCAGCCCCTCGTGATAGCAGACCTGGGCGCCGGCGAAGGATTCTCCCTCATGCCGCACCAGCAGACTTTCCGTCTGCGGCAGCCCGTAGAGCGTGTGGCAGAGTTCGAGCGCCCCGGGCGTGGCCACATCGAAGAAGGCTTCGGCCAGCGGGTGGGCCCATGCGTCAGAGTCCGATGCCAGCGTGATGTCCGGATCGGGGTCGACCACGTCGGCGGCCGTGAGCGGGCGGAACAGCGTGTTCTCAAACGCGCCGATCTCGTAGCCGCGGCGCGAGAGATAAGTGAAGATCGCCGCGTCCGCAAACGGGCTCAACACAAACGTCACCGGCGCCATCCGCTCCTCGTAAAAGGCCTCGACGGCGTCCAGGTCGGCTTCGAAAGTCGGCGCCACCATGCCGGCGCCCTTGACCTGCGTCAGCGGCGAGGTTTCTTCAAGAAACGCCGCCGTGCCGCTGCCGCAGACAAGGGACGCCGCGGCAGACTCCGGATACAACCGGGCGTGCGTGGTGACGCTCCACTGCGCCACCGTCGCCGCCGCCTGTTCGAGCCGGAGCGCGAGCGGGAGATCCGCGTACATCTTCGTTAGAGAATGAGTTTCGAGGCGATCGATTCGAGCTGAATCCGGAACGTCAGCGCTTCGCCGGCCAGGGGATGGTTGCCGTCGAGGGTGACTTTATCCGGGGCGATCGCGATGACGCGCACCATGAAGGCCTGGCCGCCGCCGGACAGCTGCAGTTCGAGACCCTCTTCGAGTTCCATGTCCTCGGGGAACCGGTCCCGTTCGACTTCAATCACCATTTCGGGGTTGGCCGGGCCGTAGGCGTCGTCGGGTTGAATGGTCGTGACGACGGACTGGCCGGGCGAAAGGCCGATGACCGCTGCGTCAAAACCGGGGATCACCTGGCCGGTACCGAGCGTGAACTCCAGCGGGTCGCGGCCTTCGGAGGAATCAAAGATGGTGCCGTCAGCGAGGGTGCCCTGATAATGCACCTTCACCTTGTCGCCGGCTTGCGCTGTAATCATCGTCTGCAGTGTATCACTGCCGGCCGGCCGCTATACTGAAAGGTACAGGGAAACCAAAGAAAAAGGAGCTTCATGGGTATTCAGCGTATTGGCATTCTGACGGGCGGCGGCGATGTCCCCGGCTTGAATTCAGTCATCAAGGGGGTCACCTACCGCGCCACCGAACTCGGTATTGACGTGCTCGGCTTCCGGCGCGGCTGGGAGGGGCTCACGCATCTGAACCTGGACGACGAGGAGAGCAAGAAGCGGTATCTGATGCCGCTCGACCGTCTGAACACGGCTACCATCGACCGCTCCGGTGGCACCTATCTCCACTCAAGCCGCACCAACCCGGCCCGCATGCGCAAGCTCCCCTCGTTCCTGAGCGCGGACAGCTTCACGCCCGAGACCGTCACCAAGAAGGGCGAGACCTACACGGCCTACGACATCTCGAAGCATGTGATTGCCAACCTCGAAAAGCTGGGCGTCGATTGCCTCGTCGCCATCGGCGGCGACGACACGCTGAGCTACGCGCAGAAGCTGCACAAGCAGGGATTCCGCGTCGTGGCCGTGCCCAAGACGATGGACAACGACGTTCGCGACACCGAGTACTGCATCGGCTTCTCGACGGCGATCTCGCGCGCGCACGACGCCATTCAGCGGCAGCGGACCACGGTCGGCTCGCACGAGCGGCTCGGCGTGTTCCGTATCTTCGGCCGCGACGCCGGCTACACGGCGCTCTACACCGCCTACGTCACCTCCATCCGCTGCGGCATCCCCGAACACGCCTTCGACCTCGATAAGATGCTCGAGCTGCTCGCCCGCGACAAGCGCAATAACCCGTCGAGCTACTGCCTGACGGTGCTCAGCGAGGGCGCCGCCTGGGAAGGCTATCAGGTGCAGGAGTACGGCGAGCCGGACGACTACGGCCACCGCCGCAAGATGAACGTCGGCGAGCTGTTCGCCGAGCAGGCCAAGAAGCGGGCGGGCCTCGAAGCGATTGTGAGCGACCTTACGTACGACCTCCGCGGCGGCAGCCCGGACTTCGTCGACAAGATGGTGGCCACCACCTTCGGCAACATGGCCTTCGATGCGATTCTCGCGGGCCAGAGCGGCCTGATGGCGGCTATCAACCACGGCTGCTACGCGATGGTGGAGATCCCCGACCCCAAGCTCGGACCGCGGAAAGTGGACGTTGAGACGATGTACAACACCGACCGCTACCGGCCCATCTACGCGAACAAACTCGGCATTCCCATCTTCCTCACCAAGGCCTAAATGGGTCTGTTCGATCGGTTTGTGAAGAAGAAACCGGAGTTGACGGCGGATCTGCGCGAGCGGATCCGCCGTTCGTTTGAAGAGGCAGCCGCCGACGAGGAGCACTTCCCGTCGACGATCGACCCGCGCATTCTGCACGTGCGGGTGTTACTCGAAACCTTTGGCGACCTCAACGGCAAGCGCGTGCTCGACGCCGGCTGCGGCAAGGGCCGCTTTGCGCGCGCGCTGCTGGCCGAGTACCCCGGCGCCAAGCTGTGCGGCATGGACCTGGCCGAGGCCATGCTGCGCCATGTGCGGCCGCCGCTGTGGCCCGTGGCGGGGTCGCTTACGGAGCTGCCGTTTTCGACGGCGGCGTTTGATGCGGCCTACGCCACCGAGTCGCTCGAACACGCTGTCGAGATCGAACGCGCCGTTGCCGAGCTCTGCCGCGTCGTCAGGCCGGGCGGGGCTATTGTCGTCATCGACAAGAACAAAGACCACTGGGGGCGGTTTGAAACGCCGGCCTGGGAGCGGTGGTTCGGCCAGCGCGAACTGGAGACGATGCTGCGCCGGCACTGCCGGGAGGTCACCAGCCGGCCGATCTCGTATTGGGAGGACGTCGACCCGGACGGCCTCTTTCTTGTGTGGATCGCGCGCAAGTAGAATAAGAGCGTGCGTTGGAGCCTGGTTCTGATTGCGTGGGCTGCGCTGGCGCAGCCGAAGCCGAAGCTGTGGTGGAGCTTCACGCCGCTGCGTGCGGTGGAAGGAACGATTGACGGCCACGTGCGGGCCGGCCTCGTCAGGAAGGGGCTCACCCCGAACCCACGCGCCGATGCCCGCACGCTGCTGCGCCGGATCCACTACGATCTGACCGGCCTGCCGCCCACCGAAGCCGAGGCCACCGCCTTTCTGGCCGACCCGAATGTGCCGAAGCTGGTGGACCGGCTGCTCGCCTCGCCGCACTTCGGCGAGCGCTGGGGCCGGCACTGGCTCGACGTGGCCCGTTACGGCGAAGACGACTTCCACGGCACCGCGCCGCATCCTTACGCCAACGCCTGGCGCTATCGCGACTGGGTCGTGCAGGCCTTCAACCACGACATGCCCTATGACCTGTTCGTGAAGGCGCAGGTGGCCGGAGACCTGCTGCCCGAGCGCGAGAAGTATCTCGGCGGCCTGGGCCTGTTCGGCCTGGGGCCCTGGTACTACGGCATCTCGCAGCCGCCGCAGGCGCGGGCCGATGAACGGCACGACCGCATCGACATGGTCACCCGCGGCTTCCTCGGCATCACCGCCGCCTGCGCCCGCTGCCACGACCACAAGTACGATCCGATCTCGCAGCGCGACTACTATGCGCTCGGCGGCGTCTTTGCGAGCACGGCCTACAAAGAGTACCCGCTCGCGCCAAAAGAGGAGGTCGAACGCTACGAGGCGCACCGAAAGAAGATCGTTAAACAAGAGAAGGCTATCAATGCCTTCCTCGACCAGCAGCGCGAGCAGCTCGCCGGCATCCTCGCCCACCGCATCGCCGACCTGATGACCGGCACGGGCGACCTCGACGCCGAGTTGGCCAAACGCTGGCGCGACTACCTCGCCAAGCCGGATGAGGATCAGCCGTTCCGCGCCGAATGGGACAAGCGCAAGGACCGCGCCGCCGCCGAAGCGTTTCAGCAGTTGGTCCTCGCCATCGCCGAAGAGAAAAAGACGCTCGACGCCGCCAACGCCAAGCTTGTGGCCCGCGCCGCCCCGCCGCCCACCAAACGCCGCATCGTGATCCTGCCGGGCAACTACGATTCGGAGGCCGACTTCAACCCGGGCTCGGAGATCCCCACCGAGTCGCTCGAGCGCGACCGCTACACCCTTTGGCGGAAGATGTTCAGCGGCGACGGGGCGCTGCTGCGGGTAAAGGACGTCGACCGGTTTTTGAGCGGCGAATGGAAGCGGCACCTGGAAGCCCTGCGCGCCGAACTCGACCGGCTGAAGAAGGCGAGCCCGCCGGCCTATCCGTTCCTGCACGGCGTGGCCGAGCACGAAGAGCCGATTGACCTCGAACTGAACATCCGCGGCAACCCCGAGGCGCTGGGGCCGAAGATTCCGCGCCAGTTTCTGACGGCGCTGGGCGGCGAGTCGCTGGGGCAGGGAAGCGGGCGGCTGCAGCTGGCCGAAGCGATTGTGCGGCATCCTTTGGCCGCGCGCGTGATGGCCAACCGCATCTGGGCGCACCTGTTCGGCCACGGCGTGGTGCGGACGCCGTCGAACTTCGGGCTGATGGGCGAGCGGCCGGGTAACCCGGAGCTGCTCGAGTATCTGGCGGCGCGTTTCGTGGCGCTGCGGTGGTCGCCGAAGGCGCTGATCCGCGAGATTGTGCTGAGCGAGACCTATCAGGCCTCAAGCGCGCGGACGGCGGCGGCGCAGCAGGTGGACCCGGATAATCGCCTGTTCTGGCGCGCCGAGCGACGGCGGCTGGACGCGGAGTCGATGCGCGATGCGCTGCTGGCCGTCTCGGGCGAGCTCGAGGCGCGGGTGGGCGGGGAGTCGGCGCCGCTCGATGACAAGCTGCGGCGGCGGACCGTTTACGCGCGCGTGGGCCGCTATCAGCAGAACGAGACGCTGGCGCTGTTCGACTTTCCGAGTTCGAGCGTGAGCGCCGAACACCGGGCGGCCACCAACGTGCCGCTGCAGCGGCTCTTCTTCCTGAACAGCGACTTCATCAAGCAGCGCGCCGCGGCCTTCGCCGGGCGGGCCCCGAGCGTGGAGCGAGCCTATGCGCTGCTGTTTCAGCGGGCCCCTTCGGCGCGGGAGCGGGAGCGGGGTGAGCGATTCCTGGCGCAGGCGTCGCCGGTGGAGTACGCCCAGGTGTTACTCAGTTCGAACGAGTTTCTCTATGTGGACTAGACGAGATCTATTGACCCGTACGGGATTGGGATTCGGCAGCGTGGCGCTGCGGCAACTGCTGGCCGCCGACGCCTTCGCGCCGCGGGCGCCGCACTTTCCGGCCAAGGCCAAGCACATCATTTACCTGATTCTGAACGGCGGGATGTCGCAGGTGGATACGTTCGACCCCAAGCCGGCGCTGACGAAGTATCACGGCCAGCCGATGCCGGGCGGCAACCCGAAGACGGAGCGCGTGACGGGGTCGCTGCTGCGGTCGCCGTTCGCCTTCCGCCGGCAGGGGCAGAGCGGGATTGAAGTCAGCGAGATCTTTCCGCGCATCGGCGCGCAGATTGATAAGTTCACGGTAATCCGGTCGATGTATAACGACGTGCCGAACCATGAGCCGTCGCTGTTTATGACCAACTGCGGGGCGATTCAGCCGGGGCGGCCGTCGCTCGGCAGCTGGCTGACTTACGGGCTGGGGACGGAGAACCGGAACCTGCCGGGCTATGTGGTGATGTGTCCGGGGACGCCGGTGGTGGGCCCGCCGCTGTGGGAGAGTGCGTTTCTGCCGGCGGTTTATCAGGGAACGTTTATCGGGATCAACGAGACGGACCCGAAGAAGCTGATCAAGTATGTGGACCGCGGCCGGACGGAGCCGGCGGCGCAGCGGCGGCAACTGGATCTGCTGAAGGAGTTGAACGAGGAGCATCTGGCGGCGCGGGGCGGCGACGGGCAACTGGAGGCGACCATTGAGTCGATGGAGATCGCCTACCGGATGCAGAGTGAGGGGCCGGCGGTGTTTGATCTGGCGGGGGAGACGGCGGCGACGCGGGAGCGCTACGGGGATTCGGCGTTTGGCCGGGGCTGTCTGATGGCGCGGCGGATGGTGGAAAAGGGGGTGCGGATGGTGCAGATCTACTTCGGCAACTCGCAGCCCTGGGATGCGCACGAAGATATTCAATCGCACGCGCGGCTGGCGCGGCAGGCCGATCCGGCGGTGGCGGCGCTGGTGGCGGATCTGGACGAGCGCGGGTTACTGAACGAGACGCTGGTGGTGGTGGGGACCGAGTTCGGGCGGACGCCGGCGGTGGAGACCTCCTCGACGACGAAGCTGCATAACGGGCGGGATCATAACTCGCTGGGGTATTCGATTCTGCTGGCGGGCGGCGGGGTGAAGGGCGGTTACGTGCACGGGGCGACTGATGAGTTCGGCTATAAGGCCGTGGACAAGCCGGTGCATCCGCATGATCTCAACGCGACGCTGCTGCATCTGATGGGCTTGGACCATACTAAGTTGACTTACTTTTACAGCGGGCGGCACTTCCGGCTGACGGATGTGCACGGGGAGTTAGTGCGGGATATCCTGGCCTAGGCCGGTGTGGAGCGGCGCGGCGCAGGAACTGGCGTAGCCGCAGGCGGTGGGGAGCAGCGCCGGGCGCGGGTCGCGGCGAGAGCGGCCGGCCGGTTCGGTCGCGTTGCGCAGCAGCAGGGCGGGGGCGCCGAGGCGGGTGAGGGCGGCGTCGAGGCGGCCGTCGTTATCGAAGTCGGCGATAACCGCGCCGCGCCAGGCGCCCGGCGGCGTCACGGGAATCGCCTGGCGGAAGACGCCTTGCGATTGGAGAAAGAGCGTCGAAGGCTCCTCGTACACCTCGTTCGAAACGGCGGCGATGTTATCGGTGACGTGGCTGTTGGCGGTGAGCAGGTCCAGCCAGCCGTCGTTGTTGAAGTCGCCGAAGACCGCGCCCCAGCCGGAGCGGGTCATCGAGAGAGCGCCGAGTTTGACGGGGTAGGTGACGTCCTGAAAACGGCCGCCGCCGAGGTTGCGGAGCAGGGGGAAGGTTTCGCGGACCAGAGCCGTGAAGAGGAGATCGGGGCGGCCGTCGCGGTCGAAGTCGGCCACGGCCGTGCCCATGGCCGAGACCGGCTGGCCGCTTTCGCTCAGGGCGACGCCGGATTCGAGGCCCGTCTCGGCAAACGTCCCGTCGCCGTTGTTGTGGAACAGGAAATTGGGCAGGTTGTCGTTGGTGACGAACAGGTCGAGCCAGCCGTCGGCGTCGAAGTCGGCGACGGCCACCGACATGCCCTTGCCGCGGTGGCGGGCGATGCCGCTGGGGGTGGAGACGTCCTCGAAGGTGCCGTTGCCGCGGTTGCGGTAGAGGCGGTTGGCGAGGGGGGCGAACTCCTTGGGGTTGCAGTAAACGCGGAGGCCCTTGGCGGGGTCGCCGCAGAACTTGTTTTGGGCCGGGGTCCAGGCGAGGTAGTTGACGACGAACAGGTCGAGGTCGCCGTCGCGGTCGTAGTCGAACCAGGCGGCGGCGACGGAGAAGGGTTCGTCGGCGATGGCGGAGGGGATGGGGGTGAGGGCGCCGCGATCGTTGCGGTAGAGGAGGTTGCGTCCGGCGCCGGCGACGAACAGGTCGGGGTCGCCGTCGTTGTCGTAGTCGCCGACGGCGGCGCCGATGGAGAAGCCGTCGCCGGGTAGGGGGACGGCCTGCCAGCCGGCGGGGCCGCGATTGCGGAGCAGGGTGTTGGCGTGTTGCGGCCCGGCTTTGCGCAGGGTGCGCGGGTCGGCGCCGTTGGGGAAGAACAGGTCGACGAGGCCGTCGCCATCGAAGTCGGCGGCGGCGAGGCCGCCGGCCATGGTGGAGACGAGGTGTTTGGCGGCGGTGG
Source organism: Acidobacteriaceae bacterium (assembly GCA_020247055.1). Classification (GTDB taxonomy): domain Bacteria; phylum Acidobacteriota; class Terriglobia; order Bryobacterales; family Bryobacteraceae. Next base: position 14,016 of record JADCJL010000190.1, on the reverse strand, counting down.
GGGAGTGGTGCAGGGTGAAGGGGAGTTCGTGGGGGGTGAAGCGGGGGACGAGGAGTGCGCCGGGGGCCGCGGCGACGGGGGCGCGGGCGATTTTTTCGAGGATCTGGCGGCCTTCGGCGTTGCCGGCGGTCGTGGCGGCCTGGCGGGCTTCGGGGTAGCGGCCGAGTTTATAGAGGGCGCTGGCGAGGCCGGAGCGGCCCTCCGGCGAATCGGCGCGGCGATAGTGGGCGGCGGCAAGTTCGAGGTTGCCGCGCTCTTCTTCAATGCGCCCGCGGAGCTGCCAGACGCGCGCCGGGGGCTCGCCGGCGGCGAGGGCGGCGGTGGCGCTGGCGAGCGCTTCGTCGAAACGGCCGCGGAGGAACTGGACGCGGGCGAGGAAGTAGGGGGCCTTTACGCGGGCAAACAGCGCTTCGGCTTGGGCGAGTTCGCCGGCTTGCTGCCAGGCGAGGCCGAGGAGCAGGGCGGCCGGGCGGTCCTGGGGATGGGCCGCCAGATGCTTCTCGTAGAGCGTGGCGGCTTCGGCGAAGCGCTGTTGCTGGTAAAATTGCCATGCCTGCTCTTTTGCCGTCTGCGCAAACAGGACGGTGGCCAGGAGCAGGGCAGCGACACGCATGGAACCATTCTACGGCGGGCCGGGAAGCGGAGTAGGGCGTGCGAATGTGTTAATCTCGATAGAGATAAGGGAGATTGGTTTTGGTTGAATTAAACACCCCCACGCGAGAAGCCGTTGAAGCGGCGTACGACCGGACGGTGCGCGAGGACATTGAGCGCTTTCGTGCGGTAGCGGCCGACTATCTGGCGGGCACTCTCACGGCCGACCAGTTCCGCGCCGAGCGGCTGCGCCGGGGCGTTTACTCGCAGCGGCAGGACGGCGTGCACATGATCCGGACGAAGGTGCCGGGCGGCATCATGACCGCCGAGCAGATGGATTGCCTGGCTGACGTGGCCGACGAGTTTGCGGCGGGCAAAGGGCATCTGACGACGCGGCAAAACATGCAGTACCATTTTGTTCCGCTGCCGCGTGTGGCCGACCTGCTCCATAAGCTCGCCGATGTCCGGCTGACGACGCGCGAGGCCTGCTACAACACGGTGCGTAACATTACCGCGTCGCCGCTGGCCGGCCTGCTGGCCAACGAAGTGTTCGACGTGCAGCCCTACGTGCGGAAAGTGGCCTTGGCGTTTCTGCACAACCCGCTGACCGATGCGATGCCGCGGAAGTTCAAGATGGCCTTCTTCGGCGGCGGGGAGCGCGACGACATGGCGCTGGCGATTCACGACCTTGGCTGCACGGCGGTGATCCGCGACGGGCAGCGGGGATTCCGGACGGTGCTGGGAGGCGGTTTGGGCCCGCTGCCGAACGAAGCGGTGCTGCTCGATGAGTTTTTGCCCGAAGACAAGCTGATTCCGCGTACCGAAGCGGTGCTGCGGCTGTTCAATCAGCACGGCAACCGGGGCAATAAGAACAAGGCGCGCTTGAAGTTCGTGCTGCGCGAGCGTGGTCTCGAATGGGTGAAGCAGACGATCGAAGCCAATTACGCTGACATTCTCGCCAACGGCGGGACGCCTGAACCGACCCATGTGCCGGAAAACTTTGGCGGCTTCCGTCTGCAGCCGTTCCCGCTCGGCGAAGGCGGCCAACTGCCGGTGCTCGGCGCCACGCCGGCCGACCCCGCCTTTGACCGGTGGCTCGAAACGAACGTGCAGGAGCAGAAGCATCCGGGCTACGCGATCGTTACCATCCGCTGCCCGCAGGGCAATCTGGTGAGTGCGCAGATGCGCGCGGTGGCTAAGTTGGCGCGCGACGCCGGTGATAGCTACGTCCGGGTCGGCATCGACCAGAACCTGATGGTGGCCTGGATTGCGGTGCATAACCTGCGCCGGGTGCATGCGGCGCTGCAGGCGGTGGGTTTGGCCGATGCGGGTGCCTATGAGATTACCGATACCGTCTCCTGCCCCGGCGGCTACAGCTGTAATCTGGCTCTAACGAAGTCGATGAACCTGGCGGCGGCGATCTCGGAGGCGGTGGCGGATTACCGTGACCCGCAGGTGCGCCGGATGAGCGTGAAGATCAGCGGCTGTCCGAACTCCTGCGGCCAGCACTGGATTGCGGATCTCGGCTTCTACGGCAACTCGCGTAAGATCAACGGCAAGGAAGTGCCCTACTATCTGATGCTGCTCGGCGGCGGCCATGACCGGGAAGGCATGCTGAAGTTCGGTTTGGCGATTCAGAGTCTGCCGGCGCGGCTGGCGACGGTAGCCGTGCGGCGGGTGATTGACCATTTCCTGGTGGATCGTCAAGCGGGCGAATCGTTCCGCGAGTATGTGCTGCGGCACAAGGTGGCGTTCTTCAAGGAGATGACGGCGGACTTGGCTAAACCAGCCGAGTTCACTGACGAGATGTACATGGACTGGGGCGACGACGTGGCGTTTTCGCTGCAGTTGGGCCGCGGGGAGTGTGCGTCTTAGCGCACACTTGCGATACAGTGTGGGGCGAGGACTATTCGCCCCATGAAAATTGAAGAAATTGAAGGTGTAGGCCCTGCCTACGCGGTAAAGCTAACCGAGGCCGGTGTGGCTACGGTGGAAACGCTGTTGGAGCAAGGCGGCGCGCCCAAGGGTCGCGCTGCCTTGGCCGAGAAGACGGGGATCAGTGAAAAACTGATTCTGCGTTGGGTCAATCACGCTGATCTGATCCGGATCAAGGGCGTTGGTCCGCAGTACGCTGAGTTGCTCGAGGCAGCCGGGGTGGATACCGTGAAGGAGTTGCGGAATCGCAACGCCGCCAATCTGACCACCAAGCTGGTGGAGATCAACGAGGCGAAGAACATTGCCGGGACAACGCCCAGCGCCAAGCAGGTGGAAGGCTGGATTGAAGAGGCCAAGACCCTGGAGCCCAAGGTCTCGCATTAGTTAACGCCGCGAGTAGCGGGCGGATTGCGGGCGTCCACTCTCGGCGTCAATGGCGATCTGCGCAACGGCCATTTGCTGCGTGAAGCCGAGGTTGGTGACCTGCGCCATCGTGACGGGACTCATCCCTTCGGCCTCGCGCAGGAAGGTGAGTTGGCCGGTCGACGGATCAACGCTAACCCGGATCGAGTCGCCCATGCGGATCTGGTCGGTAGCGATCAGGTTCGATAGCGGCTGCACCAGCAATCGCTCGATGGCGCGCTTCAGATGCCGCGCACCGTATTTGGCATCGATGCCATCGCGCAGCAGGGAGTCTTTGGCTTCGTCGGAACAATGAAATACGAAGGCGCGTTCGGCCGAGGATTGGAAAACCCGCTGTTGGACGAGTTTAAGCTCAATATCGAGGATCTGCCGCATCTGCTTTTCGCCCAGCGGCTGAAAGACAACGACCTTGTCGAGGCGGTTCATGAACTCCGGGGTGAACTTCTTCCGGGCGGCTTCAACCCCGGAACGGGAGATCTTCCCCAGCATCTTTTCGTCGATATGGCCGGGAGCATGGCCAGGATCGGTGGCGCCGTTGCGCTCGAGGCCAAAACCGAGTTTGGGCTGCAGCAGGCTCGCCATCTCACTCGCGCCAAGATTCGACGTCAGAAAGATGAGCGCCCGGCTAAAGTCCACCTTGCGGTTATCGCCCAACGTCAGGGTCGCTTTGTCAAGAATTCCCAGTAACAGATTCCACAGCGAGTCGGAGGCTTTCTCGATCTCGTCAAAGAGAATGAAACTCAGCTTGACCCGGTCGGTGTGGTGCTGGTTAATCGTCTCCTGGCTGAGGAGCGGGTGGGTCTCCCGGTGACCGAGATACCCGGGCGGCGAACCGATCAGCTTGGCAATTTCGTGGCTGTGCTGGAACTCAGCGCAATCGATCTTGACCACCGCCCGCGGACTGCCTACCAGACTCTCCGCCATTGCCTCAACGATGCGCGTCTTGCCCGTTCCGGTCGGCCCCAGAAACAGAAAGTTGCCCACGGGCCGGCCCGGCGGATTGAGCCCGGTTTGGTGCATTTGGTAGATGTTGACAATCTGATCGATCGCCTCGTCCTGCCCGATGACCATCCGCCGCAAATGCGCGTCCAGCGACTCGGCCTCCCTGCCCGTTTTCGAGGGATCGAGCCGCACACTGGTTAATTGGTTTTTTCCTGATCCGCCGGACCCGGATATTCCTAGACTCGCCAGTCGCGTCATGCCACTACTCCTTTGCCATTTCATTTGGGGGTACCACGATCTTGGTGGTGAAGCGGCAAGTTGGTCCGGCTGGGTCGTTCCCGGGATCTCTTGAATTGGTCTGCGTAATGGTCTGATCACCAATTACCTCAACCAACACCTGAGCAATTCAGATGCCGATTGCCAAGACCGAAATTCGCCAGCTACTTCCCCGGTTTCGAGGGCCGTATCTCTACCCGGCTCACCAAAGTTCGCGCGGGCATTCTCAATACCGCAAGAACCATATCGGCAACATCTTCGGGAGCAATCTTCCAATCTGCGCCTTTTCCCCCGGTTCGTGGGGAAAAATTCGTGTCTACACTCCCCGGCATGATGTAAGTGACTCGGATTTCTTCCTGCCGGTGATCCAGCATCATCGCTTCACTGAACCCGTTTAATCCGAACTTGGATGCATTGTAGGCCGCCCCACCCGCAAATGGGTTTTTTCCGGCCAGGCTCGACAGGTTGATGATGTAGCCGCCGCCGGCCGGCCGCATCCGCTCGAGCGCCGCCCGCGAACAGTAAAAGCTGCCGCTCAGGTTGATGTCGATCGTGCGCCGCCAATCCTCGATGGTCAGTTCCGCCGTCGGCTTGAAGATCCCAATGCCGGCGTTGTTGACCAGAATGTCCAAACCTCCCAATTTGGCATCGGCGAACCGGAACAGTTCCTCCACCTGTTCCGGAATGGAAACATCGCAGGAGGTCGCGAAGGCCTGCGTGAAGCCGCGGGCGCGCAACTCCTCCTCGGCCCAGTCGGCCTCGCTTCTTCCGCAGAAGGCCACCCGGGCGCCCGCCGCCAGTAGCCGCTCCACGATGGCCCGGCCGATGCCGCGCGTGCCCCCGGTCACCAGGGCTCTCTTTCCTTCTAAGGTAGTGCTCATAGGGTTACTCGATATACTGAGAAGTGGGATCGATGCAAGACATCAGCATACTTTGGCTGCGGGTGGCGACGGTGCTTTACGCCGTTGGGTTGGTCCACGTCCTGTTTTTTGTCTGGCGCCGTTCGAGCCGATTGTTCTCTTTCGCGCTCCCCGCGTTTGCCGCCGGGGTTCTGCTGCATGCCGTATCGATCGTCGAACAGTCGATGCAAAGCGGGCACCTCGCGCTACAGACCTTTCATCAAACCATCAGCGCGTGCGCGATTCTGATTGCGGTCGCTTTTCTGGTTGTCTACAAGCTGTATGACTTCTCCAGTCTGGCCATCTTCATCTTCCCCGTCACTTTTCTGCTGGCGATGATCGGCGCGACGGCCGTGCCGGTAGAGCCGTGGGGGGCCCCCACGCTCCGCGACGCCTGGCTGCTCGCCCATGTTCTGCTCGTCCTGGGCGGATACGCCGCCATGCTGCTGATGGCCGGCAGTTCCGTCTTCTACCTGTTGCAGGAGCGTCACTTGAAATCGAAATCCGCGGGCGGTCTCTTCGATCGACTCCCGCCGCTCGGCACCCTCGATTCGCTCAGCTCCCGGTCGATGGCGGTAGGATTTGTCTGCACCACGGCCGGGGTCATCACGGGCTGCCTGTGGGCCTACATCGAATCCGGCACCCGCTGGATCAGCGAGGGCAGAGTGCACATCGCCCTGTTTACCTGGATCTTTTATCTCGTGGTGGTTTACCTGCGTTCGAGCGCCGGATGGCGCGGCCGCCGCGCCGCCTTCCTCTCCATCTATATGCTGATGTTCAGCGCGCTCACCTGGGTCTCCCATACCGATCTGCGTGGTCTGCTCGCCCGATGAAGCTCCACGTCACAGGCATCAATCACCGGACGGCGCCAGTCGAAGTGCGCGAGCGCGTCGCCTTCTCCGACGCCGCTCTCCCGGACGCTCTACGCGAACTGCGCGAAAGCGCCGGCTTCCACGAAGGCCTGATTCTTTCGACGTGCAATCGCGTCGAAATCGCCGTTGCCACCGACGACCAGGTGGACGCCCAGCGGTCGCTCGAAGAGTTCCTCGGCCGGGCCCGGCACGTCGAAAGCAAAAAGCTCCGGGCGCACCTGTACACCTACGACGACCGCGACGCCATCCGCCACCTGTTCCGCGTCGCCTCCTCGCTCGATTCCATGGTCCTCGGCGAACCGCAGATCCTCGGCCAGCTGAAGCAGGCCTACGCCGTCGCCAAGAGTTCCGGCGCGGTGGGCACCTACCTCGATACCGTGCTTACCCGCGCCTTCTCGGTCGCCAAGCGCGTCCGCACGGAGACGATGATCGGCCAGAATGCCGTTTCGGTCAGCTTCGCCGCCGTCGAACTGGCCCGCGAGATTTTCGGCAATCTGAAGGACTGCCGCGTGCTGCTGGTCGGCGCCGGCAAGATGAGCGAACTCGCCGCCCGGCACCTCCACCGCAGCGGCGTCAGCCGCATCCTCGTCACCAACCGCACCCGCTCCCGCGCCGAAGAGATGGCCGCGATCTTCAGCGGCACCATCATCGACTACGACGCCTTCGCGCAGTCGCTGCCCGAGGTGGACATCGTCATCACCTCGAGCGGCGCCCCCCATTACCTCCTCACCCGCGAGCAGGTACAGCGCGCCATGGGCCTCCGTCGCGGCCGCCCCATGTTTCTCATCGATATCGCCGTGCCGCGTAACATTGAACCGGCCGTCAACCAGCTCGAAAACGTCTTCCTCTACGACATCGACGACCTTGGCAAAGTGGTTGACCAGAACCGCAAGGAGCGGGAATCCGAAGCCGCCACCGGGGAAGCCATCATCGCTGAAGAGGTGGAAAAGCTCGTCGCCCGGCTCAAGACCCGCGCCGCTACCCCCATCATCGTCGAACTGCAGGAACACCTCGATCACCTTCGCCGCGCCGAACTGCAGCGCATGCGCGCCAAGCTCGGCGCGCTCTCCCCGCAGCAGGAGGAGGCGCTCGAAGCCCTCACCAAAGGGCTCATGAACAAGGTGGCCCACGGCGCTATCTCCGAACTGCGCAAGGCCGCTACGCAGGAAGATGGCTGGCAGGCCGTCGCCCTCGTGCGCCGCCTCTTCCGCCTTGAAACCGATGAATAACCCGCTCATTATCGGGAGCCGCGGCTCCCAACTGGCGCTGTGGCAGTCGAACTGGGTGAAGTCCCAACTCGAACAGCGCGGCTACTCCGTCTCGATCGAAATCATCCAGACCACCGGCGACCGGATCACCGATGTATCGCTCTCGAAAATCGGCTCGAAGGGCCTGTTCACCAAAGAGATCGAAGAGGCGCTGCTCGATGGCCGCGTGCATCTGGCCGTCCACTCCTGCAAGGACATGCCGACGGAACTGCCCGCCGGTCTCGTGCTTTCGGCCATCCCCGTCCGCGAAGACCCGCGCGATGTCGTCGTCGGCCGCCGGCTTGTTGACCTGCCCGCCGGCGCCAAGGTCGGCACCAGTTCGCTCCGCCGTGCCGCCCAGTTGCAGGCGCGGCGGCCGGACCTCGTCATCGAAAACATTCGCGGCAACGTCGATACCCGCCTGCGCAAGCAGCAGGAGGGCCAGTACGACGCCATCATCCTCGCCGCCGCCGGCCTCCATCGCCTCGGCCTCGGCGCCCACGTTGCCGAGTACCTCGCTCCGGAACTGATGATGCCCGCCGTGGCCCAGGGCGCGCTCGCCATCGAAACCCTCGCCGCCGGCCCCGGCTTCGACGCCGCCGCCCTGCTCGACGACGCCGCCACCCGCCGCTGCGTCACCGCCGAACGCGCCGCCCTGCGCGCCCTCGGCGGCGGCTGCCAGGTGCCGCTGGGCGCCCACGCTACCCTTGCCGGCGAGGCGGTCCACCTCCACGGCGTCTGCGTCTCTCCCGATGGACGGCTGGTCATCCGCGCCGAAGCCTCCGGCGACGATGCCGAAGCGGTCGGCGCCGCCCTCGGCCAGCGGTTGCTCGACGGCGGCGCCCGCGCCATTCTCGAGCAGGTGTACCACCCATGAAGGTCTATCTCGTCGGCGCGGGGCCGGGTGATCCCGGCCTGCTGACGATCAAAGGCCGCGAACTCCTTGCCCGCGCCGATGTCATTCTGCACGACCACCTCGCCAGCGACGCCGTGCTCGATTACGCCTCCCCCGCCGCCGAACGTATCTACGTCGGCAAAAAGAAGGCCGACCACGCGATGCCGCAGTCCGAGATCGCCCGGCTGATGATCGGCCACGCCCGCGCCGGCCACCTTGTCGTCCGCCTCAAGGGCGGCGACCCGCTCATCTTCGGCCGGGGCGGGGAAGAGATGGAGGCGCTCGTCGAAGCCGGCATCGCCTACGAAATCGTCCCCGGCGTCACCGCCGCCCTTGGCATCGCCGCCTACTCCGGCGTGCCGCTGACCCACCGCGACCACACGAGCGCCGTCACCTTCGTCACCGGCCACCAGCCCGAACAAATCGACTGGTCCCGCGTCGGCCACGCCGAAACGCTGGTCATCTACATGGGGCTCACCGCCATCGGCGACATTTCCGCCCGGCTCATCGCGGCCGGGCGCCACCCCGCCACCCCCGCCATGGCCGTCCGCTGGGGCACCCGGCCCAACCAGCAGACCATTGTCGCCACCCTCGCTGATCTCCCCGCGCAGGTCGCCGCCGCCCAGATGCGCCCGCCCGCCTCGGTCGTCATCGGCGAAGTTGTCGCCCTCCGCGAAAAGCTCAACTGGTTTGAAAAACTTCCCCTCTTCGGCCAGCGCATCGTCACGACGCGCGCCGGCATGGCCGACCCCCTCCGCGCGCTCGGCGCCGAGGTCTTCGAGTTACCCGCCATCGAAATCCGGCCGCCCCGCGATCCCGCCCCTCTCGCCGCCGCCATCGCGCAGTTGGCCAGCTACGACTGGCTGATCTTTACGAGCGCCAACGGGGTGCGTGGCTTCCTCGCCGCGCTCGATGCCAGCCCGGTTGATCTCCGCCAACTCCGCGCCCGCCTCTGCGCCATCGGCCCGGCCACCGCCGCCGCTCTCACGGCGCTGCATCTCAAAGTCGACGTCATCCCGCAAGAGTACGTGGCCGAGAGCCTCGTGGCCGCCCTCGAAAAGTATGATCTCGCCGGCCAGCGCATCCTCCTCCCCCGCGCCGCCGTCGCCCGCGATGTGGCGCCGGACGCTCTGCGCGCGCGCGGGGCGCAGGTAGACGTGGTGGAAGCCTACTATACGGCGGTTCCGGCTACCGATCTGTCCGCCGTCGCCGCCGCCGATTGGGTCACTTTTACCAGTTCGAGCACCGTCAAGAACTTTCTCGCCCTCGGCGGCGGACGCCTCCTCGACGCCGGCGCCCGCATCGCCTCCATCGGTCCGGTGACCAGCTCGACCGTCCGCCAGCACGGCTACGAAGTCGCGGTCGAAGCCCGCGAGTTCACCATTCCCGGGCTGGTGGCCGCGTTGGCGGGCACCGCTTTGCGGTAGCGTGGTAACGATGTCCTCCGCCCACATTGAAATGACCGCCGCTCTCAGCGGCTACCTTCGCGAAGTCTCGCTCCGCGATCACCCCCTCCTCGCCCGCCTCCGCGCCGCCACCGCCTCCCACCCCCGCGCCGTCATGCAGATCACCCCGGAGCAGGGCCAGTTCATGCAACTCCTCCTCCGCCTCACCGGAGCCCGCCGCACCATCGAAATCGGCGTCTTCACCGGCTACAGCGCTCTCATCACCGCCCTCGCCCTGCCGGAAGATGGCCAAGTCATCGCCTGCGACATCAGCGACGAATGGACCTCCCTCGGCCGCCCCTACTGGCAAGAGGCCGGCGTCGCCCACAAGATCGACCTCCGTCTCGCCCCCGCCCTCGAAACCCTCAATACCCTCACCGGACCCTTCGACTTCGCCTTCATCGACGCCGACAAGGTCAACTACGACGCCTACTACGAACGCTGCCTCCAACTCGTTCGCCCCGGCGGCCTCATCCTTATCGACAACACCCTCTGGCACGGCGACGTCATCAACCCCGCCAAACAGGACGCCGACACCCTCGCCATCCGCGCCCTCAACAAAAAACTCCAGGCCGACCCCCGCATCGACCTCTCGCTCCTGCCCCTCGGCGACGGCCTTACCGTCTGCCGAATATGTCCTTAAGCACGGACGTCACCCGCGCCGCCGGGTTCTTCCGGATCTGCTTTTCTTCCTGCGCCACCATGTAGAACAGGCCGTCGAGCGCCTTGCCCACCACGTACTCCTCGATGTTCATCACCTCGAGCTTGCCGGCAAATGGGATCTTCTGAAACCGGCCCACCAGTTCGTTGTACTGTCGCGTGGCGCCCACTTGCCCCATCGCCTCGCCCACCGGCGGCCGAAAAGCCACCGCCAGCGGATCGTAGGTCTTCTTACGGAAGAAGTCGGTGATCGCCGTCTCGCCGCCCGTCAGCAGGCCGCGGGCGTCGTCGAAGTTGACGGTCTTGATGGCATTTCCGAAGATGGGCTTGGCGAGCGGCGCGGCCTGCTCGGCGGCGCGGTTCATCGACAGAACAAACTCGTCGATCTTCGCCCCCATGCCGATCATTTGTAGGCCCCGCACGAGCGGCTGCAGCTTCGGCGGCATCAGAATTTTAATGGCTTCGTTTCGAAAAAAGCCATCCACGCGGCCCGTGAGGTTGACGGCGTTGTTCAACCCCACCGTCAGCACCTCCTTCAATCCCAGCGTGGTCTTGTCGGTCTGCGCCGGAAGCGTTCCGGCGGCCAGCGTCCAAAGCAGCGAGCGGCGTCCGATCACCATATGTAGTCCTTGGCCTCCTTTCGGCGTGCATAACTATCAAGAATATGTACGACGCGTAATCGTTTCACCTTGTCGCTCGACAGGGCGCCAATCGGGATGTAAATAATCGAACGGTTCAGCCGGGCGGCGATCGAGCGGAAGACGCTGCGCGGCGGCTTGGCGGCGACGTAGACCACGTGCCGCTCCACCGAGTAGTCGAGCGCCGCCAGCAGCAGCGTCTCGGACTTCGATTCGGCAAACGCGTAGTCCGGGTCGCTCCAGACATACGACATGCGGCGCGCCGGCAGGGTCATCAGAAAGCCCCCATATTCGGCCCGCCCAATGCCCGGCCCCACCACGTGCGCCGCCGGGTTGGTGGCATAAAACGCCATGTCGGATTCGTTCTGGTGCTCGCCCTGCCAGGTGGCCAGGTAGCTGTAGCGGTCGTCGGGGTCTTCGTCGAAGATGACGCAGAGCGCCCCGGCGTCGCCCGCAATCCGGTTGGCCTCCCGGACGTAGATGCTGCCTTTGTGCCAGTTGCGCAGGGTCTCGCGCAGGTCGATGCCGTCGAGCAGCGAACTGGAAAACTCCTGCACCCGCATCCGGTCTTCGCTCAGCAGGCTCCGGGCTTTCTCTTTCAAAAAGCGACCGTAGGTTTCAATCGCCAGGTCCTCGGGCGGGTAGCTGCAGATCGATTCGCCGTCCAGCCGGTGCTTCCATTCGCCCGGCTCCTTCTCCTTCCTGCGCTGCTTCAACCCGCGCGGCATCAGCCGCTGCTTGGGGCGCGGCAGGCGCCGCCGCAACCGAATCTTTTTCGTATTCAGCCAGACGTTCTCGGCCTGGATGCGCATCGTCTCGATATCGGGCGCAATCTTCTGGGCCGCGTACCGGTTGGCCAGCTCCCAGACCTCCCAGCCGTAGTTGTCGTCGACAATCGATCGCGCCGCAACCGTCACATCAAACAGACCGGCCACGAGGTCGTGGTTCGTTCGCGCCAGGTTCCGCATGTACTTGGCCAGCAGCCGCCGCTGCCAGTGCGCCACCGTATCGCCGGTGTTCTTGTGATACTGCGCCTCGGCTTCGCGCAGCAGGTCGAAATTGGCCCGCTGCCGGTCAATCAAAATGTCCTCTTTGCCGGTGATCCGCCACAACTCGTACCGCTGCTGCAGGTACGGCATTTCGGTGGTGATCTCGGCCAGACACTCCGGGTCGGGATTCACGAGGCGCACCCGCGACGCCTTCAGGCGCTTGGCCGGCTCCTCCTGCGGAATCTGCATGGCGTCGAGCAGCGGGTCGAGCAGGTTGAACGAGACCACGATCAGCGTGTCGGCCAGCGGGTCGGCGCCCTGCAGGCGCCAAGCCATCCCCGCGCCGTGCGCCTCCAACTCCTCATCCCGGGGCGGCGGCTGCAGCCGGTAGGCCTCGATGTACTTGTCGAGGCCAATTCGCCGTATCGCGTACGGGTCCGGATACTGCGCCGCCACGTGCGGCCGGTCCTGCAGCGCCGGCTCGATGAACAGCACCTCGGCGCCAATCTCCCGCGCCGTCCGCACCGCTTCGACGAAGGGGTCGCACGGCTCCACCGGCACGTAGATGAACGACTCCTCGCCCAGGTCGAAGGCGTCCGGCGTCGGATACATCAGTGCCGAGCACTGTGGCAGCCGGTCGATCGCCCGCAGATAAAACTCCTCGCAGGCGTGCGGCAGTTCGACAGCCACCACTTTCGGCTGCGCCGCCAGAATCGCCCGCCGCACCTCGACGGCGAACTCCAAGCGTCCCGGCGCTACCGGAAAGTAGCGCCAGGCGCCGCGCCGCAGGCTGCCCGCTTCGTCAGCTGCGGGGAACATACCGCAGGGCCTCTTCGCCGAGCGTTTCGACAATCGCCGTGCGCATCGCATCGCCGGCCATTGCGCCGTCCTTGGCCATGTGCCGCAGCTTGCTCGTGTACCGCGCAATGTTGATGCCGTCGCGCGCCGAGTACCGCTCATCGGCCGCGTGCGCGTGCTGCAGAAACTCGGTGACGTACTCGAGGATACTGTCTTCGGCAAACGGCAGGTTCTCCCGCAGAATCGCCAGCTCCTCGTCGAAGTTCGGGAAATCGATCAGGATCTGCGGCTGCAGGCGCGAGTGAATGTACTCGGGCAGATCAAAGGTTGAGCTGTCGTCGTTCATCGTCGAAACGATGCGGAACAGCGGATGGGCTTTAATCTTGATGCCCGCAATCACCGACTCCACATAGCGACGGTTGTCGAGCAGCGGCGCGAGCGAGGCCCACGATTTTTCGCTCATCCGGTTGCCTTCGTCGAGAATGCAGATACCGCCCCGGATCATCGCCGTCACCAGGCCCGAGGCCACATACCGCAGTTGCCCCTCGCCTTCGATCACCGGCGTCACCAGCAGATCCTCCGGCCGCGTATCCGAGGTCGCCTGCATGATGTATACCTCGCGGCCCAACCGCTTGGCCGCCGCGTAAGCCAGCGTCGTCTTGCCCACCCCGGGCTTTCCCACCAGACGCGGGTTCATCGGCAGGTCCCGGTCGTCAATCACCAGCCACGCGGCCAGCAGTTGACGCAACACGTCCTGTTGCCCCACCCATTCACCATGCAATTCGTCCGGATGCGCCAGGTGCAGGCGCACGCCTTCAATTTCAGCGACCATTCCGACATTGTCGCAGTAATTGGAGCCGGTCGTGTCTTACACGTGGTGTCTTACTCGTAGCGCAGCGCTTCGACCGGGTCGAGCCGCGCCGCTTTGAACGCCGGCCAAACCCCGAAAAACAGCCCGATCCCGACGCTCACGCCAAAGCCGACCCCGACCGCCCACGGCGGCACCACGCTCGGCAGCGACGGCACCAGCGCGCCGACTAACAGCGTCACCAGAATCGAAATTACAATGCCCAGCAAACCGCCCAGGCCCGTCAACGTCACCGCCTCGGTCAGAAACTGAATCACAATGTCGCTCCGCCGCGCCCCCAGCGCCTTCCGCGTCCCAATCTCTTTCGTCCGCTCGGTCACACTCACGAGCATGATGTTCATCACCCCGATGCCGCCCACCAGCAGCCCCAAGCCCGACAGCGCCGTCGATACCAGAATGATCAGCCCGTTGATCGAGTTGAACTGCGCAATAATCTGGTCGGCCGTGGTGATCGAGAAATCATCTTCGGCCGCCGCCGGTGTCTTCCGGAATCGCCGCAGCACGCCCCGGATCTCTTCATACGCATCGTCGCGCTGGC